>JBBSVZ010000198.1:0-2625 GCA_038046545.1 Nanobdellota archaeon | reverse complement strand
AAAAAGATACAAAGGATAGGATTTCTAACAATTTCGTCTTAACCGCATATCAGACCTTCATTTTTTCAAGGTCGTTTTGAATTTGTGGTGGATTACAAATTCAAAACAAAGAAGGTGAGAATATGGATTCAATTCGCATTTTTTATGACGCAGAAGGAGATATTTTAGATATTATCTTCAGTTTTTCAGAACCTGAAAACCGAACCGGCTTTGAGTTAAATGAAAATATAGTAATCTTTACTGATAAGGAAATTAGTCGGGCATCAGGAATAACGTTTATTTCCTATTCACGATTGCTAATTAAAGATAGCATAATACTGGACTTTTTAAACTACTTTCCAAAAGAAGAGCAAAAACGGTTGCTAAAAATTATCTCTTCTTTCCCTGTAAAACATTTTCTTAGGGTAACAATTCCGATAACCAATCAGGTAGCTATTGAAAGTCCCAGTTTAAAGGAATTGATAAAGGCAGCTTGAATAATTGACTTTGGTGAAACTTTTACGAAATTAAGTCATTCATTGTCCGACGATTTTGGTACGCAAGCTACTCAATCCAAGGATTTTGAGGCCCAAAGTTTGCCTATTGCAATTTCTACAAGAAAAACATCATGAGTTCTTTTTCTCCCATCGACCTGAGTAAAGTTAAAACATATCCGCTGTCTCAGCGGAAAAACAAAGTTTCGATTAAAGATTTCGCTACTCCGCCGAAGGGAAATGATGTATTTATGGATTTCCTCGATAGTTTGCCGAATATCTTGGCAGGGCAAGATTTCAGAAAACTAATAGAACATATCGTTTCTGCGTATAACAAGGGAAAACCTGTTGTGGCGATGATGGGCGGTCACGTTATCAAATGCGGTTTAAGTCCAGTGATAATTTCTCTGATGGAAAAAGGCATCATCAACGCAATCGCATTAAACGGCGCGGGGAGCATCCATGATTTTGAACTCGCGCTAATCGGTGAAACTTCCGAGGACGTTGCGGAAAATATTCAAAACGGCACGTTTGGGATGTCTGAAGAGACAGGTTGGTTGATGAATGAAGCTATCAAGGACGCTGCAGAAAAAAACTGTGGCATGGGCGAAGGATTGGGCAGGAAGTTGTTGGAATTGAATCCACCATATCTCGAATATAGTCTACTTGTTGCAAGCATTCGGCATGAAATTCCTCTGACAATTCACGTTGCAATCGGAACTGACATCATCCATCAACATCCCGCAACAGACGGGGCAGCCATCGGACAAACTAGCTTTACCGATTTTCGTACATTCGTGTCTGTTGTCTCAGAATTGGGGAATGGCGGTGTCCTTTTGAATCTCGGTTCCGCCGTATTGCTCCCCGAAGTTTTTCTCAAAGCCCTGACAGTCGCCCGAAATCTTGGGCATAACGTTGTCAACTTCACTACAGCTAATTTTGATATGATTCAACACTACCGCCCCAATGAAAATGTTGTCAAACGTCCGACCAACATGGGAGGTCAAGGCTATGCTTTCACGGGACATCATGAAATTATGATCCCACTGTTGGCAAATGCAATTATCTCCAGGATTTTCTCATAGAGAAAATCATTGAGGATAGCCAAATCTTTGGGTGGGAATGTCGGAGTTTTCTGAGTCTTTGGGCGGGAAAGTCGGGGCGAAGAGCAAAGAGTAAAGGGCAAAGAGCAAAGAGAACTTAATTTTTCTTTTCTTTTGGTCACGATTTTCTTTTCTTTTCCTAAAATAAAAGAAAATCGTGGGTGACAAGTCAATAACCCCGACTGATTTTCAATCAGTCGGGGCTTGAGTGAGTACCATCCGCCAGATGGGAAAGCAAAAGACCAAACTATTGACTAGACAGTTAGTTCTGAACCAACTGGATGTGGCAGTCCAAAAGATGTTAGGCGACGCTACCCTAATCCTTAACCTCTCTGTTGGTCAGTGTCGAAGGGTTGCATATACTCTTCTCCGAAAGGAGAAGAGGCTTATTGCCTCCGAAAGGAGAACTTATGTTTATACCAGTAATTTCTAAAGATAGAAAACCTTTAATGCCAACGACACCATCAAGGGCAAGACGTTGGATTAGAGATAGGAAGGCAACGCCCTTCTGGAGTAAAGGTATATTTTGTGTTCGATTGAATGTCAGCGTGCTCGGTGCGATGCGTCTGACCGACGACGCCTTCTTCAGCGTTGACACGACGCCTTCTGCACAGGCGGGTTTGTCACCGCAGATAACCAAGCAATCGAACAACTTCTTAGAACCCATTGTAGTTGGGATAGACCCAGGCTCTAAGAAGGAAGCATTTACAATCAAATCCGAAAGCCATACGTACCTGAACCTTCAAGCTGATGCAGTAACATGGGTGAAGGATGCAGTAAAGACAAGGCGTGAGATGCGGCGAGGAAGACGATTTAGAAAAACTCCTTGTCGTAAGCCAAGATTTAATCGTACCAAAGGGGGATTAGTACCGTCCACCAAAGCACGTTGGCAATGGAAATTAAGGATATGTTGGTGGCTAAAGAAAATATTTCCCATTACTGATTTTGTGGTAGAGGACATTGCAGCAACGACTAAAAAAGGAAAACGTCGTTGGAATGTGTCATTTTCGCCATTGGAAGTTGGAAAACGATGGTTCTATGCAGAGCTT
>JBBSVZ010000197.1:0-2998 GCA_038046545.1 Nanobdellota archaeon | reverse complement strand
CTCCAATAATCCATTGATATTGGTCGCTTTCTTCGACAGATGTCCAGGATTAACGTGGTTTTGGGCTTTAAGTATATCTTTTGATAACTCTGCGCCCTGCATCATTACAGGAATATAATTTTTCAACTTTTGGTAATAATCAGAAATCGAACCAATTTCTGCTGTATGCACTTTCTTCAAGTCTTTTAAGTACTCGTATAGTTTTGAATCTTTTGTTATTTGGATGTTAAGATTCCTAATTTCTTGATAGGCTGCGTCGTGATCCTGCCTCAGTTTCGGCCCGACAATTTGCAAGAGCCGTATCATCTCGCGGACAGCAAGGGAATACCTTCGTTCCAGCTCGTGTGCAGCAGCTTCAACTGATGTATTTTTCAGGACGATGGGAGACTGCCCCGGCGATGCAGATATTTGCTGGCGCTGTGCTTGCTGAGACCCATTACCTCCTCTAACTCGGTTAACAGTTCTTTTTGTCAAATCGACTCCGGGTAATGCCATTTTAGGGGGGTTGGGCTGCATTCATCTGTTGAAGCAGTCCGTTGTATTGTTGTTGTAAATTTATCATGTGTTCGATTGCATTCAGTAGATTCTGAATTTGGGTAGCAGTTAGTGGCTGGTTGCCTTGAGTTGCTATAAACTGGTTCATTTGATTAATCATTTGTTGGGCTTGATTCATCTGCTGCACGACGCCATTTATTTGATTTTGGAGTTGTTGATCCTGCTGGTCAGCTGGACCGTCAAGTGCTGCCGGTGAAGTTGGTGGTTCATTTCTCCTCTCATTTGGCCTTGTTTCAGGTGCTGGCCTTTGTCTGAAAAAATCACCAGCTCTTCCTAAAACCCCGGAACCGAGAGACCCACTGCTTGCGTATCCGCTTCCGAGCTGGGTTAATGAACGGACGACTTGAATTATCAATGCGATAAGAACAATAATAAGTGCATAATTGACTGCAATCATTATTATTCCAGTGAAATCTACACCTCCAACACTCACTGATTTTGCCCCCATGCTATCTCTCCCAAATATTGTATAATAATAAAACAACATCCCTTGGGTGAGCAAAAGCAATCCTGCTGACAATGGAGGCTTGTTCCAGTTTACGAAAGCAAGGATCGCAACTGGAACCATTATTAGAGATAAGAGCACGAGGAATGTTGCCTGAGCCCATCCAGCTCCAATTTGGATAATCCAATCTTCAGGCATAAAAACAATAGAGATAGTTGCAAAGCAAAATGCAAGGGCGATAGCTACATTTCCTTTTATCCAGCCACTTTGCCCGCTTGCAACACTGAGACCTTGATACACAACAGCAAATACTGCAATCCAAATTACTACTCTTGCTATTGCTGTTTGATGTGTTTTGATTGCTTCGCCTTGGCCGAACAGATTAAGAATTGGGTCAATGATCAGAGTCAAAGGCTGGAAAATGCCAAATTCGCCATCTGCTGCTTGCGCAGTTACTGCAGGAATCGCAATAGCACTCAACTGTAGAACAAGCAAACTAATAAACAGTATTCCAATGGTTTTCTTATTCATATTAACCATTCTTAAAGCTAATCCAGTATAATAAAGTGTATACTGATATATAAATATTTCTAATTAGTTTTATAATAAATAAGTGTGGTTACAGATTCATTGAACTGCTCTCGAACATCTTTTTTATTAGGCCCAAATCTCGCAACAATTGTCACATGAGGCGGCAAAGTCTTCTTTTCGAAAGACTTAACCGTTTTTGTTACTTTTACAACATTTTGTGATTTCTTATCTAAAAGCCCGCGTTTTTTATTCAGCTTCAGCCCAGGAGAACAGGATGCAATCCATCCGATTTTACCCATGTTGCCTCTATTCTGAATAATAAAAGTTGCTTCTTTTTGATCTTTCAAATCAGTTGACTCAACTTTCTCACCTTGACATGCTTTCCCTCCAACAATTATCGCCATTCGATGTCTTAACTGATTGCCACCCGGAGGCGTTCCTGGTGGAGTTCCAGGAGGCGTGGTTGGAGGAGGAGTCCCCGGAGGAAGATTGGGAGGTACATCTGGCGGCGGGATCTGCCCACCAATAATTACTGTCTTGTCAACATGTATCGGCAGATGACCTCGCGGAGCTGCTTCAAAACGTATAATGTGTTGCCCTTGGGCAAGATTACCAGGAGAATTGAATGGGCCAATTGAAATGTTTCCTTGTTGATTTATCCAACCTTGGTGAGCTCCAAGCACGATGTTCGAAGTCATGTCGCGAACAACCCATCTTATCGGCCTGGGACCGCCAACGATTTCAGCATGAAGCGCGAATTGAGTGCCGAGAGGAAAATTCTGGTTGTCATGAGGAGCATGTACATCAATCGCGAATTGTGCTTGTGTTCCAACATCGAACTCGACGAAGCCATTTACAGCGCGTGAACCGTTTTCATGCGCGAGAAATACCGCTCGATAATTTCCTGCTGGCAACTGTTGAGTGTGGGTGAAGTGCTGTTGACCTTGAATTCCATGAGGTTGTAATACCGGTTGATTAGTGTTTCTGTCAACTATATTCATCATCCAGGTTATTGGAAGATTTCCATTATTTAGAGTTGCTTCGAATTGCACATCTTGGTTTATTTGGTATTGATGACCTTGAGTCGGTTGAACTATATTTATCGCTAATTGTTGAGTTTGTGTGGGGCCAATCACTTCAAAATCCACTTGATCGCCAGTTCGTTCACTGGGATCATTTCCCTCGGCAAAAAATGCTGCGCGATAATTGCCGGCTGGCAAAGCATGGTTGTGTGTAATAGTCCTGTTTCCCCCTGTATTAATTCTTCCATGGTGAACGTGCACGTTTTGATTGTTCTGCAAATTTATAATTTGAATGGCCCACTGCAGGGGGAAAGTTCCGCCAATGATATTTGCTTCAAAAGTAATTGGCTGGTTTTCTGGATATGGCTGCCCTGCAGCCGGATTGACGATATTCAAAGCAAACTGTCCTGCTTGGTCGACAATTATAACGATTGATGCAGAACTT
>JBBSVZ010000196.1:0-1921 GCA_038046545.1 Nanobdellota archaeon | reverse complement strand
AGTACGATTTCCCGAAGCTACCTCAAAAATCATAATTTGCCAATTCAAAGGCTTCTTTTCTTCTTTTTTTGTATCGGATGGTAAATTCTCCGCTGCCTCCATATAAGCCACAAACTTTTTATCTGAAGAAAGCACGCCTCCCATCTTTGGAAGCTGAGAAGAGTACGCAACAACACCGTTTACTACCAAAGAGAAATCTCCATTAGAAAGAGACTGAATCTCTACAATATCTTCTCCTTGACGCGCAACAGTCTGAACTGAAGATCCTTGTCCCCTTGGTATGTTTTCGTATTGCCCGTTTGAAAGACGATAGAGCTTCGTGAGACCATTTTCTGGTGAAAGGAAGAGAGCATCCTGAAGCTCAGAAGAAACATTTTTTTTATCCTGCGTATCTCCTTTACGGAAAAAAGTGAAATAACAGGCTATAAGGAATGTGCCTATCACGGCAAAAACAAGGAGAAACAAGAAATAACGAATTATATTTTTCATAGTATTTTATTTTTACCCTCTACTCTAATATACACTACGGTGCCACTTCCTTCCAATTGAAGTCGCAAGCTCGTCTTCCAGAGCAGGCAAGAGTATTTCCGCAACCATCTCCTACTGTGTACATATCAGCTGGACAGTGATTGAGTCCTTCCGGAGCAGTAGCGCAGGTGACGCTTGGGACACAGCCGACAGAAGCGGTTGTTGAAGCGCTGTTTCCACTATACGTTGCCGTGACATTTTCACTTCCAGCAGAGTTTGCTGTCACTACTTTTGGATTGGTTCCTGAAAGAGAGATAGTTGCCCCTCCACTTTCACTCCAGGAAGTTGAAGAAGTTACATTTCCAGATCCCACGGAACAGTCAGGGGCGGTATTCCAACAAGAAACGAGGTTTCTGGTGGATCCTGTTGCCATAGCAAAACTTGATCCGCTTCTTTGTAGACCTGAAGAGCACGAGTTTTCACAGATTTTAAGAGAGGGAACGGAACAGTCAAGGATACCTGGATAAGAATTACTACAACTATCGGTGCATGTATCTCCGGTACAGGTGCTCGCAGCGCAAGATGGATCAGCGACACAGCCACCACAGAAGAGGGTTCCTCCGTAGGTGTTACCGCAAGAGTCTGAGCAAGAACTACCGGTACAGGTGCTAGCAGCACAGGATGAGTCAGCGACACAGCCACCGCAGAACTTACTCCCACCATAAGAATTACCGCAAGCATCGTAACAGGTGCTTCCAGTACAGGTATTTACTGAACAAGAAGAGTCTGGAATACAACTACTACATTCACTCGCACTACACTGAACACCAGGATCTAAAGGACACTGATCTACTGCAGGAGGAGGAGTAGCTGAACATACCGCACCAATAAGCATACCTATCGCTGTATCACCACAAACATTTGAGACTGTACAGGCTACAGGACAGCTCTTCGTCCCCGCATAAGCATTGGAGCATGAATCATAGCAAGTATCCGTCGTACAAGTATCGGCAGCACAAGATGGATCCGGAGTACAAGCAGGCGGGTAATAGACACAGGCATAGTCATGAGTATAAAAATAGGCTGAGTCTCCAGAACCTCCAGCGCAGACAAGATTAGAACATGTCCGACCAACATTTGCTGCATTACAGCTAAAACTACAGTTACCCGAGGAGCGACACGGCGCGAATGTTTCTCCAAAATTTTCTTCGCTATCTACCCCACTCTCAGGAAAGGTCATTATCAGCTCATATGATTGTGCCTGAACAAGTTGCACATTACTCAAAACAACAAGTATAGAAAAAATACCAATAAGCAGAGATCTTTTGAGCCAAGGAATTGAAGAAAAAGAAATTTTCATAGCTCCATTTTTATATACTCCCAAGAAGAAGTCGCGTGACATACAGACCAAGTGGCAATTTCATAATAGTATGAGGAGAAGCATCCGTAAACG
>JBBSVZ010000195.1:0-2068 GCA_038046545.1 Nanobdellota archaeon | reverse complement strand
AAAATCAGAGGATGAATCAACAGGGCTTAATAAAATTTGCGCTCCTTCAATCGCAATAGTTTTGTCGTTTGCCAATTCAGCTCTAAAAACTGTTTTAACACCGCAAGTAACGCAATAATTTTCACCAGTTTTTTTGCAAATGTTTTCATCAGTTAATATCTGATATGTGCCACTCCCAGAGCACTGGCCTTTCCAATCAGAGTAAGTTCCACACCACCAGCCAGAGGGCGAGCAAGCAGTCAGTGGCAGATCTTTTACTTCAATAGAAACCTCAGACGAACAGTTATTATTTTCGTTTGACTCGGCAATTTGCGAGGGATCTGGGTCAACACAGGCCTGCAATATGTAGGTACTTGTGGCGTCAAACTTAAAATTGTTAAATATAATTGTTTTTGATAGGCCTTTCAAAAGAATGGCTGGGCTTGTTATTGTGTTTAGCGCTTTCCATGCAGTGTTAGCTGTTTTATGGCGAAGAACAGTTGTTGGTTTTATGGTTGTGTCAACGTTACCTTGGTTTTTAATAGCTATAGAACATCCGGAAATTGAATCACCTGTGTTATATAAATTCTTTGGGCAAACAAGAACGGTCGCTGTTAATAAGTCAGGCAAAGATACAGTGGGTAGCGCCTTTACTTCAATAGGCAAAACAGATGAGCAATTATTATCTTCATTTCTTTCTGCAATTTCGTTATTTTTATAATCAACGCAGACCTGCAGCTTGTAAACGCCGGAAACAGTAAAGCTAAAACTGCCAAACTCGATTGGCGCAACCGCATTTGGCAAAAGAACGCCAGAGTGTGGCGTTTGGCTCAATTGTTTCCATATTGCCCCGCTCACATCATACAGATTTATTTTTGGAGCAACTGTTGTGCCAGCAGTGCCAACATTTTTAATAGTTATGGAACACCCTGAAATTGGCTCGCTGGTATTGTATAAATTTTTTGGGCAAGTAAAAGCCGCTGTTATTGTTAAATCAGGCAATGTTTTGCGACAGCCGCATTTCTGGCTAGAGCAATATGGCTCTTCGCCAGCAATTGGGCATTGGCGAGTATTGCAATCAGCGTCATTTTCGCACTCTGGCTTGCACTGGACACAATAATCGCCTCCGGTTTTGCTGCAATATTGACCCACACGCAATTTATCATAAATAACTTCTTTATTGGAACACTGTTGCCTAATGGCCTCAATTTCCACTAAGGGCTTACATTGTAAATCAGCCGAGCCAAATAGTGTAGCGCAATTTTGCAAGCAGGCGCCGTCATAGCAACCATTAGGGCATTGATAATCATTGTAATTATAGGTAGTTCCGGAACAAGAATACTCCCTCACATATACAACCCTAGACCTTGTTACGCAACTATCCGTCATTCCTGAAAAAACAAAACTATTTTTACTATAAGCTCTTACTGCCCCCTTGACAAAATATGGATTATCCTCGCCCACATCAGAATCCGCGCAGTAATTACTCTGCGGAGTTATAGATTTTACTTTTAACTCAAGGTCTACGGCTCTGTCAACAACCTGAAATTTTAAAGGACAATCTGGTTCAGAACAAATAAAAAATGTTGTGTTAGTTAAAACCTGATACTCCCCAGCAGGCAAACTAACAGAGCAAGCGCCGCCAAAACAAACTGCCTGAAGAAGACCATTGCTCGCGTCTTGAAACAAGATTTTTATCCCAGATAAGCTAACAATGGGCTCTATCTTAACTGTAACATTAACCACCTGCGTTGCGTCTTGGCCTTGAAAACTGATTTCTTTGGCCTCTGAAATATTATTAGTTTCAGAAGTTTCCTTGATTGTGTCTTGGGGATCTATCGTGGCTGTTGTATTCACAAACATTGTGCCAGCTGGAACATTTGCTGGCGCTATAGTACATTGCTTGGTAAACATTCCTCCACTAGTGTTTAAAATTAAAATATCTGTCTTAGAAAAATCAAAAGAACAAACTTCTCTGTTGCTTGCTCCGATAAGTTGACGGCCTGAATCAAGAAAACTGGCATTTACAACTAAGCCACGAATTAAAGAATCTCTACTAATCGGCAGGAGTGTAGCGGGAGAGCCATCA
>JBBSVZ010000194.1:0-10660 GCA_038046545.1 Nanobdellota archaeon | reverse complement strand
TGAACTGTGTCGCCTTTGCATGCACTGCCGACAGCAGCTTCTCTTAGAACGCTTGCTTTGAAAATTTGCCCAACTAAAACGCCATTGCTTTCTTTCGGATTGTCTTTGTAAATTGCAACATCAAGCCTCTCAAAAGAAGCGCTATCAAGGTCGCAAGTCCAGCCCGCGATTTTTGAGCAATCTGCTGAGTCGAATGCGCCGATGGGCTCATTGTTTACTTGGGCGAGGCCAAACCAAATATGTTTTTCTTCACCTGACATAAGCTTGCCAGTGATTGAGCCATCTGAATTTGCATTCCAAGTTGTTCCTGATTGAACAGTTCCAGTTACTTTCCAGCCTTGAGGGTAAGTTATCTTTAAGTTATAATCTCCTTCTGGCAGACCATCTTTTTGGTAATATGGATCTGGGTTGCATTTTGTTACATATTCAGTGAAGCTTGAAGCTTGGCTGCCAACGATGCTTACACTTGGAGATATTATGAATCTCTTGCACGCAGACCAGGATTCATCGCTAATCAGCTGTTCAGAGCCATCTTGTCTCCCGTTTTCGTTGTCATCCTTCCATACACGACCAAGGATTGTGGCGGTTGGTGCTGGTTGTGTAGGTGGTGTTGACGGACATACTGTATTTCCTTGATTATCGCGTGCCGGGCAAGTATTGCCTGGACACAATGAATCCCAGCAGTCTCCCAAAACATTGTCTATTCCATTATTATCTGGGCAGTAATATGGATGTGCACTTGGACATTTGCTTGGGCAGATTGTGCCGGGGGTGCAAGTTGAGGGTGGTACAGGCGTGGGTGGTGTTCCTCCACAGCATGTTTCATCCCCATCTCCTTTGCAATTTGTATCTGTAACATCATGAGGTGTAGAGGTACAAGATGATTTTCCCATGCAAACAGAACCTTCGCCGTATTTTTGGACGCATGATTGTATTGGATTGGTTGGAATGTCCACACATTCACATTGAGAATCGCATACTTTATTTGTTCCACAACTATCTGTTGGGTGTTTACGATTACATTCTGATTCTAATGTGTTTGATACACATCTATCACTACACATTCCAACAAATGAATTTGTTTCGACTGATACGGGGGTATATCCACTGCAGTCACGCTTACAAAAGTAGATTTCTGTAAGAAAAAGTCCAGAACAAAACTCATATCTGAAATAACCGCCGGAAGGGTTTGTTGGGTATGGACCCTCATCGCTATTCCATCCTTTGGAATGATCGCATACCTCTCCCGAATCAAGGACACCATTGCCACATCTATCGTAACAGTTAGGTACCTTGTCAACAGTTATGCACGTCTTTCCATCCGGACATGCTAGAAGTTGTTTCCAGCATGAACCGTCACAATAAAGTAGCAGTGATGAAGTTAAGCATTTTTTACTTACTTGCCCTGGCGAGTTTGAACATGAACCGTATGGACCACAAGATTGGAGTGAAACCTGTTTTATTTGGCATTGCGCTGCTCCGGATGCTGTTTTAACGCAAAAGTTATTGTCTCCTAGACATTCAAGATTCTTCCAATTGCCAAGATAACACCATCTGACATTCTTGTCGTCTTGGCACTGTGGTGCTTCGTTTGTGCACTTGGTGCTGGATGATTGAAATTGTTGGGTAGCCGACCCTCCTCCTCCAGCAACAGAATTAAGAGTATACGTTGTTGTTCTCGTCAACCCTATGTAAAGCGTCGTCGTATACCCTTCTATCAAATTGAATGGTATTGTGCTTTGTCCTTGGTAGTCACAAACATAATTTGTTAGGATTTTTATGCAGCCGACTTGCGGTGTTTTTGTTGAGTGCTTGGTTAGTTGCCAGCCTGGTGCGGGCGTGATTGTGTAGGTGTATTGCGTGTTTTCTTTTATTGCTTGGTTGTATGCTGCTGCGCTTGTTGAGAGTTTTGGTGTGATGTCTGTTGTTGTTGGTCCGTTTTCTGTTATGGTGGCGATGTTTGAGCTGAATTGTGTGCTTCCTTGAAGTCTTTCTCCGAAGTTTGGTATTCCATTTTTGTTTATGTCGTTGAATACGTATATTTGGATTGTTGCTCCGCCGCAGACTGGGAATGTGTTTCTTTTTCCGAGTACGTATTGGAGGACTGTGTAGTAGTCTACAATATTTATGTCTGCGCTTGTTGATGCTCTTCCTGGTTTGTCGCTTACGTCTGCGATTTCTATTTGTCCTTGGTCAAGTGGTGGGTTTAATTGGTTTAGTGCTGCTGAGTATATTGTTTGGGCGTCGTTAGATGATATCCATCCGTCGCCATCTACATCTCCATATGATCCGCATGTTGTCAAAGGCTTCTTATCGCAGGTGTAGAGACATTTGTTGAATTCTGGGCAGTAAGTTTTTGCGTACCCGCAGAATGTTTTAGTTGCGTATCCTGTCATAGAGAGACCGGATTGTATTCCTATAATTGCAGCATAACCTATTACAAGGACTAAGAATAGTTTAAACACAGTTTTGTCTTCCCAGAAGGTAATTCCTTTCATTCTTATGGTTGAATAAACTCGGGATTGTTATTTAAATATCTTTTCTCCTTATTTCGCATCACAAACCAAGAATCTTTGTGTAAATCCTTCAAGATATCTAAGAATTTGCAAGGAATCGACAGAAGTTACATCAACGCTTCCTGAAGCTTTGGTTGTTGTGTCCGTAACATCAGCTCTCTCTAATTGTTCGCCATTTAATTGCTGTGCCTCTGCAACAAAGTTTAAAACTGTAATTGAGTCATTGTAAGAAATCAGGCCATCCATGTCTACATCACCATATGAACCGCAGTTTGTCATTATCGGTTTGGTATTGCAATTCTTGAGGCAGTTTGAGAATTGGCTGCACCAAGTAGTTGTTGCTGGGCAAGATTGTGTATTTTGAACAGTAAAAGTATAAGTCTGGCAGTTGTTCTCATCAGTCTCTACTACAACATGACCAGAATCAGCACAAACTTCGAGGGAGTGCGGTCCAGATGTGGCTGACCAACTAGCTAATACAGTTTCTGATGATTCGGCCGCGAGTTGTCCTGTCGGTGCTTGAAATGTTTGCAATACTATTATCAAAGTTGCTCCGTTATCAAGCCTAAAGCTTGTTTTAGAGGCTTGGGCAGTTGATTTTCCAATGTTCTTTATTGCGGCAGTAAGGGTAACGGTTTCGCCGGGTTTTAAGGTCCCACTAACGCCAGGATTCTGCACAATCAAATCAGGGAGCAAGCTTCCTGTTTGCTTGCAGTTTTGGTCGCATCCAGAAGTACCTGCTTTGATATTGCTGCATGAATCATCGCCAGTGCAGCCAGCAATGGTTTGGATTCCACAAGCAAGATCAGGCCGATCTGTTGGCTGGCAATTGTTTGAGCATAAATCAAGTATTCCAGTATTGCCGCTCGCACATGTTTGAAGGATTGCTCCTGTTGCTTTCCCGTTGCAATGTTCATTTGCGCCACATGCTAGATCACATTTGCCTGTTGCTGTATTTATTCCGTTTGCTCCGCAATTATTAACTGGTGGCTGTTGTATTGTTGTACACTGCGTTCCTGTAGCTGAAGCTGAGCATTTCTGAGTAGTTCCATCACATTTCTGATAAATAGTCCAGCATTCGTTATCGCATTTTTTTGCATTTTTGTCATCGATACATTGCTCTGTAGCGCCTGTTGTACATTGCCCATTTGTGCAGGCGGTTGGTGGCTGGTTCCCATTTTGAACCATTTGAAGTGCCTTAAATGCATTGACCCTTCCGCCATTGATTCTTCGGCTGTTAGCATAATTTATCGGGTCAACAGTTTGGTAAAGTATGCTCTTCACTTGTGCATCTGTTAAAGCAGGATTTTTTGAAAGCATCAACCCAATGACGCCAGCAACCATCGGGGTTGAAAAACTTGTTCCGGAAATTGCCTTAACGGTTTGTCCTGGCGAATCCGTGTATATTCCTGCTCCGGGCGCAGCAATATCAACCCAACTTCCATACTCGCTGAAGCTTGTCAGCCTATCCTGCGGGTCTGTTGCTGCTACTGCTATAACGTTATCATAATATCCTGGATATGAAACCGGGTTTCCATAGTTTCCATCATTTCCTGCAGCAGCAACAAGAATTACACCAAGTGAGGCTGCGTAATCTAATGCAATTTTAAATGCATTGACTTCTTCTGGGCCGCCAAAACTCATTGAAATTACGTCAGCGCCATTATCGGCAGCGTACATTATTGATTTCACAATTGCATTATCATCTACGTATCCATCGATATCTCCATTGTTGTTAATTACTCTAATTCCAGCTCTTAAAGGTAAGATCATGCAATTCCAGCAGGCTCCAACGACTCCATTGTTGTTGGCTTGCGCAGCTACTGTTCCTGAAGTTCCTGTTCCGTGGCCATGAGCATCTGTTGGATCGTTGTCTTCAGTGTAGCAATCAGGATCCCTGCATTTAGATGATAATTGCGATGGCAATTCTGCAAAATCCCATCCAGAATAATCATCGATTTTCCCATTTCCATCATTGTCAATTCCATCTATCTGGTCGCTGCTCTTGTGCTTAATTTTTTGTTTTAAATCGTTGTGTTCAGCGTCGATTCCAGTGTCAATAACTGCTATTATTATATCAGCACTTCCGGTTGTTATGTCCCATGCTTTTTCTGATTCTATTGTTTTGTGGTGCCACTGGTTTTGGAAATAATTATCAGTTGGGGTTGCAAAAGTCTTTCTAAAATAAACGCGTTCAGCGAATTCAATGTTTGGGTCTGACTGGTAAGAAGTTAATAATTTATTCAAGTCTGTCTGCTCGTTCACAGTCATGACATAAATATTGTCCATGTCCGGCGGCTGGGAGTTTAAGGGAGAACGTGCTGCCCTTTTTGGATATTTCTTTTTTGTTTCTGCCCATTGTTCTTGGGTTGTTTTTGTGCTATCAAGGATGCTGTATTGATTTGTCACGCTGAATTCCTTGTTAAGAACATTTACTGAATTGAATTGGGTTGCAACATATGGCTCCCCCAGAAAAGCCATTCTAGTGGATCCGATATAACCACTGTTAATCCTGACGTTTGGCTCTGATTTGTATTTTACTATTATTCTGCCTGGGATGTATCCAAGTTGATTGATATCTGGTGTGGAAGTTATTGGTCCTTGTATTGGCTGGTCAGATGGGAGAGGTGGTGTTGGCTGAGTTATTGGAACTGCAGTTCTTTGTGTTGTTATTATTCCAGGTATTTTCGTCAAGCCTATGTATAAAGTGGTTGTCTGCCCTTCATTTAAATTAAATGGTTTTGTGTTTTGTTCTTGGTATTCGCAGGCGTAGCTTGTCCAGATTTTTGTGCATCCGATTTGTGGTGTTTTTGTTGAGTGTTTGGTTAGTTGCCAGCCTGTTGCCGGGGTGATTGTGTACCTATAATCGATTCCTGTTTTGATTCCTCTGCTGTATGCTGCTGTGCTGCTTGACATGAGTGGTGTGATGTCTTCTGTTGTTTCGCCGTGTTCTATTATGGTGGCGACGTTGGAATTAAAGGGGATGCTTCCTTGGAATCGTTCGCCAACATCTGGAATTCCATTTTTGTTTTTATCATTAAAAACATAAATTTGGATTGTTGCTCCGCCACATACTGGGAATGTGCTTCTTTTGCCGTAGACATATTGGTTGACGATTTGGTAATCTACAAGGTTTACATCATAATATGTTGAGTTTCTTCCTGGTATGTCGCTGACATCTGCAATTTCTAGTTGGCCAGAATCCAATCTTGGATTCAACTGTCGCAATGCTGTGGAATAAATTATTTGAGCATCGTTAGAGCTTATCCATGCGTCTCCATCCACATCTCCATAAGAGCCACATGTAGTCAATGGTTTCTTGTCGCATGTGTAGAGGCATTTAGAAAACTCCGGGCACCAAACCTTAGACAGACCACAATAAGTTGTAGTAGCCATCCCAGTATAAGATAGCCCGCTTTGTGTTCCTATAGCAGCTCCGTAGATGACAATGAGTGCTACAAATAGTGTAGGTATTGCTTTATCTTCCCAGAAGAGAGTTCCTTTCATCCTTTTGGTAGCATATTATCGGAATTGTTATTTATATGTCTTTTCCCTTCATTTAAATGGAAACTGGTCTTAGCGATACAATTTTATAACTCTGCATATGGCTCACAAGTATGCTTGACCACTCAGAATTTAAGATTAAATTCCTTGATGCAATAATAAAAGGTCATTCAATGGCTGTTGGCTGCCATTGCTTTGTTTCTTACAGCGGCAGGGCAGAGTCAGAGCTTCCATGGGGCGATAGAATAATAATCATAAAATCAGACAGGACTTTGCTTGTACATCAAAACAAAGGATCTACCCCAGTTAATTACATGAAGGAAGCAGTATTGGATGCATACGTTGAAGGAGATTACGCAGTTGTAACTGCTGAAAACATATCACAAAAGGAATTCATGCGAATTGAACTGACCCAGGTTTATTTCTTTGAAAGTAGGCAGCTAATTGATGAACAAAAAATTAGGATAGTGGGGACTGAGCGCGACATGGCTGAAATGATAATGCAGAACCCGAGTTTAATTAGCCTTGATTTCAAACCATTATCTATGGAGGAGCACACAAAATTCGGTTTCATTGATTTATTTGGTCATGATAAAAACGGAACCTTGATTGTAGTTGAATGCAAGCGTTATTCGGCAGACCTCTCGGCTGTAACTCAGTTGAGGCGCTACGTTGAAAAAATAAAAGACATGAAAGGGCTGAGTAGCGTCAAAGGAGTATTGGCAGCGCCTAAAATAAGCACTAATGCCCAATCAATGCTCGAAAAATGGGGCTTTTCTTTCGTTTCAGTCAACCCACCAAAATATTTAGAAAAATTTGACAGGTTCCAAAAGAAGCTAATATGAATCCCGCTAAAATTCTCAATTTTGGGCTGAAACTACTTGTCCCTGTTCTGGGTAGCGTCGTTTTCCTCTTTCCGGATGTTATTTACCTAAAACTTCGCGGCATGGAAATAAAATTTTTCATTTTCAGTTTAGCCTCCCTGATTTTTCCAATTATCTGGACTATTTATGCCAAGAGGAAGCAATACCCCCACATAATTGATGCCATGATCACATTGCCTCTTGTTATCGACCTTGCCGGCAATGCACTTGGATACTATTACTATTATTGGACTTGGTTTGACAACATCACACATTTCATCAATCCGGTAATATATGGCATTGTGCTTTATTATTTGCTTTCATTGATCGACCAGAACAAAATTGTTGTGTGGTTGGCAGTAATTGGCATAATGGCCTTTGGGCACGTGGCCTGGGAGCTTTTTGAATATGTGACGCCTTTTGCTGATAAAACTATCATGAATCTTTCTTATGAGGACACGCTTTCTGACCTTTTCATGGGGGTCGTGGGCCAATTTGTTGTCTCAATATTTATCTTTTTTGATCCGCTAAAGTTTTACAAGCGTGAAGAAAACAGGGAAAAGGTAGCTAATTAGAAGGATACTGAAAATAATCTGAGTTGTTGTGAAGACAATTGTTGTTATGGGTCTTCCCTGCAGAAATATGAAAGTTAGTGCCGAACTTATGATAGAAAAGGCAATTGCAAGCATTATCCCTGCCGAAACAAAATTGTTTGGATGAATCGTGCCTGCAAGAAATCCAAGTGCAGCATATAATGGCAAAGTAACAGCTAAAGAAAAGCTGTGTTTCATTGATATGGCTTCGCACATACGCCCTAGCAAACCTACTATTAATCCGATTATCGGCCCGAAAGCGAATCCAGCAAATATTGTCGAGAATGTGACGAACTCGAAGCCGAACATCGTGAGAACCATTCTTTGTCTGCTGACAATAAAGCCGCCAGCTAAGTTTAGCATTATCAGAAAGATTACAAAAAATGCGACCCTGAAAAATATGAAAAGTGAAAGTATGGAAATTATTCCAAATAAGATAAAGAACAGGCTCCTGCGTTCAATGTTCAGGTTGAAATTCCTGAAGAGGTTCATACTCAGAGAGTTTTTGAAGCGTTTAAATATCTTACTTTTGCATCAACAATGTTTTTATATTTATTATTCTGGCTTGTTGCTACCGTGACAAATCAGCCACTTGAACAACGAATAGAAGCAGAAGGCAACGTACCTACACAAACCAGCATATTCTCAAGTCTGACTCCCTTAGGCGGACTAATAGGTTTCGCAGCTGTAACAGCTCTAGCATATGAAATACCACTTGATTCTTATCCTGATGAAGCGGCTAAAATCTGTTTATCCATAGTTAGCGGAGGTTCTGTAGGCATGCCACTCGGTTTAATTGCAGGCATGGTAACACAATATATTGCCGAAACTGCGTACGGTTTTTTTCATAGAGCTGAAGGACAAAACAATTTCTCTTGATTATTGTTCTTGGCCCAAATATCTGAGTAAACCTTGATTTCATAACTACTTTTAAATAACTATAAATCTTCCCCGAAGCATGGATCAAAGAAAAAGAAAAATTTTCAAGAAAGATTGGGCGGATCGATTTAATCCGCGCTGGATTCTAGATGTTGTCAAGGAGACAGATGGCAAGGTAGCAAGAGGCGCAAACATCCATGATATCGCAGACTTCATCTCAGGAATGGAGCAAAATCAGCACCTTGACATCGTGGGTGAGGAGATGCTTCTGCCTGAAGTTTATAGATTAAATTTGAATGAGATGGACCCTGCTTATTTCTGGCATGATGGTCAATTGCTAAATCTTGGGAGATTCACGAAAGAGGAATTGCTAGTAAAAGGAAATCCTCAACAAATGATTCATGATGCATTTAGGAAGTTTAGCAGAGCAGAATACGAATACAAAATCGGTTATACGGTGGAACCATATTATGGTGATTCCAATATCGTAGTTCCTACAGTTCACCAAAAGATTGGATGGGATATAGCCGCAGCCTTGACTCTTGATGATGTTAAAGTGAAAATCCTTAATCCCCGTCCAGGATCCTCGAGCGTCGAGATACCATCGCGCAGATGGAATTATTCGTACACAGTGCAATTCCATAATTTACCAATTGGGCCTGAAGCATATTCTGACTGGCAACTATTAAGTCACGAAACACACTCGCCAGCCTCAATCCGTGCACCCATCACTAACAGGAAAAAAATTAAGCCAACAGTTTTCCAGCATACACAGATCGCCGCTTACTTATTAAGAGGCGTTGCAGATCCGATGGCTGCTGTTGAGCGCACTAGAAAACCATGGCAAGTTTTAGAGGATTTGGTATTGCTGCCATTTCCACCCCCTTCTGATGAAATGGTTAGTTTCTTTAACAATATGCAGAGGGTTTACAAGCTTGAAAGGACTAAAGAGAGCGGGAAAATATACAATAATCGAAGGCAATTGTTTCTTGCCGAGCAGCAAGCGTTGCTATCAGTATGGATGCACCACGTCGGTCCAGATAAAATATTTGATTATACTCCTGACGGAAAGTTTGACCGTGCTTTTGTTAGAAACGCATTCGATAGAATCCTGAATTAAATTAGTTCTTATCTTTTTTCTTTTTCTTGCTGTCTTTATCGAAAGACTCGGCCTCATCCCTGTCGAAGCCTTCGAGCATGCCTGCTTCATTATCATTGAGCTCATCGTCCTCAAGCTCGCGCTCGACCTCATCCTCATCATATGGGTCGTCTTCCGCTTCCTTTTCCTCAGTCATAAAACTATCAATGACATTTAGGTTTTTAATGATTTCGGTAGTTAATTCTTCGAGCTTTCAGATAATGCACGCTATCGCCAGCATATTCCTTTGGCGTTATCAATAGCGGATACACTTTGGATTTTTTTTCAACATAATGAACAAAATTTTTCAATTTTGGCGGATGAGGGTCTCCATGCATTGAAATGCCATAAGCTTTGAAGAATATTTTTTTGCTCGAACTAAAATTTTTAATATTTATCAGCATTCTTCTTATTATCGAAACAGCCTTAGCGGCATTGTTTTTGTTTTGATGCTGTCCAATTTCTATAGACACTCCGCACTTGCAATGATCAATTAGCGCCTTTCCTTTTGCAAGCTTTTTTGTCATAATGACAACTTTTCTGACGGGGATGCAAGAAATCAATTTTTTATGATCTGTGCTTATTCGAGTTGTGATTATGAATGGCTCTGTTTCTGTGCTGGATGAATGCAAGTCAATTACGTAGTCGAATTGCTTCAATGCCTTTGTAAGCGAAAAAGCAATGCGCTCTTCACGATTTCCCCGGGCCTTGCCTGGAAAGCAGCGGTTAAGGTCAACATCCACAAACCTTTTATTTTTCTTGAGAGCTTCAGGATTTGCAATTATCACTGATGTTTTATTGGTGAACTTTTTTATTTTCTTAATTACTTCTACTCCATATTTCTCGTCACCATGTACGCAAACTATTATCGCGAAGTTTGGCTTTTTCACATGTATGGGAGATGTTCTCGGTATGGAACATCCGCTCCTAAGCTTTTTTCTAACGAATCCAGAACTTGATGAATGCAAGTGTATCTTCCTTCGCTTTGAATCTTGCTTGCCACAGTGCCTTCGTTCAATCTGTGTTTGATAGGCGCAAGGTAATGAAGTTCATTCTGCGGCAGGCCGCTTTCCGCCGTTTTAATTGCTTGCCTGAAAAGCGTTCTGTTATATATCCCATCCATGACTGCAGCTTCGACTTCATCGCCAAGTTCATGCTCTGAAACAT
>JBBSVZ010000193.1:0-1692 GCA_038046545.1 Nanobdellota archaeon | reverse complement strand
TAAAGTGGTTTAAGGAGAATCTACCAGCAAGCATTGGGGACATTGATCTTGGCTTGATTAATGAGGTCTTAGGAATAAGTGCTGCATCAGCATCCAAACAAACAGCCAGCTCAGTGCAGAAAATATCGCTTCCAAACGGGAAATTTCTGTTTAGATTTGATGGTGGGGAATATATTAGTAATAGTGATAGCGAACCTCCTGAATTAATTGCTGCCAAAAATTTCAAAAAAGAGCATCCAAGAGCAAAAGAAACTGATTTTATCACAATGGATGGAGAAACAATTTATTCTGAAGATGGTAAATACATCCTCAAGAGCGGTGATAAATACGAAGGAGATGCCATAAAAACAGAAATAATTGGCAGGAAAGAGTATGAAGCAATATATTCCTTCCAAGGCAATAAGCCCAATCCAACTAAGATCCTAATAGGAGATGATTTTTTTGAGCTTAATTCCAATGTTTTGAGCCAATTAAGATCAAACGTTGTCCAGGGAGATACTCTTGCTGTAATCAACAATCAGTTAATTCATACAAAAACTACAACAAAAGAGGTAGGAAAACAGGATGATGATAATTACAGAAAAAGTACAAAAACGACAACATGGATTTATAATCCTAATCAAGGTCTAGCCGAATTAATTGTAGTAGAGCAAACGATTAATAAGAATGGTTATATTTTAGACAAGAAGGAGGTAAAAACGATTTTTACCTATGACGATAAAAGCAAAAAAGATGTTCCGGATGAGGTAATAGAAACAACTTACGAAAAAGATGAAAATGGGATTATAGATGAATCAAAGAGTATGACACTATTCACAAACGCAAAAACAGGAGAGCCAATAACAATAATCTATTCAGTGGATCATCCAAGGAAGGGTAAAGAAATTGAGGACCTTGAACTCCTAAAAACCCAATACAAATCTAGGCAGTTCTTCGCCCAGCTGGAATCAGCCCTGACAGAATTTGCTGGTTTAGGCTATTACGCAACATTATTCTTCAGCAAGGAAGACCTTGACCTCTGGAGGGAGAATGTTGACAAGATATTCGCTACTTTATATTTGGGAACAGACTACTGGGAAAGCGCGATATGCCAGGAATATGCCGGGGTGGAAGGGAAAGGTGTTGCGTATGTCCAGACAAAGCTGGGTCTTGGAGCGGTCGCAGCCCATATAGAAGCATCAAGAAGCGAGCAGATTATAGGGCCGGGAACAGAAAATCAGCAAACAGGAATAGTAAAGCCTACCCGCGAATTTTTATACAAGATAACATTCAATGTAAAGAACGGTGACTATGAAAAGGATCCTAAAGCCCTGGAAAAGATGAGGTTTAATATAATCCTAAAAGGGGAAAGGGCTGCAGAATTATTCAGAAACGACATTGAGCTAAGCAAAGGAGGCCAGTTTGGCCACACTGGAAGAAATGCTATTGTGCAATATAGCAGCTTTTTCTATAATAAAATATGCATAAGCTTTGATGATGTTCCAACCTCATGGAGCATAGATGACGAGCTGTGCAACACAATTATAGGGCCTTCAGAGCCTACATCCGTAGTGGGAGGTCAGCAGCAATCTGCCCAGCAGCAGGAAAGCGCAGGAGGAAATATTCTTGATATATAAGGGCATAAAAGAAGTCATTGAGCTATGCTTGGAATGGATACTTAGGGAAGAGTTAATCAATTAAAAACATAAGAAA
>JBBSVZ010000192.1:0-13522 GCA_038046545.1 Nanobdellota archaeon | reverse complement strand
TTTCATGGCAATTGAAGCAGTGATTTTTGATGTCGGGAATGTTCTTATCGAAGAAAGGTGGGATTTGGTAGAAAAAGAACTAAGAAAAATAACTCCTGATGTTACGTTATCGCAATTCAGAGCTGCTGTAAAAGGAAAGCATTGGAAGGATTATTCAGAGGGGAGAATCCAGCCAGCGGAATTTTGGGATTATATCGCAGCAGAAATCGAAATTGACAAAAAATATTCTAATAAACTATCATCTGTTTTTTCAAGAGTCTGGTCTCCTGACGATTACAGCGTTCTTGATAGTTTGAAACATGGAATCAAGACTTATGTTTTAACCAACTCAACACCAGAAAATGAGGAAGTATTCGAAAAAATAGTAATTCTATTGGATAAAAAATATTATTCGCACAGGATTGGTGTCTCTAAACCGGACCCAAATGCATATCTGATGATATTAAGCGAGCAAGATCTAATTCCGCAAAAAACTCTTTTTGTGGATGACAAGCAAATTAATCTTGAAGCGGCTGCCAAACTGGGGATTGTAACTGAATTGTGTCAAAGCCCGCAAGATTTAGGGGCCATTCTCGCAAAATATGATTTGCTGCGCTGAAAACTAAGATTAACAAATGTTTAGTTTGGAAGGTAGTAATTAAGAAAAAATGAACATTTGTTGAATTTTTTTAGGTTTTTCTAAACATTTTTGCATTATTTGTCTGATTAACTATATATAACAAAGAATATTAGCTGACAAGGTAAACAACATGGTTGAAAAAAACGAATTTTTTGAAGCGCGTGGAGAGTCCCTTGATGTATGGAAGTATGTCAAAACCGCGTTTAGAGATGCGATAGACGGAGCGATCAGAACCGCAGTCAGAATTAACGATTCGAGGACAAGAAAAGACTTCGAGCGTTTTATTGGAGATCGTGACCTTGCTGATTTGACTATGTCGTTGTTTCCTAACGGCTCAATACAATCAGACTATGTTACTGAGGATGGAAGGATAATCAAGGTTTCAAGAGTTGACAATGAAATAAGCCTTGAGAGGCATTTGAAAGGGGATTATGACACCAGCCATGGAAGTTTTATCCCTGCAAGAAAGTTCCCTCTTTATGTTGTTCAGGCTTACCCCTCAAGTGATGACATGGAAGAAGGAAAGGCTTTTTCTTATGCTTTTACTTCTAATCACAGGCCTGTTGAAATCAGGCCATATACTTGATTAGGATTAAGCCTGCTCTTGCTTTCTTCTTACTTAATTTGTTGCTCTTTGATTTAATTAACCAAACGTTTAAAAGCAAAAGTCTATTCTGACAGGCAATGCGTAAGCCATTAGCAAGGAAGTACGACTTCAAGGAAATTGAAAAAGAAATTGAGCTATTCTGGAAGCGAAACAAGCTTGTTGCAAAAACAATCCAGTACGAGCCGAGCAAACCATTATTTTCATGGCTGGAAGGGCCGCCGACAGCTAACGCTCCGCCAGGATTGCATCACGTCGAAGTCAGAGTGTTCAAGGACTTGAATCTCAGGCTAAAATACATGCAGGGCTTCACTGTTCCGCGAAAAGGCGGCTGGGACTGCCACGGATTGCCTGTTGAAGTCCAAGTAGAAAAGAAGCTCAACCTGCCTTCAAAAAAAGATGTCGTCAATTACGGAATTGACAAGTTCACCAAGATGTGCAGGCAAGATGTCTTCTCTTACATCAAAGACTGGGAAAGGCTGACTGACAAGATGGCATTCTGGGAAGATTTAGAAAATCCTTATGTCACAATGGAGAATGATTACATCGAAAGCGTTTGGTGGAGCCTAAAAGAATTATATGAGAAAGGATTATTGTACGAAGGTCACAAAGTTGTTCCTTACTGCCCCAGATGCGAGACGCCTCTATCAAGCCACGAAGTTGCTTTAGGTTACAAAGAAGTCAGCGACCCAGCAATAACAGTCAAATTCAAGCTTAAGGACAAGAATCGTTACGTACTCGCATGGACAACAACACCGTGGACTCTGCCAAGCAACGTTGCGCTGGCTGTAAACCCCAACATAACTTATGCAGTCGTAAAGCACAAGGGAGACGAATACGTCCTAGCAAAAGAACTGGCAGCAAAATATTTTGAGAGTCCTGAAATTTCTGAAGAATTTGAAGGCACAGAATTAGTCGGCCTGTCTTATGAACCGCTTTTCGGTTATTTCCAATCAAAACTCAATCCTGAGAGGTCTTATAAAATACTGCCCGCTGATTTCGTTGCAATCAGCGAAGGAACGGGTGTTGTACACCTTGCGCCTGCATTTGGAGAAGATGACTACGCTGTCGTGCAGAAAAGCAACTTTGAATTCCTTCAACCTGTAACAGAAAGCGGCAAGTTCACAGAAGAAGTCAAGGATTTCCAAGGTAAATTCGTGAAGGACTGCGATCCTGCAATTATCGAATTCCTTGAAAACAAAGGGCTTGTCCTTAATAAAGAAAAATACCTTCACAACTATCCTTTCTGCTGGCGATGTTCAACTCCGCTCTTGTATTACGCTACAAAATCCTGGTTTATCAAAGTCTCAGCATATCGAGACCGGCTCCTTGCTAACAACGAGAAGATAAACTGGTATCCAGACCACATCAAGCATGGTCGTTTCGGAAACTGGCTTGAAGGAGTCAAGGACTGGGCGCTTTCCAGGAAAAAATTCTGGGGCACACCTTTGCCAATCTGGAAATGCGAATGTGGTGTTGAAAAGGCAATCGGCAGCGTAAAGGAACTTAAAGAGCTCGCAGTCAAGATGCCAGGCAAGCTCGATCTTCACAAGCCGCACATAGATAAAATCCAGCTGAAGTGCGATTGCGGAAAGAAGATGACTAGAATTGAGGATGTCATTGACTGTTGGTATGATTCAGGGGCAGCTCCATTTGCCCAATTGCATTATCCTTTTGAAAACAAGGAACTTTTCGAAAAAAATTTTCCTTACGACTTCATAACCGAAGCAATAGACCAGACACGAGGCTGGTTTTATACAATGCATGCGCTCTCAACATTGCTTTTCGACTCGCCAGCTTACAAAAGTTGCCTAGTCGCAGGTCATGTTCTTGACGACAAAGGCGAGAAGATGAGCAAAAGCAAAGGAAATATCATCAATCCTTGGGAAGCTTTTGATAAAGTTGGCGTTGACGCAGTCCGGCTGCACTTTCTGACAACATCCCCTGAAGACCCAAAAAGATTTGGGTACGAAAGCCTTAACGAATCAACAGTCCCATTCCTTATACTTCTTTGGAACACAGCATACTATATCAGCGAATTCTATCAAACGCAAAATCTTGACGGAAAAGAAGAAGCAAAGCTTAGAGTTGAAGACGAATGGATGATTTCTGCAACAAACAGGATGGTTGAGACTGTGACCAAGGAATTGGCACAGCATAATTACAATATCGCAGTAGCTGCAATAAAAACCTGTATCATGGACGATCTTTCAAGATGGTACATAAAGCTTGTAAGGGACAGAACCCAGAAAGAAGACAAAGCGGTTGCTTACACTTTCAGATATTGCCTTGAACGTCTAGTCCGAGTACTTGCGCCGTTAATTCCCTATACTGCTGAAAAGTTATTCCGGGAATTCGAACTCGGTACATCGCAAAGCGTGCACCTTACACTCTGGCCAGTCGTAGAGCAAAGAAATGAGGCATTAGAGAAACAAATGGCTGCTGCCCAATCCATTGTTGGAACTGCCCTATCATGCAGAGACAAAGCAGCAATCGGTGTCAGATGGCCGTTATCGGAACTTTTTGTCGAGACAAAGAACAAAGAAGTTGCTGAAGCAGCAAAAAAACTTTCAG
Organism: Nanobdellota archaeon; assembly: GCA_038046545.1. Lineage (GTDB taxonomy): Archaea > Nanobdellota > Nanobdellia > Woesearchaeales > JBBSVZ01 > JBBSVZ01. The sequence continues at coordinate 9,725 of JBBSVZ010000192.1, read as the reverse complement.
CTTTGATTTCAGAGCAAGTCAATGTTAAACAAATAATCATCGGAGAAAAGTATCCTCAAGCTAAATTGCTCGTGAAAGCAGATCTTGGCAAGCTCGGACCGGTATTCGCTAAAAAAACGCCAATGGTTGTGGCGCACCTTGCAACTCAAGGCCAAGATGTAGTCGCAAGAAACATTGATGAAAAAGGAGAATACACATTCAATCTTGATGGCGAGAAAATAACAATCCTGAAAGAACACGTAACAATAAGCAGGGAATTACCTCAAGACGTTGTTTTAAGCCAGTTTTCCGAAGGCATTGTCTATCTGAATACAAAATCAAACCCTGAGCTTGAAGCAGAAGGCGTCGCAAGGGAACTTGCGCGAAGAATCCAGGAATTGAGAAAAAAAGCTGGACTGGAGAAAAAAGACCGAATCCAAGCGTTTGTAATGCTCGAAAATCCGCGAATTATCGGAGTTGAGCTGAAAAAAGAGCTCAAAGAAAAAATTGGAGCGGAAAAACTCGAGCTTTCCGTCGATAAACCGCAAAAAAACTATCCGCACCGAAGCGAAGAAAAAATAAAACACTATCCGGCAATCATTTTTTTGAAAAAAATCTGAAAATTTTCCACGACTTAAAAAATTCTAAAAAGATAATATTTAAAAAGTAGTTCAACTAGATATTTTTAAGTCGAAGCAGAAATGGACAAAACTCAATCGTTCACTTTCGCGTTGGGGAACGCGTTCTTGGCATCATTATCTTCAAACAAAAATTTCTCGAGGAATTAAAAAAAATGAAGAAACAAAAACCTTACGGAGCTGCGGGATTTGGCCCGCACGTAACCATCGATGGTTACAATTGTGACCGCAAAAAGCTAGTAGACCAGACAATCGTCTACAAGGCACTCAATGAGCTGCCTGCGCACATCGGCATGACAAAAATGACCTTGCCGTACGTTGTTCCATGGAAGGACGAGTGGGCAGCAGAAGAAAACGGATGCTCAGGCTTCGTCATGATATGCGAAAGCCACATCAGCATACACACCTTTGTTGAAGAAAATTTCTTTACAGCAGATATTTATTCCTGCAAAGGGTTCGACACGGAGAAAGCGATAAACTATCTCAAAGAAGCGTTCGGCATCCAGGAGATGGAAATTAATATCCTTCAGCGCGGAACGAGATACAAGCGAATCCAGCAGCAAAACGCTCCGAAAAAAGCGATTAAGAACAGAGCATAAACTTTTTTCTTGTTTTACTCTTTTTTTTAAATTTTTTTGTTTTCAAGTACTTGTATTGTTGAAATTTCGCTAAAATTAACAAGCCCTCATTTGGCGGGCGGCCTTTATTGTGGCAATCATCCTGCCCGTTGTGATTTGCATGATTGAGCATAAAAAAGTGATACCACCCATTGTGCCTACCGCAAGAATTAAATGTGCCAATCAAATAATTAATTGAGTGGAACTTATCTTTCGTCCTGAAAAAAATAATCAACTCATACTGAAAGCGATATCTCAATTTGCGAATTCTCCAGAACACCATCATGGGCTATACGACTCGCTTGCAAGCCAGTGGGAGAAGGTTTACTGCCACTTCCTTGACAACTCAGGAATACTTGCACTGCGAAAAGGAACGCACTGGAGAGTGTTAGGCGCGCCTCTAACGCGGCCCGAAGAAAGAATCGCTGTTCTCTTTGCATTCCTGGAGCATTTGTTCTCCCGAAAAGAAGCTGAAAGGATTACTTTACAAAGCAATGAGCTGGAAAAATTATTAGACCTCGAAAAGCATACCAGCATTTTCAGGGTTGGGCCAGTTACACGTATCTTACATTATCCTGTGTTCTCATTCGACACTTGGAATGGCGACCAACCGTCAGTACACAAAATAAATCACCAACTCAGACAAAGTGAATTAAAAGCAAAGGAAGCTAAAGATTTCACGTCTGCCCAGCTTAAAAAGTTCGTTCTTGGGCTCAGGGCTGGAAAAGGAGAGTACAGCCACCTCTTCAACCTGATTGACTCAGGATTTGAAGGTATGAAAACTAGAGTTTTGGAGAAAAATGATAATCCGGTCTCGCTTATGGCATGGTGGAATGTTGCCGAAGAATCATTTCTCGGAGTCGAGGTCGCTAAGGAATTAGATTTGGAAATAGCAATTCTTGATGCGATCCTCCAAATTAAGGAAACGCGTGCAAGAAAAGCAGTTCTCTATTCGCCAACATCTCACGACCTCGACATTAAAAACAAGCTGCATCCTTCAGATGTCAGGCAATTAAAGGAGTTTTCACTGCTTAACCTTTAGAAAAACTTCTTTCTTCTTGTCCTTGCCAAAGCAATTATCGTAATAATCACACTTGCCAGAGCCCCAGTTGCATAGCCGCGAAGGCTTGAGAGGATAGTCATCAATACTTTCACTCTTGGTGTTCTTATGAACTTGCTCAATTTCTTTTTTAGCGAAAAGAAGAAGCTCGTCTGTGACATCAAGAAGCCTTTCAGTTGATTTAAGAAAATAAATTCCAACTTTGTCCGGCTTTTTACCATGTTTCTCCTCGTAAAGCAAGGCGTAAATCGCGAGCTGAAGCCTGTACGCTTCATTAATCTCTGAGGTTTTAGAAGTTTTGTAGTCCATTATCCGCACTTCTTCATCGTTAACCTCTATTGCATCCATGAAGCCACGAACCTTGTGGCTGTGAGAAATGAACTCTTGCTCAATTGTTGGAGTCATGCTTTTGAAAGCCTGCTCAGCGAGTAAACCTTTCTTGAGCTGGCGCTCAAATCGATTGGTAAAAATATTAGTGATGTTAAGAATCATCAATTGCGACTCGTGAAGGTAAAATTCGAGTGAATCTTCTGACTCCAATTGACTAAGGGGCAGGATATTTGCATCCCAATGCCTCTTTAAAAGGCCGAGTGCTTCTTGTTGGAAGCGTAATGCGTATCCAACTTCAGAAACGTCCTTCATATCAAAAAATTCTTCCAATGCCGAGTGAACAATATTGCCGCGAAGAAGATGTATCGAGGGCTTTGTCTCGAGCTTGGCAATGTATTGGTAATAATACTTGCGGGGGCACTGCTTGAATGTGTTTATAGAGCTGGGGCTTTGAATTCTTTGATGCATAAGATAGTTATATCTGCCATAATCTTAAATAGGTTTGCTTTGCGGATGTCCAGTTGAGAATCTTAATCTAATAACGCAAAATTGTTTATCGCTATACCGCAAGATATATATTCTACCCACAAATCGGCATTTTTGATGGACATTTACTCTGCTTCTCTCAAATACCACAAGAAGCTGCAAGGTAAAATAGAAGTTATTTCTAAGACAAAAATCAAAAGCCGCGCGGATTTGAGCCTAGCTTATACTCCTGGGGTCGCTCAACCTTGCAGGGCGATAGCCGCAGATCACCAGGCAGCTTATGATTACACTATGAAGGGCAACGCAGTTGCGATAATTACTGATGGCTCAGCAGTCCTTGGCTTAGGCAATCTTGGTGCGTTAGCAGCGTTGCCAGTAATGGAAGGCAAGGCGATGCTATTCAAAGAATTTGCAGGTATCGATGCATTTCCTATTTGCCTTGACACTCAAGAGCCAAGGGAGCTGACAAGATGCATTCGCAATCTCGCGCCTTCTTTTGGCGGCATAAACTTAGAAGATATTGCGGCACCTCGCTGTTTCATTGTTGAAAACGCTCTTCAAGATCTCGGGATTCCAGTCTTTCACGACGATCAGCATGGAACATCGATTGTGATACATGCCGCTCTTTCAAATGCTTCTAAAGTTGTTAAAAAAGAAATGCGAACCCTTAAGGTTGTGATTTCTGGTTCAGGCGCTGCAGGAACTGCAGTCGCTAAAATACTTGCACCAGTTGTCAGGGATGTACTTGTAGTTGATAGAGGTGGGATTCTGCACGACGGCAGAGAAAACCTCAACGAGTTCAAAATGGAGCTTGCCAAAATGACTAACAAAGACCAGCAAGATGGCCAGCTTACTGATGCACTCGAAGGGGCTGATGTCTTCATTGGCGTATCTGCAGCAGGATTGCTCAAGCCGCAAATGATTAAATCCATGGCAAAACATCCAATAGTCTTTGCTCTTGCCAATCCAGTTCCTGAAATAATGCCGAAAGATGCCTTGAAGGCAGGGGCTGCAATTGTTGCAACTGGCAGGAGCGATTACCCTAACCAAGTCAATAATGTGCTAGTCTTTCCCGGAATATTTAGGGGTGCGCTTGATGCGCGAGCGTCGCAGATAACTGATGAAATGAAAATGGCAGCAGCAATTGCGCTCGCAAGTTGCGTCAAAATACCGACAAAAGATAAAATATTGCCTGACCCGCTTGACAGAAAAGTTGTGCAAGCGATTGCAGCGGCTGTTAAGAAGGCGGCGAAGTGAAAAGTATTAAATTAGATAAATAAAAAATAATTTAAAAAACTAATTGCTCTTAATCATTTTCTTGTACTTTGCTGCAATTGCGGGAGTAAAATCACTCTTCTTCATCTTGTGGACTTTCATTCCATGTGCCATTCCGTTCTTCATAACTTCAGCAACAGTCTTTCCTTTTACAACATGTCCGCAATCGCAAGTTAGAGATTTCATTTACATCACCTATGAAGGTCTTTCTAATTATTGTTTATTAAATCAAGCTTTAACTGACTAATGAACATTCTTTTTAAACTAAAGAATAATCCGCCCCTGATGACGGTTGAGAAAGGCATCATATTAGGAAACGAGAAAAGTTGCGTCGCAATATGCACATTATGGACTCAAACAGACAGGTTTGCGAGTGCATTAAATCCTGATGAATACCGGCTAATCGGCAACCTTTATTCCTTCAATGGCATATCTAAACTAATCAGAACTGTCTATCAATATCCAGAAATCCGCTATATTGTCCTTTGCGGACTCGACCTCGGAAAAGCGGGAGAGGCCTTTGTTTCATTAATGAAAAACGGTATTGATGACAATAACAAAATAAGGGAGAGCACGGTGATAATTGGACAAGAGATTCCTAAAGATAAAATTGATTTGTTCAGAAGGAAAGTGGAAGTAATTGACCTCAGAGGCACAACAAAGCCTGAAATAGTGAAGGAAGCAATAAGCAAACTGCAAAAAAAGGAAGCGTTTTCTGAAAAAATAGATTTTCCCGAACCGCAGCCAGTCAAGCCGAGCCAGTTTCCCGCTAACGATGCTGGTTTTATAGTTCACGAAGAAAAGATAGCATTAGCCTGGCCAAAAATCCTTGGTGACATAATGCGGTTCGGCAGCCACAAGAAAAGCCATTACCAGGATGTCAAGGAAATAACGAATTACATGGTTGTAATTGGCAATGAAGATCCTGATAAGCCATACTTGCCAGAGTACATCGGTTTAACGAAAGAAGCACTCGAAGAGTATTACCCGCAAATCTTAACTTACACTGAATTCGAAGGAACAAGTTACACTTACGGCCAGCGTCTCAGGCATGTTCCGAAGAAAGCAGAGCAGGAGATGAAGGAAATGATAGACCAGATTCAGGAAGTTGTTGACGAATTGAAAAAAACCTCTTTTTCGAGAAGGGCGATAGCGATGACCTGGAGAGTTGAAGAAGACGTAAACAGCCTGAATCCGCCCTGCCTTATTATAATCCAGTGCGCAATAACAAACGACAAGCTAAGTTTAACATCATACTTCAGGAGCAATGACATGTTCGCTGCATGGCCGAAGAACGCCTTTGGCCTTAGAAAGCTCCAGCAATTAATAGCTAAACAAATTGAGGCAGACCTTGGACCGCTCACAATAATCTCAGCTTCAGCCCACATTTACGAGCCAGACTGGAAGGCGGCCGTTGAGATTGCGGAGAAGCATACGCAGCTGAGATGGAGGCAGGACAAACGAGGCTATTTTGTCATAAAAGTGGAGAATGGCTTGATAAAGCTTCAGCACTATGATAATAATGGACCTTTGCTCCAGACGTTTGAAGGAATGAAGGCAGAAGACATCTATAAAGAGCTGGTCTTGAAGGAGACAATGAGCTATCCTGAACACTTGATCTATATAGGCGCTGAGCTTGCGAAGGCGGAAATCGCATTGAAACTTGGAATTCCTTATGTGCAGGAAGAGGAATTGAAGTTTTCTTAACTTATTAACCTTTAAAAGTTAATTTAATTAAATTATTACAAAAAGAAGATTTAATTCTTTAAAAAATCTAAAAAAATGGGCATATAACATAATAAATAGTCAAAAACACTGAATAAGCGATATATACGCGTAATAGTCAAGGTATTATATAAATAAGCTTATAAAGCGAAAGATATAAAATTAACTCATAAGTACTAATCAGTAAAGAAAGATAAACAGTGATAAAACATGATTTCAGCAATGACACGAGTAAGGGCTGACCCATTCGTTGGTAAAGCTCTGGAAGAGCTTTTTGGCGAGCCTATTACCGATGAAAAATTAGACTCTGCTCTCGGTAATGAGAAGAAATTCGACACCCATCTTAGGACAACCGAAGGATTAGACCTCTATTTCAAAGCCGTTGAATCTGCCGTTCCATATATTAACACAGGGTTCTACACTCCGACAGACCCGAAAGAGTACGTCCTTACCAGCGATTTGGGAGCGGAAATGTTTTCACTTATGCGACGTCCGCATCATGGAACACTTTTGGTCTTCTCGAATAGTCTCGAAGCAAGGAATTACGCACAGCCTCACGCAAATGGTCACATGGTTCTCGATCTAAGCAAGCAGCCTCCATTTAATGCGGATATGCTACCTGCCATGTACATATTTGATCAGCATGAAGCGACTAGAGCGCATTTCGCTTTGCTTGAAAACCCGAATTCTTCTCCCAGACATGTTGCTTATTTCAACCAGGCAGAACACCCAAAACTCAAACCATTCAACTCGCAGGCGCAGGAAATCTTCTTTAATAGCAAGATGGGGCGTTTCGAGTTATACGAATGCATGCAGGAAGCACACAAACTTGTTGTGGAGCATCTCGGAAACCTTTAAATAACTTCATTCTGCCCAAATTTTAATGGATTCAAATTACAAGGAAGTCCTGAAGAAGCAAGGCTATGTCTTCATTGGAGACCATTCCGCTGTAAAGACTTGCATGTATACAAGCAAAAGTCTTGCAGGCAAAGGAGTCTGTTACAAACAGAAGTTCTATGGAATTCAAAGCCACAGATGTGTGCAGATGAGCGTTGCTGTCAACTTCTGCAATTTGGATTGCACTTTTTGCTGGAGAGAGAGGAACAATTCTGCCTTCACCAAAATAGATGACCCAGTCCAGCTCGCGGACAACGCAATTGCCGCGCAGAGAAGGCTGCTTAGTGGGTTTGGAGGCAATGCAAGCACGCCCAAAAATAAGTGGGATGAATCAAAAGAACCGTTGCATTTTGCAATCTCCCTTAATGGCGAAAATACTGCTTATCCTAAGCTTGGAGAATTTATAGGTGAACTCAATAGAAGAGGGCATTCGACATTTCTTGTAACGAATGGGCAGCTCTCAGAAGTCCTTAAGAAAATGGAACGGGAAAATCAGCTGCCAACTCAAGTTTACATTTCAATGTCAGCTCCGACAGAAGAGCTTTTCAAACAAATTGATAGGCCGCTTTACAAAGATGGCTGGGAAAGGCTGAAGAAAAGTCTTCAATGGCTGTCAACAGTTTCAGAGAAAACAAGAACGGTTGTCAGGCTAACTGTAATTAAAGATATTACCTCACAACACGTCAAAGAATTTGCTGAGTTAATTAATCTGGCAAATCCAACATATCTCGAAGTAAAGTCATACATGCACCTTGGAGCTAGCAAGAAAAAGTTTAGCAGAGAAAATATGGGCGATCACAAGGATATGATGGAATTCTGCAATAAACTTGCACCACTTATTGGTTTCCAAACAATTGATGATCAAGAAATCAGCAAGGTAGTCTTGATGATGAAACATGATAGGCCTGACCGAATGATGGAATTTCCAGAAACCCTGCCGATTTTTAAAAAAAACGCTAAACGCTTCGATACTCCATTCAAAAGCTACATGGAAATCGCAGACGTTGAAGGCTGTGATGGATGTACATCTGATGATTCGATTGAGGTGCCGATTGCACATCTTCGAGATTCCAATCCACCTGAACTTAAAACTCATTCTGAAGAACTCCTAAAGATAAAGATCTAATCAGATTTGCCATACGCATACTTTGTTATTGCTGCGGCGGCTACTGCGCCTGCAGTGCCGGCAAGAATGTCCTCGAGCTGGAATCCTCCGCCTATTGCGCCATAGTGTTGCCCAAGCTCATGGACAACATTTAACAGCCCCACCAAAGCCGCTGCAGCATAGCCTGCTTTTGAACTTTGATAGCTCAAAATCAGTGGGATTCCTGCCGCGATGAAGAAATGGGGTGCATAATCGGAAACATTCAGCAAGTTAACACTTTCATAGCTTTCACGTTCAACCTCATCAAGCGACAATCTGATTGCCAATCCAGCACCAATTGAAAGAACGCCATAGCAAGCAACCATAAAATTGAGAGAATCAACCCTATCGTCATCCAACGGCTCATCCATTTAACGGTTTTGGATATGAATTTTTTTATAAATCTTTTTCTTTTCAGTGGTGAATCAAATTGTTTTACAAAAAGATTAGTGTGGTTCTTTTTTTTGCTTGAATGTTAATAAAAGAATGGCAGCTACTTTACAAACCGAAGCACAATTACAAATGACTGATTAAAATAATTGATTTTTTCAAAAGTTGCTTCGTAAATGTTTCGGATTGAACAATTAATCAACAGAACCATAATGTTTTTATATAAGCTATTGCCTTGGAATAACGCAAGATATGGTGCATTTACAAACTGTACCATACAACATCTTGTGTTTTACGTCATTGCAAGAAACGCAACCAGCATGGTGTAAGAATGACATTTGAAGGCGAAAGAATATGGCAATAAGTTCAACTAAAATAGTGCAAGTGAGAAAACGAGATGGCAGAATCGCCCCTTTTGATCAAAACAAAATAACAAATGCAATATTTAAGGCAGCCCAATCAGTTGGCGGAGAAGATATTGCAACGGCCCAACGGCTTTCAGATTTAGTTATTCAGAAGCTTGAAATTGATTTCCCCGCACAAACTCCGGAAATTGAGAACATACAAGATGTTGTAGAAAAAGTTCTAATAGAGACTGGCCACGCCAAAACCGCAAAGGCTTACATTCTTTATAGAAATGAGCGGGCGCATGTAAGGACAAAAACCTCAGTTGTTCCTGAGCATGTCAAATACCTTGTCCGAGAATCCAAGAAATACTTCAGAAATGAGCTTTCAGAATTTGTGTATTATAGGACTTACTCAAGATGGATTGACAATGAAGGCAGAAGAGAAACATGGCTGGAAACTGTTGATCGATACGTAAGCTTCATGAAAGAAAATCTCGGTAACAAGCTCACAAAAGAAGAATATGATGAAATTCAGGATTCAATACTTCGCATGGAAGTCATGCCATCCATGAGACTTTTTTGGAGCGCAGGAAAAGCCGCTAAAAACAACAACGTTTGCGCTTACAATTGCTCATACATCGCACCAACTAAAGTAGAAGACTTTGCCGAAATAATGTATTTGTCAATGTCTGGCTGTGGAGTCGGATTCTCTGTAGAAACACAGACCTGCCAGCAGCTACCTTTAGTAAAAAGGCAACCTGGAAAGAAGGTTCTAACCCACGTTATTGAGGACAGCAAGGAAGGTTGGTGTGATGCGTTAACTCTCGGATTAAAATC
>JBBSVZ010000191.1:0-5504 GCA_038046545.1 Nanobdellota archaeon | reverse complement strand
GTTTAAAAGTTCAGCTTTAGAAATGGGTGCAACTTATTCATCTTGTTCAGGCATTAGACAATTAGAATAATAAAACGTATATAAATATTACCATAATTTAAGTATTAATACTTATAATATATGAGTTAATACCTAAATTATGATTAATAGTTAAATTTATATATAATAACCACCATTGAGTAGTCAATATGGGGGAAAATCGTCTAGAAGGAATAATTGGAAAAACATTCAGGTTAGCATTACCAATAGCTGCTGCCATGGCTTTTTACGCTTCTATTGCGTGTGGTGGAAAAAATAAGCCAGAAGAATACACTGCAACTCCAACACCTCATCATCAAACAATTAATAAAACCATAACTCCTAGCCCAACTGCATCTCCAATACAAACTCGAGAACAAACCTCAACTCTAAGCCCTACACCGCCTTCATTCCCGGCGCATATCAGCACACCAGACCCAGAAACACCAAGTCCAACTCCAAATTCAACTCCCGATAATAATTATTTGCTTCAAGAATTGAAACGGATTAATCTCAGATTAAGAAGTTTCCCAGGACTTGAGGACAGAATAATTGCGAATCAAATCAGCGCAGATGGGCAGTATGATCAAAACGAAATAACCCTTATTCGAGGACTGCATTTGCCCTCACTATATAACTTAAGCTTTACAAACCAAATCGTTGATAATAACCAATTTTATTTCGACCAAATCATATCAGGAGGAAGTAACATCCCACTTGCAGTTGCTTATGGAGAAGGAAGCAGAGATTATGCTGATAAAATAGTTCAACATCTAAAAAATGATATTCAAGCAATGGAAAATTTCGTTGGAAAATATACCTGTGATGGTATTGCATTAATCGTCGGGAAAACGGATGATTACATCCCAAATGGAACAGCAGATAAATGCGTGATATTAATTGCAGGTAATACAGTGATCGACCCCGTGGTTGGAGACGACCGCACAGGAATAATGCACGAAGATTTCCACTCTTATGGTGCATATCTGCAATCATGGTTCAACGAAGGAGCTGCTGCTTATGTTTCCGCTAAAGTTACAGGACAGGACTATGACTTTTCAAAACAAATAGTTGACATTCCCGCTTCAGAAATAAAAGACCACGATCAGGCTTTTTACAACGGCTATTGGATATTAAACGAAATCGAAAAAAAAATTACCGGAGAAAATGAAAGAAATGGCAAAGAAATCATGTCATTATTTTTCAAGTCCATCATAACAAATTATGCTGCTCAAAACAGGCATCCAACAAATGATGACATCAGAGATGAATTGGGAAAAGTTACTCCGCCAGAAGTATGGTCTGAAGTATCAGATTTTTATAACCATTGGGTGTTTGGAACTCAATAGAAATAATTAAATGGCAATTATATTTATTAGTTTATGATGAATTTATTTTAATTAATGCTGGAAAAACTTCTATTTCTAAGCTAACCTTTTTTATCTTTTTACCTATGAATATATAAGTAACATGCAATTTCGTAATTGACAAATGCAATTCCATAATTTCGAGCTCGACAAATTCCAGGTTGACGCAATCAATTCTATTGATGAGAACCATTCTGTGATAGTTTCTGCGCCGACTGGCTCGGGTAAGACTCTGATTGCAGATTACATCATAGATAAAGACTTGAAAGAGGGCAAGCGCGTTATTTATACCGCTCCGATTAAAGCCCTTTCCAACCAGAAATATCGGGATTTTGTTGAGCAATACGGTGAAGAAAACATTGGTTTAGTAACCGGAGATATTGTTCTTAACAATAGGGCTCAAGTTCTCATTATGACAACAGAGGTATACAGGAATATGGCAGTAGTAAAGGACCCGCTTCTTGAAAACGTTTCTTACTGTGTCATGGACGAAATTCATTTCATAAATGACGTTGAACGCGGTTATATTTGGGAGGAGTCAATAATTTTCAGCCCGGACCATATACGATTCCTTTTTCTCTCGGCAACAATTCCGAATTCGGCTGAGTTCGCGAGTTGGGTAAAGTCAATAAAAGGCCACGAAGTAATTGCAATCCGCCATGATGAACGTCCAGTACCTCTTGAAGTTAGGTTTTTCGACACTGAGCTCGGAATAACTACGCTAGAAAAGTTAAGGGAAAATGCAGAAATCCCTGATTATTACCGTGCAAGCAGAAGAAGGCATCCAAGTCACGAGAAAACAAAGCCGCCGCACCATACCGAACTAATAAGAGAATTGCGCATGCTTGATCGGCTTCCGTGTATTTATTTCGTTTTTTCAAGAGCAAAGACCCAAGATTATGCAGTGAAACTTGCTCGCAAGAATAATTTTTTATCAAATGCACAGAGAACAGAAGTTTCCAAAAAAATTGCAGAAGAGTTCAGGAATATAAGCAGTGAAATAAATATTCTAAAGTCAACTCAGGATTTGAGATATTGCCTAAGTAACGGAATCGCATTCCACCACGCTGGCCTGCTTCCAGATGTTAAGCATGTCGTTGAAAAGTTATTTAGCCTAGGTCTCGTGAAATTGCTTTTTGCTACAGAAACATTTGCAGTCGGAATTAATATGCCAGCTAGAACCGTCTGTTTTGATAGCCTCAGGAAATATACAGGGACAGGATTCCGCTACCTTAACTCAAAGGAATTCTTCCAGATTTCTGGACGAGCCGGTCGACGAGGCATGGACGAATCCGGACTCGCGGTCTCATTGATTCATCGTCCCGGAGCTGACTTTAATAGAATAGCATCTTTTACATCTGCTGACACGGATCCTATACGGTCACAGTTCCAAATCACTTACAACACGGTCTTGAACATGATAAACCTTCACACACTTGAAGAGATAGAACAGATTCTCACGATGAGCTTTTTCGCGTTCCAGGAAGGGAATGCATTAAGCATCATAAAAGCGAGATATAAAAGCCTCGTCAAAACCCTAAATGATTTCGGATATGTTATGAACGGTCAGCTGACAGAGCTAGGTCAATTCACAACAAAGATTTTCTCGAACGAAATTGAAGTGAGCCAACTTTTTACTGGGCAATTCGATATGGATGAATACGAGATACTTCTCGTGCTTTGCGCTCTTGTTTATGAAGAACGTAAGGACGTTGAGTTCAGACAGATCTTCCATTCTAAATCGATTGATAAGCTGATAAAAAAAATTAAAAACCATAAGATTCTTCATAAAGGAGATTGGTATAGAAATCTCAAACCACTATCAGCACTAATCCGTCCGATGTTTGAGCAGAAGAAATTCATAGAAATTCTTCTTAACACAACCATGCCCGAAGGTGATTTGATAAGGATTTACATGCAGATTCTCGACAAACTTGAGCAAATCGATAGAGCGTCACAAGATGGCAGTTTAATAGCCAAAGTACGAAACTGCAAGCAACTCTTAAGAAGCTCATTAGAGGGTATACACGTATTCTAGACATTAAGTCAGTTCAACGAAAAAGTAATAAGTAACAGTTGCTGCGACTGATAAGTTTCCGTAATCGGGAAGGAGCATTTGAAAGTCTGATGCGTTGCTTTTGTAATCATAGATATCTTGATGAATCCCTGTCACATAAGCGGTTCGCAACACATCATCTTGGATTACTATTTCTTGGAACACATTCGCAGAATTGTTTTCCGTCTGTCTTGTGTTGTTTTGAAAAGTATAAGCTGTCGGGCAGCCATTCAGAGGAATAAGGTTTATAGAGAATTGTGAATGATTTGTAGCATTGAAAGTTTTGTCAATATTGTCATCTTGAGAATTTTGAAATTGAAGTTGATTTTGTTCTTCTGTCAGTGTAGTTGAATTAAGGCACTTTATTCCACTCCAGTTCAGAGTATTATTTCTACTTGCAATGATGCTTCCTGAAAGGCTTGTTGAAAGCGCCCACATATAGATGTTGTAGCCATCAGAATCCTGCAAAACTAATGTTCCAGTAATGTTTCCAACATATGCCTTCCAACGAAAGTTTTGTTGTGTGGTTGATAAAGAAACAAAGTTTATAGTGCCTTTGCCGTCTGTTCTTGCAGTTCCATTTGTGACAGTTCTAGTCGAGTTGGAGAAACTGCCAATAGATACGCCTTCAGGGTCCGCATTAGCCACAAGGGAAAATAATGAGACACCCAGAATACAAAGCATTGCGTAGGTGAAGAGGTTTCTTCTTTGTATTCTGATGTTCATTGTCTAGTCCTTCCTTTGTTCAAGCGTTAACACGCATCATTCACCCGAGCTCGACGAAAAAGAAATACGTCGTTGTTCCTCCATTAGGATACTCCTCTGCTCCATTACCCTTCTCAGCGACAAGCATCTGGAAGTCATGTTGTCCACCATCAAAACCCGTATAATTGCCCTGCGGGACATACGCAGTATAGATGATTGTTCCAGAGTTATTGTCTTGCAACAAGACTTCGTAATAACCGTTTCCTGTACCAGAATGGTTAACACTAGTTGATCTACAACCGCTTATTGGGGTAGGATTACCTCCAACTAAAAGTGCCGGATGATCAGTTCTGTCAAATGTTTTGTTGACTGTATCAACGTCCGCAGTCTGATTTACTCCCAGGGTAGTATTATCTTCAATCTCGATTGTAGTAAGATTAGCGCAATCAATAGAGTTGATCCAGTTAATTGATTGTGTTCTTGCGGCATAAATTTCTGCTTGTGGATCTGCAGTCGCCCATTCATAAAGTGTGTAGTTGCTCGAATCAGCCAATACTACCGTGCCAGTGATGTTACCAAAGTATCCCTGCCAATATTTCGTCACTGATCTACCCGTTAAATCAAGCGCAGTTACATTACCCGCAAGTGCTACCGTGCTTTTTGGCGTGTTGTTTGCCGCTCTTTCGCTTTTTCCAACCGTTAATGTGTCTGAACCGCTGGGGATTCCCTGGACGATTGCAACTGATAGAAGCAATAACGTCAGCGCGCAGACCAAAAGGTCTATTCCTCTAAATTTCATCCTCTTCACCTCAATCGTATGTTTGTATACGAAATATACTATCTTATGTTTTTACAAGATTAGTATACGTATATGTATATTAATATATAAATCTTTCGCCTTGATTAGAAGATAGTTTATAAAGAGGGTTACCGATTCGAGTCGAAAACTATTTATTAACCATTAAAACAAGAAAAATGAAAAAGAGGTCATAGAGTGCTGGGAAAAAAATTTCCATTCATACAAAAAAAAGAGCAGCCTAAACCGAAGAAGGAATTACCCGGGCTTGCTCACGGAATTCTTCATAAGGAAGCTATTGCGCACGAAGTACCCGATAGGTTACCATCGATAACTTCAAAATCGAAGGAAAGTCATTCTCTCGTCGAAGAAAAGCCATTTTTTTCCGAGCATAAAGTTGAATCTGTTTTTCAATCACCAGAAACTAAAGCTGAACCTCGCGAAGTCCAACATCGCGAGTCTGATGCAAGCTTTTTCGCGGAACTGTCAAAGCATCTTAATGCTGAAGAGGAATTAATCAGAAAAAAACTTTCTGACCCACAAGGCCTACTTAATCGAAATC
>JBBSVZ010000190.1:0-10373 GCA_038046545.1 Nanobdellota archaeon | reverse complement strand
AAATGCTGCCAGGCAAGATAAAGGATGTTGCCGATTTCGGCGCATTCTTTAACATGGGCCCAATTGATGGAATGATCCACGTCTCGCAGACTATGGATGACTTTGTTTCAGTCACAAAAGAAAAAACCCTATCAGGCAAGGAAACAAAGCGCACAATCAAAGTCGGAGACCGCTGCCTTGCAAGAGTCGTTGCAGTATCTTACAAAGACTCAAGCAATCCGAAATTCGCTTTAACAATGAGGCAGCCTGGTCTTGGCAAACCTGAATGGAATGCTGAAGATGCTCCGGCAGAAGTGCCCGAGGAGAAGAAGAAAAAATGAAACGAAAAATTTGCAAGAACTGCAGAAGGTTTGTTGATGCTGATGCATGCGAGACTTGCGGGGGAACCCAGTTCACCAACAGCTTCCAGGGAAGAATGTCAATTTTAGATACTCAAAAATCAAAGATAGCCAAAAAAGCAGGAATTGAAAAGGAAGGGGAATACGCTATTAAAATAAGGTAAAATGGAAATCAAAATAATAACACAAAAAGAAAATCCCTTGCTCGCAAGGAAGGAGATAGTTGCAGAACTGACTTTGGAAGGCGCCACGCCGAAAAGGACTGAAGCGGCTGAAAAAATAGCAACTGCACTGAAAACTACCGTAGACACTGTTACCATACGAAATTTGGTCATGACTTTTGGCGGGATCATTGCTAAAGTCACCGCTGATGTTTACAAAAGTGCCGAAGACAGAAAGAAGTACGAGGGCAAGCGCTTCAGAATAAAAGGCCAGCCCAGGCAAGCAACAGATAAAAAGTGATTAACAATGGTAGCACCACCACCTAAGGCAAAACCGGCAAAAGCGAAAACAGCAGGATATCAGGTTGGAAAACTTTACGCTATATCAGGCGGCAGCATCAAGGCTAAGAATCCGAGCTGCCCAAAATGCGGTCCTGGCTTCTTCATGGCCCTGCATAAAAGCAGGACACATTGCGGAAAATGCGGTTATACTGAGATGAAGGGTAAAGCTTAAGGAACTAATATCGTATTGAGTTCTTTTATTTTTAGAAATTGTTTATCCGAAGTCATAAACGCAAGGTTGTTTTCTATGGCTTGGCTAGCATTCATCAAATCAGGTATTGAGAACATTTCACCAGTTGATTCGTATTTTCTTTTCAGATCAAGGGAATGGAATGCCGTTCTTTTTGTCGGGGGAACAAATCTCATGGAATTAAGAAAACTAAGCGCCTGTGCTTTTCTATTTGCAGGCCGTCCTTCCATACCAGCCACAAACTCAAAGTAGCTAAAGAAGGGCACAAGCGGGCTTGACTTTTCTGTAAGATGTTTTTTTATTAAATTCATGCAATGCTGGTTTCCCCTCTCTAATTCAACGATAACTGATGTGTCTAATGCTAGTTCCATCTCGCCCATTTTCCTTTTCGTATATCCTTAGAAACTTTCTTCATATGCTCTGCATCTTTAGCTGTAAGAACAGATTTTCTATTCTCAAGCCAGCTTATGAAGTCTTCTTTTGAAGGGTCGTAAGATACGGCCATTTTCTCGAGAAGCCTGCCCATCGGAAGGCTTGTCTGTGCAGATATTTCCTTCATCTTCTTTCTTGTCGTGGGGTTAACCCCGCGTATAGTCATGGTTGGCATAGATGTATTACAAGTAATACTTATTTATATAGTTTTCTTAGAAAAAGTCGGAAAATTTACGAAATGGTTTAAGTTAGTCTATTCGCCGAAAGAGGACAAAATAATAGGTTAGAAAAAGAATTTTTCTTTTGCGCTCAAACGCCGCGCGGGCTTTATGGCTTCCTGCGCCTTCTCGTCGTGAAACGACTTTAAAGCGCTTAAAGGTTAGTCTTGGCCTCCGCGGCCTCGAGCGGATATAATTTTAGAAAAATTTTTAATAATAACTTATTATAGAATTAGCGTGAATAAATTTATTTTACTCGGAGGAATTGGTGTTTTATTAATCCTATTTGTTCTATTTCCCCCGAGAATTCTAGTCAAATCACTTCCAGAATGCGATAATATTCCTTCCGGATATACCTGAGGGAATATAACCGAAAAAAGTTGTTCTTGCGTCGGGATTAAATTAGGATACGATATGAGACCTTCAGATGGATATAAAGAAAATAGCTGCCTTGGCATCATCACCCAACGAAAATGCATGGTTAAATCGTGGGATGGAACTAATAGATTAGAAAAACCCTGCTAAAACTATTCATCCTTCTGCTGTCTTTGAAATACGAGCAAGTCATCAGTCGTTAACTTTTTCCCTCTCTTGAACTTATCTGTGACATCAGCTTCCTTTTGCTTGAGTATTTGTGCTTCCTCTGTTCGCTGGGTGACTCTTTCCTTCTCCTGCTCCCTGTATTCCTTTTCCTTGATGATTCTTATTTGTGCATTTAACTCATCCATTTTATTGTTGTTAGCTAATATTTCATCCTTGACCTTTGCTATCTTATCGGTGAGCTCTGCTTCTTTGGGCTTTAATTCGTCGAGTTGCTTTCCAACCGCTGTCAACTGCTCATGCACCGCTTGGCTTTCCCTTGCGGTTTCTTGCACTAGCCTATGAACATCATCAGCTGATTTTTTGACATGCTTAAGCTCCTTGACGTTTTTCGAGACTTCTGAAGATGCATCGAGAAATGACTTCATCTCGTTGAGCCTTTTCTTGATGGCCTTGATTTTTTTCATCAAGCCTTTTTCAGCTTCAGTTGAAAGGACTTCAGTCTCAACCTTCATTTCAAGGTTTTTCATTTGCCTCGAAAGAAAATGCGGATTTTCCTTGTCTTCTGTTGCTGAACCTTCTTTCTTGGCCTTTGCAGTGTTTAAACTGGTGATAGCTGTCCTGATCTGCACAGTCAGTTTATTTCTCTCTTCCTTCTTTGTCCTAACTGCCGTGTTAAGTTCATCTCTTCTCCGTTTCAGCTTTCGGAGCTCCTGGACTTTAGCTTCGAATTGCTTTCTTATAGCTTCTCGTTCAGAAAATAGGCTCTCCCTAATGCTAACTTGCTCAGAAAGCTTCTTCTTCAGCGGTTCCAGTTCGGCATATAATGCTTCAATTGACTGACTCATGATTGGGCGTCAGCCGAACAAAGCTCCAAGACCTGCAGCCGCTGCTTCCTCAGATTTCTTCTCATCCTCAACCTTCTTTTTGGTGTCTTCCTTCTTTCCACCATCATGTGCTGAGGCTGCCGGGGCCGCTGCTACTGTCTGTGCAATGCTGGCTTCTTTTATGACCTTGTCAATGTCTACTCCTTCGAGTGAAGAAACTAGAGCCTTTATTCTCGCAGGATCGTGCTTCAAGTGAGCGGATTCAAGGACTTTGCCAACATTCGCCTCGTCTACTTTCTGTCCAGCCTTATGCAACAGCATTGCAGCGTATATGTATTCCATTGTGTTTACCTCTGGTTTTATTGGTTCTTTAAATATTTAACTTTCCTTGCAAGGCATTTGCCTGCGCATCCGCCAATACCAAGAAATCCTTGGTCAGCAGGTCAGCGAAGATTCCCTTCGCCAAAGCAAGGGCTTTTGAGTCCCTGAAAGCTTTGGCCACAAGTACTTCAGCAGTGTCTTTTGTTAGGTATTTGATTTCTAATGCAAGCGCCATTGAGTCTCTTGATGCTTGGCCGATCATTGAAAGGTAGGTTTCCGGTGAGATTTCAAGTACAGAACTGCCGTAAATCAGACCGTCATCGTAGACTGCTACAAGCTGGATGCCTATTTCCATCGGCTCAATTCCGAACTTCGCGAGGACATCTGCCTGCTTTTGGCTGATGATATCTCCTTGGGATGCAATTAGCGAATCTTCTCTTACAGTAACTTTTCCGCCTTCAACGCCTGTCTTTATTCCTACAGCGGAAAGTTCGCTGATGATTGGTCCTGGAGCAAATGGTGTTGGTCCTTTTGGGATTATGAGGTCTTTTGGAGCAGTCTGGCCAGCTTTTATTGGTGCTGGAGACCTGCTTTTCTTGAATAGCCTTGCTATCTTGAATGGGTCAGAGTTTGTGAAGATGAATGCAGGCATTCCAACAAGCTGAGGGATTAGATTCTCAAGGTCTTTCTTGTCCTTTGCTGCATCTTTTATTGCAAGGGTCATGAGTCTTCGTTTGCTCATGAAAATTGTGGCTTCTTTTCTTATCTGGCTCCTGATTCTTGCCAGGGCGGATGCAGGGAGGTTTTCCATGTTGACTACGCCGATTACTTTCGACTCTCTCAATTGCTTCGACATATCTTTGACGTCTTGCTTTTTGTATTCGGCTACGTGCGCTATCATCTCAACTTCACCGGTTTTCCCATAGTCAATTTAAGATAAGCCGATTTGATATTATTTTCTTCTTGTGGCAACTTCTGGACTATTTGAGTGTAAAGGCTTGTGACATTTGTTGCGATGTCATCATCTTTTGAATCTTCTGTTCCAACCATAAGCTGGATTATCGGTGTTGTTTTTGCTGAAACTCGGACAGTTTTTTGGAGTTTTTCATAAATCGGCTGCAACTGAGATTTTGGTGGAACTACCGCGCCAGCTTTTGGATTCGGCATCTTTCCCTTAGGACCTAATGCGCGGCCGAATGCTGCTGCAACCTTAGCCATGAGGTTTGCCTGCGCTATGAAGAAATCGTATTCCACAGCTAGCTTTTTTGCTGCTTTTTTGTCTTTTGCATACTTATCAAACTCATCATCAGAAACAACGCCATCACAGACTTTTGTTGCTTCCTCTTTCATTCCAGAATCAACGAGGGCACAAATCTTCTTTTTCTTTCCTGTCGGGGCGGGCATATTAGCGAAGAAATCAACTTGCTGCTCGTTCTTTTTTAAATCTAAATCCTTCAGATTGATGATAAGGTCGAATGACTGCTTGAATTTGCGCTTAGGAGAAGTCTCTTTTGCCTGCTTTATTGCTTGGGTTATTGCTTCCTTTTCCATTGCTGCTCCCTACTACCACACAGGTAGTCCTGCGGGATTACTCAGGAAGACTCAGCTGGTTTATAAAGATTGCTGATGGGATAAGGAAATAAACAAGTTGATGAGATTTGGTTTATTTATTGCATAAATTTGGATATGTTGTTTAGTTCAATAATTTTAAATATTCGGAGCTAATGCACACGAATAGGTGGTTAAAAATGAATAGTGGAATCGATGAAATCACAGATGTTCAGTCTTATAAGGCAAAGTTACCAACTCATCTTGCAGTTACCCTGGAAAGAAGAACCGACGATGAGGCACACCCTGGATCTTGGTACCATGGACTTTATTCACCATGGCAGATTAATGGAGGCAAAAGTGACGGGCAAGTAATTTGGAATTTTGGTGAGGAATTCGATAAAAAATTAATTTTTGCTCCTGAATATTTTCAAGCAGATACCTGGGTTTATCAAAGAACGAAAGACGAATTTAGAGACGTGCTAGGAATCCCAGAGTTTCAGTTCAGAGAATTGGAATATGTCCGTGTCCACGGCTAGATTATGTATATATCTAATGATTGGACTATGAACTTTGCAGCTTGTTCAACGAATCAGCGCTAATTTTTTATTCTTAATCAAAGATAAAACCTTATGCACGAAATCTACGAACCCGCCGAAGACTCTTTCCTATTGCAAAAACACATCAAGGATTATGCAAAAGGACTAACTCTTGATATGGGAACTGGGGCAGGGATTCAGGCAATCGAAGCAGCTAAATATGCAAAAAAAGTAATTGCCGTTGACTTGAATCCAGCCGCAATAAAAAATGCAAAAAAAGCGGCTAAAGGAATAAAAAATATCAAATTCATAAAAAGCGATTTATTTGCTAAAATAAAAGGAAAATTCGATTGCATTATCTTCAACCCACCTTATTTACCATCCGAAAAAAATGCAATTCCAGACATAGCTCTTGATTCTGGAACTCACGGCTTTGAAATAATCATCAAATTTCTTGAAGAAAGCGTAAGGCATCTGAAAGACGATGGAAAAATCCTTCTGCTTTTCAGCTCCTTAAGCAAGCCAGAAGTGATTTTAAAAAAAGCTGAAGAGTTATTGCTTGATTACAAATTGATCGACCAACAACACATTTTCTTTGAGGACTTGTTCGTTTACGAATTCAGGAAATCTGCGCTTTTGCTTGAATTTGAATCCAAAAAAGTATTTGATGCCCGGGAGTTCACTCATGGAAAGCATGGAAAGATTTACACTGGCGCTTACAAAGGGAAAAAAGTTGCAATCAAGACCGCTTTGACACCGCAATTCGAGACGCACATCCAGAACGAAGCAATAATGCTAAAGCGAATAAATAAGCTGGGCATAGGCCCAAAGCTATTGTTTTCAACGGATGCTTACTTTGCTTATACCTTTATTGAAGGAAAATTTATTTTGGGCTTTCTAGAAAAGGCGAAAGCAAGCCAAATTAAGAAATTAATTAAAGAAATTCTAATGCAATGCAGGATTCTTGACAAACGCGGGCTGTCCAAATTTGAGATGACTAAGCCGGTCAAGCACATCATCGTGCAGAAAAACGGCAAAGCAGTAATGATTGACTTTGAAAGGTGCAAACATACAAAAAAACCTAAAAATGTGACACAATTTTGCCAGTTCATCATTTCACCGCAAGTCAACCAGATACTCGCTAAATTGGGAATAAATATCAATCAAGAAAAGTTAATAGAAGCGTGCAAAGAGTATAAGCGAAATCCAATTCAAAAAAAATTTGTTTTTATAGAGGAGATAGTTTGTTGAATATATTTATATTTCCGTCCATTTAACCTGTCTCAGGGAAGGAGAGCGAACAGTCAGGTATCCCGCTAGAAACTACTCAAAGCTGATTAACCTGCAAAAAGGCGGAATTGAGGACCTCGAAGATTTTTTAGGGATTACCGATGAGGAAATTTTCTTGGACGCTGAGACTGTTCAGATTTCTGAAGGGGAAATCAGGGTAATTCGCTATCAGGGATATTCTGCAAGAACTTACAGATTGTTATCTCATTACGGGGTATTATCCGACCCAAAAATTTATCTTTCCCCGCTCAAGTACATGCAGATGTTATTTGCCGAGAAGACCAGGCTTAATGATAAATGCGGGAAAAGAGCCGAAATCGACTTTTTCTGAAAAAGTTTATAATTTCGACGATTTTCAGCCCACGAATGGTAATAACAACAACTCAGCTCGCGAATTTAAGATATGATGGCGTAATGTCTCTTGATGAGTTCTTGAAAGAAACAGGCCAAGGTATAACGATGAAAGTCATCGGAATTCCCGAACATTTCGGAGAAGCCATTCTATATGGCGGCCATTCAATTCAGGATGATGCGCAGTTACGGCATTATTTCGTAATCGAAAGGCTTGATGGCCACGATTATTCTAAGGGCAATGACCACACAAAAAATATTTTTGAGGCTGAAAAAGGGAGACTGGAAGAAAGGCATGGCAAAAGAGTCACAGTTCTTTAATCAAGCATGGAAAGTCTGCGCTAAAATCCCGCGAGGTAAAGTAACAACTTACAAGGAAATAGCAAATGCCCTCAACACGAATGCTTACCGTGCTATCGGACAAGCAATGCACAATAATCCCTACGCTCCAAGGGTTCCTTGCCACAGGGTTGTTTCATCTGGCGGAAGCCTGGGCGGATTTGCACACCCTTTGAAAAGAAAGATTGAATTGCTGAAAAAAGAAGGCGTTGAGGTCAAAAACGGGAAGATTGTTGATTTTGAGAAGAGACTGTTTAGGTTTAAGTGATTAACTAAGGCCGCCCGCAGTTTGAGGGCAAATTTATTTCTTAATTCAAAATCGTAAATTAATCGCCGCACAGGCTCGGTTTACCATATTTTTCCGGTTGTCGTCGGAAATCTTGCGGAAAATTCTCCCAAAAGTATAAGAAGAAGCGCGGATTTGAAATTAATTGCCACGGTAGTCAATCCAGGCAAGACAACTGATCTGACCAATCAGTATCCGCAAGGATTTCCCGGTTCAAAAGCTTTTCGGTCAAAAAGCTGAAATTCCGGGCCGTGGCGACCTTTTATTAATAAACAGAAAATATAAATCTCTGCGGCGCATGGATAACCAGGTATTCCGCTGAGCTAAGCCCTCAGTGCCTGTACAAGGCTTCGGGGTTGAAAAAATCTTCGATTTTTAACCTTTGAAATTCTTCAAATTTCCAAGTTTCAAAAAGCTTGCGGTTACGGCCGTATGCTTGGAATTCCCCGCACCGCCGCACATTTAAATATTCCCGCTAACAACAAGCTCAAATTCATTTCTGTCTGGTCCAAAATTTCCAAGTGGATAAATAAGGACACCGTTTTGCCTTTTCATCTGCATCCTTTCGGGATTGCAAACTGCAAGCATAACTGTATCATATTCCTTCAAAACATCTCCTAACAAATCCTCAACTCTTACAAACGTAATTGGCTCAATAATTTTGCCAAAATAATTTACACACCCGCCGCTCATGCTAACCATCCATTGGTTTAAAACTGATGCTCCGTGCCCTTCGAATACAGTAAACGTTCCCGAGTTAATTTGCTTATGGATGCCCTCAGGAATTCCCGAAGGCCAGGCCATTGCTAATTTAGCTTCCAAAGCAGCTTGAGGCATGTCCTCAAGAGACCATATTCCGGAGGTAGATGTATGGAATCCTCTACAATAATTTAATGCATTTTCGCCATAGCATAAGCGTGTCATGTAAAAATCGGATGTTGCAGAAGGGGCGATTAACCCGGAATACTTCAAGATGTGATCATTACCAATAGGAACACGTTCAAAATCATCCACCATAAATTAAAAAAATAAGCCATAAATAAAAAGCTTTGTTATTATAATTGATTTTGAGAGGTGCCATAAGTTTCAAAAGAAATTTAAATCTAACACAGTTTCTTATCCGATAATGAAGATTCATCCAGAAATTGCAAATATTTTGCTTGGCGGAACAGAAACAACAGCAGAATTTGAAAGAATAGTAGGTAAGGAAGTGACTCTGCGAAGATTTGGAATATCGACTCACATAGGTATCCAAGACGCTTTCGAGTATAGTGGAACAACTCCTACAGGCGTACAGGTGCTACATTACGAAATTATAAATGAACCAAGCTCCAATCCTTTGGACTTACTTAGAGCCAGTCAGATACTTGCAGAAGGAAAAAGACTAACAGAAATTGGAAAAACAGTTACTTACGGCAGTTTATATCCTCATATTTGAAAACTATTCCTTAATCCTTTTTTTCGTCTTCTTTATTTCTTTCTCTAATTTTAATTTGTCAAGAAGTTCTTTGTACCTGTTTCTGATTGTGACTTCTGTTACGCCTGCAACATCTGCAACTTCTCGCTGAGTCCTTTTCTCGCCGTGAATTAGTGCAGAAACGTAAAGTGCAGCTGCAGCAATACCAGTTGGTCCTCTTCCAGAAGTTAATTCTGCTTTGTGAGCTTTTTCAAGTATCTCAATTGACTTTGACTGGGTTTCAGCAGTAAGCTTCAATGCAGATGCAAAACGAGGAATATAATCCGCAGGATTGCTTGGCAGAATTTGTATTCCAAGTTCTCTAGTTACAAATCGGTATGTCCTTCCAATTTCCTTTTTCTCAATTCCAGATGCTTCAGATAATTCATCAAGAGTTCTTGGAACCTCGTGTCTTCTGCAAGCAGCGTAAAGCGCACCAGCAACGACTGATTCCATCGATCTTCCCCTAACCAAGCCTTTCTGGACAGCAAGCGTATAGATTCTTGCTGCTTCCTCTTCTACTGATTTTGGAAGTTTTAGGAATGATGCAACTCTTTTAAGCTCGCCAAGGGCGAGTTTCAGGTTTCTTTCAATTGCTGTAGAAATTCTGTATTGCCACTTCCTGAGCCTGAAAAATTTATTTCTGTTTCTGGCACCAAGTTTTATCAAATCTCCTTTTCGTCCGACTTCAGTGCCTAAGCCCTGGTCGTATTGAGTGTAAGTTAATGGGGCGCCTCCTCTCCTTCTTTTTTCATCAGCTCCATCTCCACCAAACTCTCGCCATTCCTGACCAAAGTCGACCATCTTGTCTTCAAGGACCAGGCCGCAGTCTCTGCAGACTACCTCGCCTTTCTCCTTATTCCACGACATGTTGACGCCGCCGCATTCGGGGCACTTTTTCAATGAATCAGCCATTTTTTTGGTCACCAGGTTGCTAAAAGACTATATCGACATACTATGTACAAAACACAAAATTTTATATAGGAAATCAGCAGGTTACTTATAAACTTATCGGTGTTTTACGACGATGGATTGACTTGTTTAAAAAGGTGGTTTTATAAAAATTGCTATTTCTAAAGGTATTTCAGGGAAAGAGCCAATCTTGATTTAAGGTCATCTCTTTCCAGTATGGCAGTTTTATATTCTTGAGATTTCTCAAGGGTTGACATTACTCAATAATATGCGCCACATTTGT
>JBBSVZ010000189.1:0-10497 GCA_038046545.1 Nanobdellota archaeon | reverse complement strand
TGCATCCTGAGGGGATTAAAGCCTATGAAAATCGCATTAAACACAGCATTATAATTCCGATTAAATTTTCAATTCCTGCTGATCTGAAAGCTGGGCTCAATAATAATAGTGTTGCACTAATAAACTTCAAGAATTTTTCCCCGTCTATCAAGAAATATTACATTTGGAGCGTAATGCGAGCAAAAAGACCTGAAACAAGAAAAAGAGCAATTGAAAGAATAGTTAAACTTTCAAAGGAAAATAAGAAACCTGGAGAAGACTAAGGTTTATTCCTGCCCGATTTTTTTCATGTAATCTTTTCCCCATTCACACATTTGTTCGAGAATCGGTTTAAGTTCGAATCCTGATTCGGTTAAGGAATACTCGACTTTTGGCGGCACTTGGGCATAAACTGTTCTTCTAACGAATCCCTGGCGTTCTAAATTTTTAAGCTGTTGCGCAAGCATTTTTTGAGTGATGCCAGGAATAAGTTTCTTTAATTCTCCGGTTCTTTTGGTTCCGCCTTTGAGATGCCACAATACCAGGGATTTCCACTTTCCTCCGATAACATCCTGAATTGCTTCAATCCCGCAATTGTATTTTTTCAATCTAAGCATTTGCATGTGGTTTCCTCGAGGTAACTATGTTACTTTTTCGAAACTGCTAGTATTTATACCTGTGCAATCCTTGTACAGATATTAATAAAGTTTCGCTAGTAAGTGAGGATGAAAAAAATGGCAGCAAAAAAACACAGTGAAATTATTGATGATATTATTGAGCAATTAAAGCCGGTATTCGATTTGTCAGAGCAATCAGTATACGCTTATCTGGATGATGCCAATAAACTCTGCAATAAGAACTTTGCAGCACTTCTCGGGTATACTTCGGCTGATGAGTGGGCTAGCGTAGAAGGAAATTTTCCAACACTTTTCGTTGCGGATAATAGCCAAAAAACTTTGATATCATCTTTTCAAAATGCGATGGAAAAAGGCGTTGGTTCCAAAATTCAAGTCGACTGGAAGAAAAAATCAGGCGGAACTGTCAAGACAAATGTAATAATTGTTCCAGTAAGCGTCAGCGGCCATTTGTTTGCGCTTCATTTCATAACGAAAACATGAAATTAACAGTGTAAATACTTGGACTTATTTTTTTTGTCTTTAATGTTGTGTGAGCAAGTTGATTAGAAAATACTCACAACATAAACATAAACAAGTTTCTTTTTTGAATTATTTATTATGTTGTGTTTCTTGTTTTCAGCGATGAAAATTGTATCGCCGGTTTTTATTTTCTTTTTCTTTCCTTCGATAACAACAATTCCATTGCCTTCCAGTATGATGATTATCTCTTCTCTCTTGTAAGGAATGTGCTCGCCTGCTTCCTCGCTGGATTTCAGGATTACTTTTCCAGCTCGTAAGTTCTTTGTGACTGGTTGGCGGATTATTTCCATTGACTTTATTTGTCCATGCATGGTGACAATTTAATATGCAGCCTTAAAAACATTTCTTCTTTCATTTCGGACAATATTTAAAAGCACCGGACTTACCACAAAATAATATGAATAATCTGTCAAAAATAGTTGCAGGCGTTTCATTAGCTTCATTTGTCGGTCTCTCCGCGATTGCATGTGGCGGTCGAGGTGAAGTTAATAGTGATATCTTGAATGAACACCCAACTCTACCTAGATACTTTGATGAATTTCAGTATAAAGTAGTTGTTCAAAGTCAGAAGTATGGTCATACTTATTATACAGATGTAGAGCCGGTAAGAGACGGCATTTGGCTTCGTTTCCCTGACGCGGTATATGAGGATGCTAAGGACGACATTTACATCGGCCCTGGTCTTATTATTAGCAGTGTTAGGGACACTGTTCGTATTGAACCACAATAATAATTATTTTATTTAGATAAATTTTATTCGTTTTAACTTGAGTTCATATGAGTTATTTTAGGAACGTCTGGCATTTTCCTCTGATTCAAGAATTACATTATCTGTCTTAAGCTTTTTAGAAACTTGTTGGCGGACGATTTCCTTTGAATTAGCCATTAGCATGAGGTAGTGCTGTTTTCGCGGCCATCTCCGCTTCCCACTCCACTCTTTCTGAATAAGCATCCGCTAAATCTTTGGCTAACGCGTTGAAGTGAGGCGCAATCTTGTTTTTTCCCAGCCTTGAATAGAACTCCGAAACTTTGTCTGCTAAGAGGGGGAGTGTCCGCAGGGCTTCAGTCAATTCGCCGGATTTTCTCGCTTTTTCATATGTCGAATGGTAATTTATTACTGAATGTGAACCTTCTCTTATGCCTGCAATATAATATCCCTCCCCGTATAACATATTACTGGGATCAATATCCAGTAAATGCTCTTTTCCTATGATCTCTGCTCCTAATCTGAGGTATATGTGTTTAATCGTGGTGCATGTTGATGAGAAATAAAAAACAAAATTGTTTATAGCTTCCAAACCATCTAGATAGCCTTGTACATTTTCGTCTAGTCTATGCCGGGGTTGGCCTTTGACTCCTCTTTTTTTTTCTTCCTTTTCAACAATATCAGAAAGTTCATGCTTCAATCTTTCTTTTGTTAATTCTTTCCTCCTGATAAAAATCATACTTGATACACCCCTTAACGAGTAAGGTTAAGGATTATAAATATTTAATGAAATCTGCGGGGGACGGGATTTGAACCCGCGGACCCACTAAGGGACAGGATCTTAAGTCCTGCGCATTTGGCCAGGCTCTGCCACCCCCGCAGAGAGTGAGTCTATTAATATCGTTATAAAGTTAGCGTTTTAGGGTTCTGTTGCATCTTCGAAACCTGAAATTATTACTTATTATTTTGCGCTCAGTCGCCGCGCGGGCTTAAATGTTGAAAAGAGCTCTATCGTCGTGTTGCGACTTTAAAGCGCTTGGAAGATGTTCTTGGCCTGTCTGGCCTTGAGACAAAATAAAGTTTAGTTCCTGAATTTAAATTAATGTGGTGTTTTAATCCTTATCTGAAAAATAGTCTTCAGAATATTTCTTTGGCTTACGCTTCCTGTCGGGGTCCTCGTGCATCGGGACTGGTCTGCTCTGGACGAAAGGTGCAGGGGAGTGGGAGAACATTGAGGCGAGAACATCCGTGTAAGTGGCTTTCTGCACGTGGCGCATCTCATGGATTTTGGGAATGAAGTAAATCGCAACTGCAAACCTTGCGATTCCGCTCACCAGGAATATGAAAATATATTTTGACCAAAATAGGGAATTGTATTTTACGATTATTCCCCCGACGATTGCGCCAGCAAGCACTGCCAATCCGTTCAGCAGGTTATAATAAGAAATTGCAGTTGCCCTTTTGAGTGTGCTTGTGCAGTCAAGAATAAAATTGAATGTTGAAATTTCGAAGCCTGCCCATACGAAGCCAGAATACATCTGGATTAAAATTAAGTACTTGAAATCAGTCGAGAACAGCCAGAGTAAAGGCGATGATGATATTAATAGCGCAGTCATTGTCAGGATTTTTCTTGATCCGAACCTGTCGCAAGCGTACCCCCAAGCGTCTGTTGTGAGGAATTTGGTGATAAGTGGAACTGCAATTATTATTGAAAAGGTAAGATAATCCAACTGAAGGTCGCGGAGCATAAATGCAGCAAAGAAAGGCGCTGAAAGATAAACCGAAAAGTTCATTGTAGTCAAGAAGAATGCGAACAGGCCGAAGTTCGTTTTGACAGCTTTTCCAAGAAACTCCTGCAGACTAAAAGCAGAGCCCGATACCTGGGTGTAACTGGGCTCATACTTCAGTGAGAGGAAGAATACCGATATCAACCGTGCAGACATTGCGATTAAAAACACTATTACGAAACCGAGATACTCATTTTGCTTATTGGCCGCTAGAAGGTAGCCACCAACCATCAGCGCAATTAAAGTGAAAAAACCAGTGAATTTATTTCTGCGGCCAAAGTATTTGCCCCTCTCTCCCGGTTTTACAAGGTCGCCCATCCAGCTGCTCCACGCAGGGTTGATCAGCATGCGGAAAATCCAATAAAGGCAGAGAAACAAGATAAGGAATGTTACTTTTAAGTTTCCAAAGAAATAAACAAAAATAATTGGCAAGAACATTAATCCTTCAAGTGCAGCATTAATCAGAACTGGAGTTTTTCTCGACTTAAAAATGGAAATCAGTTTTGTGGAATAAAGCTGAGCAATCGAGCCCAACGCCTGAGGTAGCGAGCTAATCAGCCCGATTTCGATATTGTTTGCCTTCAGAAAGATGGCGAAAGCAGTGAAGAATGATTCTCCAAATCCGACCATTAAGGAATAAAAGCTTCCGTCAGCGATTGAGTATTTGAGGCTTTTTTTTACCTTCTCGTCGCGGGATTCAACAGAAATCGGGATTTTCATTTTTTTTTAATATAGATAACTATTTATATTAATATTTCAATTTAAACCTATGCTTCCCACTGCGGATCTTACTGATATTAAAACTCACATTGAAAAAATAATAACTGACAACGATGAGCGATTACGTGTGTTGGCCGCTCGACATAACCTTCTTGAGGAAGCTGAAAGGTCTATGGAACGGATTGTTTCCGATCCTTCCTTGATGAATCGTTTCATAGCATTTGTTTCTGCAGATAAACAGTTCATTCTTGATGTCGAGAGGGAGTATGGTGAACTTAGCAGAGTTATTTCTCAAAAATTATCAGAGCTAAGAGAGCAAAGCAAATCACTCAAAGGTGTTGATAAAACTTTAAATTTGGTGAAACCTAATGCTGAATCAAAAGCAACAATGAGTTTTAAAGAAGCTATTGCTTATTTAGAAAGTGTTGAAAAATTCATCCAATCAATAAAGAGGCATTTATCAGTAATAGACGATAGGGTAAAACTTGAAATGCAATTTTTATTAAAGCGTGATACTGTGAGCTTCGAAGGCTTCCTGACTGCATGGGATGGTGAAATGATGGAAAATCAAGAAATTCTCAATGACTATGAACGCCTTTCACGTGATAGTCAAGGGCACATACAAAAAATAAGGGATTTGAAAGATGGTTTGACTCTTGCAGCTGTGGGTTCTGGAATGGCTGCATTTCCTTTTGCTCCAGCTGTTTTGGCTGGGCAAACATTAACAAACATTGGCGTTCACGGTCAAGTTGCCAGCTTAGCTGGTTCTCCCGAATTTGTGCTTGGTTTGACGGCCCTCACATTTGTTGCCGGATTTGCATCTTTGATAATGGGATTTGAACGCGCAATGCGACAAAAAAAGGAATATAGCATTACTGAAGTGAGGGCAGACCATTCGCTTATAAGGGATGTAAAATCCAAAATGAAAAAACTTTTGAGCCGAAAACAGCAACTTTCGTATTCTCCTTGACTAATATCTATAAAGATTCAGGAATGATTTTAGCAATGTGTGTAATTGATTGACATTTTCCACTAACAATCCTTCATATAGATTCGTATATGATTTGTACAGCATCTTGTCGAACATCGTACGGATGAAAAAGTACATGGGTTTAGTCTCCCATTTGTTTTCCCAGTCAGTCTGGAGCCAACCGTCGAGGATTATGTTGATTCTGCCGGAGTTCATCTTGACTTTTTTTCCGTTTCTGTCAACCTCTACCTCCTTGATGTTGAACATCTTTATTTCAATGCGGATTATGTGACGGCAATAGTCTGTTATTTTCTTCCATGGCATCAGTTCAAGCTCAACGTACTTGCCTTCGGGCTTCACCATCTCAATATTGCGTTTTTCCGACTTATCATAGCCTTTCTCGCGGAAGAAAGAATCGACCATCTGGTAAAGTTCTGTGACGTTGAAGAGCCCTTCATAGCCAATCCTCAAGTGGTCTACTATTACCCTTTGTTCAACCATGTTCAGTAGGCGTTGCCCTTCGCCTCCATATCAAAAAATGCCTTTATTTGTGCGTGCAAGCCCCAAAGCTCATAGTACAGGACATCAATTTCCCTAAGTTCAACATCTCTTCTTAGCAAGTATCTGTTAAGGAAGTAAAGCAGTTTTTTTTCGAAGCCAGTCGTGAACTTTCTGTCTCCAAAAACATCTGGATAGTCTGTAACTATTTCCGGCCAAATCCATACTCTGCAGCGCGTATTCCAAAGTTTCTTCTTCACGCCCTCTTTTTCAATGTTGACTTCCTTGACGTCGTGAAAGTGCATGTGAACATTTACTCTGTGCATTCGGAAAATATCAATTTTCTTTTGCGCCTCCCACCTAATTTCTATTTCTGGGGGTTTGTGCTTATAGAACTGCTCCCATATCTCGAACTCTCTTTCTTCAAACCATCTTATTATGAGTTTGTAAAGCGCTTCAGAATCGATGAGGCCGGAGTACTTCAGCCAGGATTCCATCACCTGCAGTTTTGTATCTTTTGCGAGCCATGTTTTGCTTATGTGCGTGTCTTCAACAGAAAGTCCTCTCGGTTTTGGTGAATGGAGTGGCCCAACTAGTTGTGAAGGGCTGGTAATAGTCCCCTGTTTAAAGTTGCTAGTGCCGTGAGGTAGATTTCCCATATCGGTATACGAATATGTATACTGAACTATTTAAAGGTTTCTAATGGGTGGCTTTGGATATTTGCTTGCTAATGCATTTCAAACTGGCTCAACTAGAGTTGACTTAATTAGCGTAATATTTATAATTTTAAGTCAAATTTCTAAACATTAGTTGTTTATAAACAAACCATAATATTTCCGCAAAATTTCTGTCCGGGCTCGAAAGATTTTCGCCTTTTCTTCCCGAACTCATTTTAATAAGCAAGGTTAACAAATTGTTCCGGGCTCTGCTGGAGTTTCACGGAGTTCTCCAGCATGGCTTGGATTAATCCGAAAAATCATCATACATCCTTTGCATTGAGAAGCCGAGAAACGTTCCCACAAATGATGTTATTGCCATTATAATGGCGAAAGGCCGCATACCAAATTTTTCAATGAAGCCAATATCATAAAGCACAAAGCCAACAAAGAAGGGGAAAATTATTCCCAAAGCGAAAGGTGCCCACACAACCAATCCTTGCTTGTTCATTGTCAGTAGTTCACTAATATTTCAACTGTGGGCCCAAAGATTTGCTTGAAATTCTCGAACAAAGTTTCTTTTAAGAATATTTTAGGGGGGATATTGCTTGTCGCAATGACCCTTTCCATCTCTTCGAGGTTTGCATCAACGAATTCAACTAGTATTCCTTGCGGAGTAATTTTTGCCTTGACTATTTCTTTGCGTTCTGCATCAAGGTCTTTTATTATGTAAGCAATGTCCCCGAGGAAAATGACTTCTCCAAACTTATCGTCGTATTTTACTCGCACTTTCGCTCTGTTAAGCTCTATCCCTCGTTTTCTTTGGACAAACATAACAAGCTCCCTTAGCACAACTTCAGTGTCTCTTTTTAGTTTTTCAAGTTCTGGTTTTTTGAGCTCCTTGTGTCCTTCCTTTGCTTTCATCACGAATTTCAGATTTTTAAAAACAGTTAAAGGTATCTTGCCTGTTTTTACCATTTCCTCATCAAAAATCTTGAGCAGCGCTGATTCTGGAAGCCTTTCAATTCCTTCCATCCGAAGAATATCCCTGACTGAGCTTTCGAGCGAATCAAAAAGGTGCTCGACTGATTCTTTTTGCTTCTTTGTATCAATCTCCTGGAATAACTTATCAATTCGTTTCAGGTATTTTTCAGAATCTTCCAGCAGCTTGTCAACTTCCTTTCCAGTTAATTCCTTCCTATCACCGTGCTCAAGGTCTTTCCTCAATTTGATATTGGTCTCGAGAATCTGGACGAATTCATCCTCAAGGATCCCTTCCTTCTTAACGAAAATCTCGCGCATGATTTCAGGAGTTTCCTTTGGTGTTGGTGGTGGAATTCCATAAAGCATTAATGCAGCCTGGGAAGGTGTGAGTATTGCCCAAAAAGTGTCTTCCATACCTATTTCTTTAAGCTTGTATTTCACGCGCTTGAGCATTTGGTCGCCTGTGCTCATGTAAAGCTCGATTGCTTCAGGCGAAGGCTTTATTTTTCCAATGCGCAGCAATTGCTTCCAAGGCATGAAAATTCCCCTGTCATACAATGGAACACCATCTCTTAGGAATGTGAAAATTATTGGGTTGGCTTCCCTTATTGAATCCCAGAACTCAGTCAGTATGTAAACCTGGATATTTATCTTATTCCTTATCTGCGTAATCTCGCCAGCTTCAATTCCCATACCAATTATTATTGCGCGCAGCTTGTCTTTGAGCTCTAATCTCGTCATGCGCTTGACATCAGTATCATCAATGACAATGAAAACATCAATGTCTGACTTCTCTGTCGCTCTTCCTTGAACAAGCGAGCCTGCTAAAACATAACTGACAATGTAGCGCTCGAACTTCTTGAGCACCATCGTCTTGTGGACTTCTGCTATCTTGATTGCAGCAAGCATGCCTTTGTCGTAAACAGGGGCTGACATTGCCATAGTTTGCAGCAGCTCACTTTTGCCGTCGTAGCAATTCTGCCATAATTCGGAAAGCAAGAGTACATCAGGAGCGATATTTGGGTCAATTTCCTTTGCAATATTAGCCATTATGCCCTGCAATTTGCCGCCAAGCTCAACTTTTGCCATGCGCTTGCTGTCGCTGTCATCGACTAGGATTAGGACTGGGATTTTCTTTGCGTCCTCTGGTTTTGGCTGTTCTCCTGGCTGCAACCTTGGAGGAGGCATTATTGCTATGCCCATGACATACTTGTCGAATTTCTCGAGAAGCTTGTCTTTTAGCTTGTCTAAAGTCTTTTTTAGTTGTGCAATCTTTTCCTGCGCTTCCTTCGGCAGCTGGGATGCCTTCGAGAACTCGTCCTGCGGTGTTCCCTTCCTAGCAGCTTCTTCTATTGGGCTGAGGGGGATTTCAGGCTTTTTCTCAGGTTCCTGTTTTTTGGCAGGCAGTTTTGGCATAAAAGGACAGGGCGGTAGAATGTTTATAAATATTCTTATTGCGATGACAAACTTTATATTGTTGTATGTTATATTATCAGAGTGAAAAATTATGTCTGAGGGAAGCAATAGTGGCGGATCATTAGAGGAAATTGTAAATAAGGGTGCGCATCATGTTGTTAAGCACTTCAAAGGAAAAAGGGATGGTCCATTTAGCGACAGGGTGAAAATGCTCGAACAATTCCATTCACCTAATTATCATTTGCCGGCCGTTTTCACGCAACACGCAGAGGATGTTGTCATGGGGCGCGGCGAAAAGATAGGTGCCTACAATGCGGCAGTAACAAAGCTTTATTCTCTTGCAGGCAAAGACCTTGATGTTCTAGATGATATGGGTAAGCTAGAAGAGTTGGCAGAAACTTATGTTGATACTTTCCTTCAGTATGTTTTCGGAAAGGAAGACTGGGATAGCAAAATGAAGACCATACAAGCTGAGGGGCTATCGAAGGAAGATATTAGAAAGCTCAAGGGCAATCTGTTCCTGTCCTACCAGAAAGGGGACAATTTAATAAATCCTCTTGATAAAAATATCCTCAAGCAAATGAAAGGCAAAACAAGAGTGGAAATAAGAGGCCTTCTTTCAAATATTGCAGAACGAACGCAGACAAATTACATAAATCATCTGGGCTATGAAGCTACGGAAGGCTTAATCAAGGATACTGATTTGTTCGACCTTGCAAAATATATGAAAGAGAAAGCTAAAGATAAGGGTTTTGAGCATCCGGACCACCCTCTAACAAGAGATTATAGGGAACTTGTAGGTGACCTATCCATTTTGACTGCTGGTGGAGATATGGCGAAGCGCGGTTACAGGCCGCTTTCTGATAAAGCCCATGGAAGTAATGGTGCTCACCCCACGCCAGCCGGCGCCGGCCACCATTAAATTGTGCTATTTTTGATTTTTAACTACAATTTTTAATCAAATCGATATATTTATAAATAAATGAGTGACTAGTATACCTTCTGCTATAATCGTTTAATGTGGGAGGAGTAGTGACATGGAATGCACTCGTCATCAGAAATCATTTGTGGGAATGTGTCAGCTTTGCGGAAACAACCTTTGCAAGCTTTGTGTTGCTAAGGTAAAAGGCGCCAGAATTTGGTGCGACGGCTGTTCTAGGAAACTCGATAGTTTTCCTGAGCTGAAAGTCCATCAGCCAAGGGAGGAATTAATTCAGTCTCCTCATCAGTCTGACGCTGAATGGTATGAGATAAGCAAGCCGGTGAAACTTTCAGAAAGGTCATTCACCCAAAAGTTCGGCTACTTCGACTTCGCATCATTGGCAAAAACAAAGTAAATTTATTTTTTTTAGTTGATTTTAATCTTTAATTATTATTGACTTTGAAGTAGCTAATTGCACGAAAGATTTAAATCAAGTTCTGGATCCCTAACCAAATGGGAATCCCTGATGCATCTTTGGTCGGAGTCAATCCAAGTGTAGTTGATGGCAGATATTCCGATGAATATACCTCCGCATTGAATAGGTATGCAAGCGTAGATGATATATTTGGAACCTATAAGAGTGCCATTGCATTTGGTGAAGTTCCCCCAATAGCGAAACTAATACTGGGGACTCTTGGCAGA
>JBBSVZ010000188.1:0-2194 GCA_038046545.1 Nanobdellota archaeon | reverse complement strand
TCATTGACAGGACTTCCCATTAGAAAAGTACCGTCTTCAACTTTACGAAATTCATGGCATTAAGATAAGGCGGCATCTCATTATAAAAATATTCTGTCATGGTCATCCCCGCAAACTTAAACGTTGCAGCAAACTGCCAGTTCTTGGCACACTCTTTTGCCAGAAAGTATTCGAGAATGGATTTATGGGCGAATTTCCAGTTCAACAAAGGGTCGCATGTCAGTAAGGATTTTCCTTTCACTTCATCTGGTTTTAGATCAATATTATGTGTTTTCGCAATTTGAAGGGCATCATCTTTTAAGATATGCAACACTCCATTGGTTTGCCAGTTCTGGTAGATATGCATCGCTGTCTCACTTGCCAACTTGTGTAAATTCTCCTTGAACTGTTTCTGTTCATCTCCTTTTTTCCATTTTTCACTTTCTCTAATCAGCCACTTTTCAACTAAAGTTTCATAAATTTGATAGCTGAACTGGTATTTTTTCTCATCAATAACCAGGTCATTCAAATAAGAAAGCAGCATTGGCCTTGACATTAATTTATGTGAATTCTTAACGAGTTTGTCAGCTTTTCTTTTTTTTGACCAATTCCAGAATTTTATAATACCATATTTCTTGTTTAAGTATTTCTGGACTTCACTGTCGGAAAATGGGAACAAATAGTATTTGTTTAATTTATAAAGCCCGCTGTCTGGTTTGCGAACATTAAGCTCGTAATCCTGTAATTCCTGCTGTGGAAAGTACTGCGTACGGCAAGTAATGACAACATCAGAAAAACGCCTGGTGTTGCTGGCAATTATATTTATCCGTTTTATAAAGGCATCGTCGTCAGACAGATTGGGGTCTTTAGACAGGATAAAAGGATCTTCGTCTAACCCATCAAGCAATAAAATCATATTTTTTGCATCTTCATCTTTTATATCTTTAATCCTGTCAACAATGTCCGTAGCTTTATCAATTTCAGGAGGCTGAAATCGCAACAACTTCATTTTATGCTTTTGTCGAAAGTTAAAAAAAGAGTGGTAAGCCATATATAAATTCACCATAAAGGCAGTTTTCCCCATACCCGAATCACCCAATACCAGGTAAAACTTTTCATTTTCAACTCTTTCATTAAATGATTTTTTTATCATAAAGGGAATGAGTTTTTGGGGATCATTATGTTTATGGGCTTCATGGGGATTTTCATACCTGTTGGGTGTAATCCGTGCATACCGGGTTGGAATGAAAATGTCTCGAAGATGTTTAATCGTTTTATAATCAAATTCCGGTTTTAAATCTTTAGCTTTCCTGCTGTCGTTAAACCTTTGTTGCAACCTTTTTAACCATTCATATAATTGCCAGGCTATCAACGCAATGAGTACTGCTGAAAATGCTTTGCTCATCTGTTTGTCAAA
The DNA here is from genome assembly GCA_038046545.1 of Nanobdellota archaeon. Classification (GTDB taxonomy): domain Archaea; phylum Nanobdellota; class Nanobdellia; order Woesearchaeales; family JBBSVZ01; genus JBBSVZ01. The sequence goes on along the minus strand of JBBSVZ010000188.1, from coordinate 798 downwards.
TCCAACCAATCGAAATAAATCCGTAAACGGATTGTTCAAAAGATTAATGACAGATTCAATAATGTCCTTCATTTTGTATTGTCGCCCCTTATTATTTGTAGAAGCAGGTAGCACCCGGCTTTAAGAAAAAGCAACGCACAGAGCCTTCGAAGCAAATATCCCTTTACCCTACCAACACTGTGCGTTTTTACAACTATTTGCCGCTTTATGCAAGCGGGCGGGACAACAATCTGCCCCCGGGGGGTCAAGCAAATCCTGCCGCATCTTTGTTGAAAATACGATATGGGTAAACAAGGCTTGTAAGTGTACTGGCCATGATTTCCCCTTACCTCGCCCCTTCAGGGCGAAAATACTGGGTGTACCAATTCCTGGGGTTGAAACCCCAGGCTCCATGCCTTTGCTGCTTCGCAGCATAAATCCGTTGTCCATGTTCGTGAACCGTGTTCGTTCTGCTTCCCTCTTTCTCTTCACGAACACGCTAAACGGACACGGTTCACGGTATTACCCGTCGCAATCACCTTTTTTCCATGATTCTCGCGGACAACGTAAATATTGCGGAGTAATAGCATACGCAACCTTTCCTTTGCTGGCAAATTCTACCACCGCAAAGAGGTAGTACCTCTGACAGCGGTGAAGGCATGAAGCCTGGGGTTTCAACCAGAATGCTTCTTCTCCTCATCTGCTCACCGCTTCGCGGTGAAGGCATGAAGCCTGGGGTTTCAACCCCAGGAACGATTGATAATAAAAATACGCCCTGAAGGGGCGATGTAAATTTAGTCCCATAGGTATTTTTCATCA
>JBBSVZ010000187.1:1664-2487 GCA_038046545.1 Nanobdellota archaeon | reverse complement strand
GATGGTGGAAGATAATATTCCCCTTTTGTAAAGGGGTGGCTCCGACGAAGTCGGAGACGGGGTATTCGTGGACGGAACGGGGTCTAAAGACCCCGTGCTACCACTACCTTCTACCTTCCTACCTTCTACCCTTCTACCTGCCGTTGTTATCGCATCTACGAATATCTGATCCCTGTCTATGTTAGTCTGATAAAACTTGCCCGCCTTGTCGTCGTCTATCAACTTTACTGCTTCCGCTATTTCTTCGTTGTCGAGATACTTCCACAACAACGCTTTGAATAATTTTTTGTTCTTGCTGAAATATTCCAATTCGTCGTTTGTGATTTTCAGGTCAAGGTAGTTCTTAAAGTGTTCGCCCATCTCGGATAAAAACAGCACTTCTTTGTCTAATTGTTTCTTTGCATAGCGTCTTGTGATGTTTCTTGTTAGCGATCGCTCTTCTAATGTTAATGATATGGGGTTTATGGCGTAGTTTAAGCGAATATACTCAAAAAACCTGTTGAGTTCGGGGTACCTGTTGCTCATCTTGGGAGTGTATTCTTTCGCTATTACTGACAACGCTAAATAATACTCTTCCAATTTTGCGGTGTCGTTCATCTTTTCAAGTAGTGCTTTGTAGATGCTGTATGGGATTACATTCTGCAACTCCTTGAAGTAATATCTTAATTCGTCTGATAGATGTTTGTAGTTTAGTTCGTCGTTTATCTGTAACAATTTTATGTATTTTGCTAAATTGGGATACATACTTGTCCCAATGCCTAACTTCTGACATAGTTTGTCTAGCCGTTGGTAGTGCTTCCCGCTTCCCGCTTCCCGCTTCCCG
>JBBSVZ010000187.1:881-1654 GCA_038046545.1 Nanobdellota archaeon | reverse complement strand
GGGAGATTTGGAGATTTGGGTTAAGAGTCTTCTCTAATTTCTTTACTTCCTTGGAAATGTATTTGGTTTTGAGGTTGTCTAACTTGTCGTTGAGTGTGTCGGCGATTTTGGTGTGTTTTTCCTTGTTTGCGAGTAGGTCCTTTATTCTTTCGTAGTTTGCTAGGTAGGTGTTCCAATCCTCTAATCCATAGAGTTTATCTTTCCCTTCCACTATTGAATAGTACTCTGCCCCACCGATAAGCCCTTTCTTTAACATCCCTTCTAACATCTTGTTTCTTATCTCATCGGGTAGGGCGGAAAGAACTTTTGTGTCCACTTTGCCTTTTGGTGCTCCTTCGGCAAATATCTTTGTAACATTGCTTTTGCTGTCAAGTAACTTTATTATTTCGTAGATGTTTTTCTGAACTTCGGGATGGCAGTGTAAGTCCTGAATGTAGATGACCAACCTATCGCTACTTACGAGTGAGCTGTTGACAACCCTGCCAAATCTATACGGCAAGACGAACTTGTCTATCTTCTGCGTTATTTCAGCGATGCGTTTGTGCTCGTCTGCTAACCTTGTTATGCCGAGCACCGGCTCGTGCAATACAAAGGTGTAGATGAATGCTGTTAGCACCGTGGTTGTTACCATTCTTACCGTAATTTTATTGTTAAACATATATTAAGGACAGGTAGGAAGGTAGAAGGGTAGAAGGGTAGAAGGGTAAAATCAAAACCACTCTTTACTCTTTACCCTTTACTCTTTACCCTTTACAGCCACTCACAAATACCCC
>JBBSVZ010000187.1:0-871 GCA_038046545.1 Nanobdellota archaeon | reverse complement strand
GAGATTGAGAGATTAGGTTTTGTTTTTCCCTAATTTCCAAATCTCCTAATCTCCTAATCTCTGCCTTTACAATCTCCTAATCTCTGCCGTTATTCCCCTTGACAAAATTTTTTATTTTTATTATACTACAACCAAAGGAGGATTTTATGGCATATGCAGCATCATTAAAAATTTTTGAAATACTTCGTTTGAAGTTTGATGAACCACAGGCAAAAACCATTGCCTCAGCCGTTGAAACCGCCGTTGAAACAGCTTTGGAAACCAATAATTCTGAACTATTCAAAACGGTAGCAACAAAAAAAGATATTTCTGACATTCGCGTTGAAATGCGAGAAATGAAAGCAGAACTGATTAAATGGATGTTCATATTCTGGATTGGACAGTTTGCTTCTGTTGTCGGTGTACTCACCGCTATTCTTTTTGCTTTCTTCAAAAGATAGTTTTTAACACCCTTTTCCTGCAATAAAAAAGCCCCAATTGGCTTTAATGAGGATCGTTCCTCACCCAATTGGGGCATGCCCGTCAATCCCGCAAAGCGGGACAGACCATCCGCAACATCACCTCTCGCTGCATATAATGCACAGAATTTCAGTTTACGCAAATACAAAATCAAAAGCACCGCCAGCCAACCACCACATAACAGAACCCATAAATCTGACTCCTGCTGTGACATATTCCCGCTTTTGTGTGGGTGACAATTGAACCACACCACCCCCACCTTGGTTGAGAATCTGTTGATATTGAAACACCTTACCGAATCAGTCGCCTGACCACTAAAATGCAATGGGTTCTGCTGCCCCGTATCGGATGATTCCTCTTTATTGTTTTCCTTGGTATTGCCAGAACCAGGTAACTGCGGAATCAGGCAGGA
>JBBSVZ010000186.1:0-6443 GCA_038046545.1 Nanobdellota archaeon | reverse complement strand
AGTTCATGGATTCGAATTAATCACGCCAGCAGAATTAAAAGATGGAACTCAGCACAAATTATACGCCTACGCAAAAGACCCGCAAACTCAATTGTGGAAATTGTTGTCAGTCTCAAGCGGAACTACACCTAAAACATTGACTTGCCAAAGCTCAATTCCACCACCAGTCCCGTCTTCACAACCTGACTTGTCTGTTATCAATGCAATCGCAACCCCTTCAGCTTTCAAAACAGGGGACAGTGTTGTTTTCACTGCAACAGTCCAGAATAAAATAGGAGCAGCAACCTCAAAACAGACTACAGCTAAATTATCCCTTGATGCTAATAATGACGGGCAATACGAGGACCTTTCAAGCGCTGAAATAACAATCCCTGCATTATCTGCAGGACAAACTTTTTCAATAAGATGGACAAAAATATGGACTGGAACAAATTCAATTGGCAAAGCCAAAATCATAACAAATTATCTTAATACCAACATAGAGTCAGACGAAACAAACAATGAAGCAATAATCAGCATACAAGTTACCAGCGGCTTAAGCGGCGTTCCTCCTGCACCCAATCTCCCTTGCAGCGCGTATGGCGATGTAGACGCAGATGGTGATATTGATTCTGTTGATTTATTGTGGGTGCAAAGGAAGATAGCAGGGCTAAAAATATTAACTGACGATCAGATTGAGCGGGCGGATGTAGATGATACCCCTAAAACAACTTCGATTGCTAGTGATGTAACAAATAATGATGCAAATTTAATCAACCGTTACATTGCAGGAATGGAATCAACATTCCCTGCATGCTCTTGAACATTTTTTGTATGAATGCAAATCCTTGAGATTTCTTAAAAAAAGGATTCAAAAACAATATAAATTCACAGTTTATCAAGTATTTAATGAGTTTCCACAGGTATTTCGCAAACCACGTTGTTCCTCTATCATATTGGCTATTCTACCTTGATAAAAAGAAAACTTACGAAGTCAGCAAAAAAAAATTCAGAATCAGGCAAAATTCATCTGACAAATATTCAATCTGGGACGTTTGGAAAGCAAGCACCTATTTCGATAAAGAACTCGACATAGGAAGACATGACATTGTTATCGAGATTGGCGGAAATATAGGTGCGTTTGCAGTCAGGGCAGCGTCCTCTGCGAACAAAGGCAAGGTTTACACTTTTGAGCCGGATAAGAACAACTTCAAAATGCTCGTTTCAAATGTGGCGCTTAACTATCTAAATAATGTTACGGCATTTAACATCGCTGTTTCAAACAAAAAAGGTTATGCAGATTTTCACCTATCTGAAAAAAACAGCGCGTCCCACTCGCTTTACGGAAGCAACGGCCACAAAAAAACCAAAGTCAAAACAACAACGCTAAAAGAAATCGTTGAAAAGCATAACATCCCAAGGATTGATTATCTCAAAATTGACGCAGAAGGGGCCGAATATGAAATAATCCTTAATGCCCCGGATTCGATTTGGAAAAAAATTGATAAAATTGCACTGGAATATCACGATCACCTTTCTCACGGGCACACGTACAAGGAATTGGTAAATTTCCTTACGAGCAAAGGGTTCAAAGTCAGAATAGCCGGGAATCCACTTTTAAGAAGCATAACAAAAATAGGGATAATTAAGGCGAGAAGGTAAATCTCATGCAACTCCGATAAATTTCTGGATTGAACAGAAAATAATAACCACTCGTTAGTGGCAAATATAGAAAGATTTATAAAATAAAGTTTGTTCCAATGTGTCATGTCAAGCGGCTCGCTAGACGTAGAAATCAGAGCATATGATCTGGGAGGATTCGGTGATGTAGCCGCTGCCCTCAGGACTGCTAGTTACCTAAAAAGACTCGGAATTTCAACCGCCATCAGGGCGACTTCGTTAACGGCATTTGATAAATTGCATCTTTTAATCCCAGACGTTCCTGTTTTACTTGATCCAACAAAAGCGATAATTAAGGTTGATATTGCTGGCCACTACAAAGATGACAGGTTGCTAAATCAACCCGAAGTTCCACATATTTATGCAGAAGACATGGATAACCCAACTAATAGGAGAAGCTCATTTCCGTTACATATTAAAACAGGGTTAGAATCAAGGGGAAGGCAAGTTGATAATTTGTTCGGTGGTTTTTGTGAGAATCCCTTGTTTTATAGGCCATTGAGAGAGGATGAGTTACCAACGGCCGGAAAAAGGGATGCCAGAAGCCAGTTGATGCAGATATTTCAAGGTAAAAGCCAGGGATTAGAGCAAATCCTAGATTCAGCTGAGAGAATAGGATTCGGACATTTCAGGCCAAATATCAGACCAGACCTTTTTTTCAATTCAGCATATATTAAAGCGCTTGAAGCGGCTGCCGGAGCCTATGACTCTGGATTTGTTCTTGGATTGTTTTTTGACCAAACGACTGAACAAGAGATAACTGAGTATGCACACAAAACAGCCTATACCTTCGTTCACAGAGATGGAACTGTAACAAAAGGATCTGCCTCTAAGCCTGTACTTCTATTTTTAGGACTCCAGGATCAACTTACAACGACTTCTCTTTTCCTTTCAGCAACAATGCCAAATATTGTAACGGGGGACTTATCATTATCTGATGCACTTTACGGAATTCTCGCAATGCAAGGCCCAGGATTCTTTTACGATTGTCCTATCTGGAAAAAATATACGAGGAATGAATTAGATAAAATATTGAACGAAGTTTCACCAATCACTGCAGACATCTTCAGGGCAGGAAGCAAGATACATCATCCAGAAGGACTTGACGATTCAATGGAAGAAGTCGCCAAAACTCTCGCTGAAAAAGATAGAGCAGAGACCTATACACAGTTGATGAAAGCCGGAATTCAAGGCGTGATCAACAGACGCTTTGGACACACTCCTATTACCGATAAGCCCACCTATGGATTCTATGTACCTCCCGGATCTGGATTCCTATATCAGGACGCAGTCGCACAAGTGGTTCTAACTCTGCTTGACAATCCAAATTTGCTTCAAGAAGTTGAAGAAAAGAGGAAGAAAATTCAACGCTATGCTTATTCATATGCAAGCAACATGAAAACTGTGGCAGCTGTTGAACAAGACGGACCAATAATACCTTTTGAACCAATCCCCGTATTTTCTCCTTTGCTTTCGAATAATGAAATGTTTAGCCTCCCTTACAAGATTAATGTATTTGATAAAATTATTTCTAACGCATTAGCAAATCCTAAACTAGATTATATTTCACCTCAAAAAGTGCCAAAGGAAAGTAATTACGGTTGTTTAATTAATGATATTTACAACATTTCTCTTAATCCAATTAAATAAGCCTCCGGGGTAGAGTTGACTGCGGTCAACAGACCCCGAAGTCTTTCGCTCAAAGCCTCCGGGGAGAATCGCACTCCCGACCTGCTGATTGCTTGAATTATTTTACAAGTCAGCCGCAATAGCTACTATGCTACGGAGGCACTGTCCTTTTGGTAATATACTTGTTTTATAAATTATGTTGTCCTTATTCGCCGGAAATGCTTGATTAATTGAGCTCCCGCTGCATTTGAGCGATAAATAATTTTTTGGAAAGTTTTATATGAGTCATATAGGTTCGCAATTTATGCACTACCAATTGGTCTGCGGAGACATCGTCTCGAAGCTGGTTGCTGCTAAAGAGGAAGGCCACAACAACATTAAGATCGATGAGAATGATGTTGCTTGCTGCAACCTCCCTGAATTCTATGAGACTTTGGAAAGGCTCCAGTTCAAAAGGATAAAAATGAAAGCAAACGGCCTTCTTTTAGCTGAACAAAAACACGCCACTGAACTAGTGGAAAGAGGTGTTAGGATTTTCGAGATTGTTTTCCATCACCATGAGTCAAAAAAGCACGACAGCATGGCGGGACCTGGCTCGTATAGGACCTTGCTTGAATCAGTCTCAACAGCATACCAAGCATCAGTTGACAACGACGTCCCTATAATCTTCCAGTTCACTTTAGCATTCAAAGATACTTCCTCCCTTCCAGATGCTGTAAAAATTTTTTCAGAACTTTATCCAAGCCATTTCAGGATAGAGGGAGAAACGCCTCTAAAAGACCTGAAATCAGCAATAAAGGCAGGAAATGAAGCAGGCATTTGGGTTGAGACAGAGCAAAAAGTTGAGGATCCGATATTAGCAAAAAGATACGCGCCATGAAAATAATTGTCCTTTCTTTCACCATTCAAAAAAACGTTCCTCTAGCTGCAGGTTACGTTGTAGCAGCAGCAAAAGTAGATAAAACAGCCGGAAAAAATGAAATAGAGTTATGGGATGAGGAAAGTGAAGCGCATGAAGGAAACCCGCTTGCGATACTGAATCTTTCAAGAAGAATCCTAGACGCACAACCAGAAATAATTGCATTCTCATCCTACGTCTGGAATCTCAAAGTCTGCATTGAGCTTGCAGAAATCTTGAAGAGGGAAAACAAAGGGATAACAATTATTTTTGGGGGTCCTGCTGCAACCTTTACTTCAACTTATTTACTGGAAAATTATTCCTGTGTTGATTTTGTAGTCAGGGGAGAGGGAGAAATTACATTTGTTGAGCTTCTGAAAACAATAATGGACAAGTCCGACTTGACAGCTGTGAAAGGAATAAGTTGGAAGTATAATCAGAAAATAATTGATACGCCGAACAGAACAGGGATACAGAACCTCGACGAAGTCCCGTCCCCGTACTTGAACGGAATTCTAAAGCCAAAAAAAGACATACTTATAGAAACTCACAGAGGCTGCATCTTCAAGTGCGGTTATTGCCAGGAAGCCCGCGGCTATCCGGGAATTCGACCATTCTCAGTTGAAAGGGTTGAGAAGGAAGTTGAGTGGGCAGAAAGCAGGAATGTAAGAAGAATAAGTTTCGTTAATTCTATATTCAATATCAACTCAGAAAGGGTTGAAGAATTATCTTTAATGCTTGCTAGACACAAGAACAATGGGATGCAATTCTCCATCGACAGCTACGCAATGTTGCTTAACGAAAAAACAATCGACCTTTATGAGAAGGCTGGGATAACAGGAACTGACATAGGATTGCAGACAATAAATCGGCAAGCTCTGATAAACATGAAAAGGCCGTGGATTGACCCTGAAAAATTCAGGGAAAAGCACCAGATGCTAATCGACAAGGGAATAAAGACCAGTGTTCATCTGATAATCGGTTTGCCTGGGGATAATTTTGACAGCTTCAAAAAAAGCTTCGAGTTCCTCGAAAGCATAGAACCAACAAATATTGCTGCATTCAGGCTGTTAGTTCTTCCTGGAACGCCATATGATCTCGAGAGAGAAAAATTCCAGTTGAAAACAAGCCCGATTCCACCGTTCCCCATTATTTCAAGCAACACATTTTCCGAGGAAGAAATAAAGGATGCCCAATTGTTTGCAGAATCAAGATATAAGCAATACATGATGAAGAATGCGTACAAAACGATTGTGAAGGAAGCGATTATTTCTTAGATGAATATCTCTTTTTCACCGATTTAATTGCGAAGGGGTAGAGGATCTTTGTCAATTTCCCTTCATTGTAACGTTTTTTTAAATTACCAATAATGTTTTTCTTTTTTAATCCGGCACCTAAAATAAAACTGTATCCCTTATTGCCTATTTTCTCAAAAACAAAACGGTTTACAATCGATGCCCTTATCGATGGCTCGAGTTCTTTTTTTACAAGGGCGGAGTAATCGATTCCTTCATGAATGCTTTTAGCAGCCAGGTAACCTGAATGAAAAGCATACTGCATTCCTGCGCCAAAAAGCGCGTCCTGGAAATTTGCTGCCTCTCCCACAACAGGCTGGTTCATCTTAACGATTCCAGAATGCGCAAAATTTCCATAACCAGAAAAAAGGCGCAATTCTTTGGCATTGATCGAGTATAACTTATTGAAAGCCTGCCATGTTTTCTCGAGATATTTTTTTGAATCAATAAAATGATGAGTCATAACAGTTGCACATGTCCCCTCTCCTTTTATCACAACCAAATAAGCATAAACCTTGGGAGCCATAGAATCATCCAAGATGGCAGCTATCATATCAGGAAGATCGGTCTTGAATAAATAGCCAATATCGAGTAAATCTGTTCGCTTGGGACCTGTTGCAATGATGTTTGCAACTTCGGGATCGAATCTGCTATTCCAATGAAACTTTACGCCAAGCTCTTCTGCCTGCTTCCTAATGCCCGCGTCGAGCGAATCAGGGAATGGACCACGCTTTACGAGATAGAATAGTGGCTTCCCTGAAATGAATTTATGAGGTTTAAGTTTATGATCATAAATAGTCGTTTCACTTAATGGAGTAAACGGAAAACTGATTTTGATGTTGATGCCCTTCAAAAAATCAAGAATGTCCTCGTCCTTCTGCCAGTTAATAAGCCCCTGAAAATCGCCGTGGAAACGCGAACCATTGGTTGCTGCCTGCTCGAAAACATGTACTTCATGCCCG
>JBBSVZ010000185.1:0-3641 GCA_038046545.1 Nanobdellota archaeon | reverse complement strand
TAATCAGCATTTATTTTTTAAGAAAGACTTTGTTCGCACAGCCTGAGAGAATAGGAAAAATAGGCGTTTTAAAATACCTTTTTTTTGCTGTGCCTATTACCATTTCAATTGGAGTTCTTCTCAATTCGGATATACTGCTTGCAAAATATTATCTTCAGCCTATTGAAGCTGGGCATTACGTTGCAGCCTCTCTCATAGGAACATTTGCGTTCTTCATAATGGCTGCTGTTGTGAAGGTCATGTTTCCTAAGGTGGCTAACTTTAATAGCAACGGCAAAGATACGCTTCCCCTGCTCAAAGAATCGGTACAGTACACTGCCTTGCTTACTGGAATATTGACTCTTGCATTTCTTCTAGTCCCTGATCTTGCCTCAAAGTTTCTTTTCAGCGAGGAATACTCGATTTCCGGCCTTTTGAGGTGGTATGCCCCGGCAACGTTTTTCCTTGCGATGACAACTGTTTTCGTGATGTATCTTGTCGCATTAAGAAAATTCTCAATACTTTATCCTGTAGCTGGGTTTGCTATTCTCAAAGTTTTTATTCTTGCAAGGTTTCATGCATCTGCTTCTGAAATAGTTGCTGCAGTTTTCTGGGTGAATTTCGCATTATTTCTAGTCATACTTGTATTGTATAAAGATATAATATTACTTGCAATGAAAAAACGCAGAGAATACTTTAATTATGCTGAACTTTTACAGTCTCGCTAGTAAAGAAATAGTTCGTCCATTTCCTGCTTTGAAATCCTTTTCTTGTTTATTGAAGTCTTGAAGAGTTCCTTGTCGTCCTTTACCTTCTTTTTTCGCTTGTTCTCTTCTATCTCAAACAACACGTCCTCTTCAAAGTCGTCATAGCTTATTTCATTTAACACTGTACCACCTTGTGTAATCACTGCGGAGTAGCACTATAAAAACATTATGATACTTTGAAGTATATTTTAGAAAATGTATATTGCTTTATTGCTTTCTTTTTGCTTTTTGTTCACGAATATAGGGAAAACGGGTGACAAATTTGCAATTAAGGCAGTGATATGCAACCCTGCTCTTGCCAACCCTGACTGTGCAAGAATGCCCTGGAATGAAGTAAGAAAAGCATCTTGTGCAGAAAGATTTCTTCTGGCTTGGCGATAGCCTTTGCCTGAACTTTTGCGCCAATTTCGAAGCAACTTTTACAGCATCCCTGGCAATATCTGGGTGTGCTTTAGCTTTAGACTTTGCAAACGAGAGAAGGTGGGAGATTTCTGCTTGGATGTCGATTGAAGGTTTGGGCATAAGGAAAAGAGGAAATAAAATGAGGTTAAAAATTAAGCGACTTCTGTGCCTACTATACTACAACAGACAACTTTTCCACTATTTGTTACTCCATCTGGTGGATTGCTTCCGAGACATTGTTTTTCTTCACCACCGGGAGTAATATCAAATATTTTGGCATAGTTTCTGGTTATACTGCCTCGCCCTTCTAAATTAGAGCAGGTAGATGAACAAAAACCAGCGGAACCAGCACAGTTTTTCAAGTCCTTGCCGAAAATATTAATCCTTCCAGCAAAAACAAGCAGCAGAACAACAAGAACTGCGACCACAATGACTGCTATCACAATGGTTTCCATTGAGATGCCTTGGCCTTTCTTGTTAGAAGATAACTTTTGCATTATATATTCTGGTTCTTTTCACTTTATAAATTTTTCTTTAGCGCTCAAGCGCCGCGCAGGCTTATTCAAAGCACTTTTCAAGAAACTCAAAGCCTTTCTTAACAATGCCTTTGTCAATGCCCAGGGTTATGAACAGTCCTGTAAGGTCGTGATAAGACCGCATTTCGTAAGGGGTTCTGGCGAATGAGCCCAGAATCAACGGAACCTTGTACTTGTTTATGAGCCTGGAATTGCGGTGCAGCCAGTCAACAGCTTTAGGCCTATCAAGAAGCGGTGAAAGGCCGAAGCAAAAGGCAATATTATTTTCAACTGCTAACTTGCAGTGAACCTGGTTTATTCTTGTCTTCTCCAAGCCCAGAAGCCCATTTATCTTACCTGTCCGTAAAACAGGCAAAGGGTCTTCCTCAGCTCTCTGCAGGACTATCTTGTTCTGCCTTACCTGCATGAAGTTCTTTTGAGCTGCGATAACAGCACCGAACTTATGAAGCTTCAATTTGGCAGTCAGATCCTTTTGATTGATGAAATCGTAAGCAAAGCAGACATTCTTCCAGCCGAGCCTCTCAGCCATGCTTGAGAGCTCTGTCTCATTGCCGTTAGGAAAAACAAGGTCTATCATAATTAAGAAGACAATCCTTTTGATTATAAATCTTTAGCGGAGTAAATGAACAAATCAGAATAAACAGGACCATTAGGAGTTAGTACGCTTTTTTTCAGCTTGAATTCAGAAATGTTGAAGCTAATTGGATTAATCTTTATTCCATTTACAGCTTCTTTAATTTCAGCTTTGTTTGCAAATTCTTTGACTCGAGCAATGGTGAAGTGAGGATGAAAAGAGTGGTCGTCTGGAAAAGAAGGCAATGATTGTGAAATATTTTTTTGCAATTCACTTAACTGTTCATTCTCAATAGAACCAATAAAAATCACTCTTGGTTTGCTGGATGAAGGGAAAAAACCAAATTCTGAAAGTGTCAATTCGAAAGGAGAAAAAGATATTTCTTGCAAGGCAGAATTGATATCATTTAGGTTTTCCTCTTTAACTTCGCCAAGAAACTTTAATGTCATGTGAGGATGCTTTGCTATTGAAAGGCCGTTGATTTGGAGTTTGCTTTGAATCGTCTCTAAATACTTTTGAACTTTGGAAGGAACATCAAGTGCGATGAATAGCCTCATAAGCAGACTGTTTTAGTTTTACTAATATAAATTTCTCCTCAATTGCCGGAGGGGCTCGGATTGCAGCAATCAACTCAGAAATGTTTGAGGCCGCGCGCCGGTGAGCGCTAATTATTAGGTTATTTCCACTCCCACTTTACTGCAACAGAAATCAGTACCTCCTATAACTTTTGCATTAGCACATTGTTTAACAGGATCTGTTATGTTGAATATTATCGCATGATTTCTTACTATTCCATCATTTTCTATATTTTGACAGCTTTTTGCACAGAAACCTGAAGATAGACTACATCTATTTACTGGGGGAATACCTGGTTTGAATTTTACTGCTAAGCTATCTATATTATTTAAAAAATATAAAATCATAAAAAGAATTAGGATGAAGCCTACTACTCCAGATACAATTATTATTTTTTTATCCACATTCTTTTCTTAATATCAATTCTATATAAATCTAATCAACTATAATCAATTTGTTATATTTATATAATTTATTCTACAAACTCTATGGCCCTAAACGAAGAAGAAAATATTTTACTAGCAAATTTATTGAATAAGGCGAATAATACTGAAATCAAGGGAGCTGTATGGCACGAGCTAGTGAAAAAATTTATGACTGTTTCCGTGGAATTGTTTGTGCTAGACGATAGCAATCAAATATTTTTAATACGAAGACCTTCTTGCGACCCTGAATTTACAGGTTGTCCATATCAAATGCCTGGTACAGTGGTTAATGATTGGGAAAATGTTAATTTAGCAAAAGAACGTCTTATTCAAACTGAAATAGTTCCTGCAGGTTTGGAAAAAATAACGGAACCAAAAATAT
>JBBSVZ010000184.1:853-9002 GCA_038046545.1 Nanobdellota archaeon | reverse complement strand
TTCTGGGAAGTGGGATCTTGATAACGAGCGGTCTAATGATAGTCAGACAACCACATCCGCCCATGTTGAAGGCGACACAGGGAGTAGTGACGATACAATCACACTAACAAATACTCTTAACCTTTCAAACTTCACCCAAGCAGAAGTTACTGCATTAATATTCATTGAAAGCAGTTGGGATGCCGGGGAATATGTGTGCATGGATTATTCTTGTAATGGCGGAACAACGTGGAACAACAACTCAAATGGTGGCACTAGTCTTTGTATTGACGGTGACGTTGATACTGAGAACTCATGGAGACTGGTAAACTTAGATATCGATTCAGTTTGTGGCGGAATCCCTTCAAGATTTAAGCTCAGATTTAGAGGTAAAGTCGATAATCAAAATGAAGATGGTTTTGTCGACAGAGTCAATCTTACTGTAACAAAAGTCGTAACAACACCTTCAAGTTGCTCAGGCTCTCCAAACGCTTGTAACACTTACAATAATGAATCTTCATGCCAATCTGTCGGCTGTGATGTTCAATGTCGCGCAAAAACCTCATGCGGCGACAACATAACACAGAATCCAAATGAGTACGGTCAATCAGAAGCATGCGATACTGGCATTAACAACGACGTTGCCTGCACTCCAGGATACGGTCAGACTTGCAACTACTGCTCGAATTCATGCTCAGTTTTGAATGTCACCGGCCCATTCTGCGGTGACAATATAATTAACGGTGCTGAGCAATGCGATAATCTTACTGGTGTTGGCGCGCATCAGATTTGTACGGGGAGCTGCCAACTAATTAACCAAACTTATTGCGGCGATGGCCAGATGCAACAGCCAAACGACGAGCTAACTGGCGGTCCTTTGAATGATGGCAATGAGGCTTGTGATGGCTCTGACGGTGTTTCACCGCATTATGTTTGCGAGAACAATTGCACATTGACTTATGTTCCTTATTGTGGCGACAGCCTAGTAAACCAACAGAATGAGACTTGCGATGACGGGAATTCAAACAATAACGATTCTTGCTTAAACACGTGCATCGCAAATGTGTGTGGCGACGGAATTCAAAATCCTTCATTAGAGGCTTGTGACGATGGAAATACTAACGAAACAGATTTATGTACAAACTCCTGCTTGTTAGCAGTGTGCGGCGATACTTTTATTCAACCATCTAACGCCGAAGTTTGCGATGATGGAAATGCTGCCAACAATGACGGTTGCTCAAGCATATGTCAATTCGAAATATGTAGCGATGGCATAGTTCAATCTAACGAATCTTGTGATGACGGCAATAATAACAATGATGACGGCTGCAGCTCAACTTGCAATGCTGAATTCGGTTATGATTGCGTAGGAGAGCCAAGTTACTGCGCTGCCACTTGCGGCGATGGTTTACAGGCAAATTCAGAAGCATGCGATGACGGTAACCTTGCAAATGGCGATGGCTGCACAGATGCATGTTCATTAGAATTCTGTGGAGATAGTGTGACTAATAATATTAATGAAACCTGTGATGACGGCAACACTGCCAATAATGATGGCTGCTCATCAACTTGCCAGAATGAAATTTGCGGCGACGGAATCCAGCAGGCTAATGAGTCTTGCGATGATGGCAACACAAATAATACTGACTTATGCACTAATTCTTGCGCAATAGCAATTTGTGGAGATACATATATTCAACCATCAAACTCTGAATATTGTGACGATGGTAATAACGTTTCAGGAGATGGTTGCACATCTTCCTGCACAGTGGAGTTCTGTGGGGATTACACTATTAATAATAATGGGACAGAACAATGTGATAACGGTCTTGGGAATACTAATTCTTGTGATCCAGCTTATGCGAGTTCATGTCAAGTTTGCTCAACATCATGCACTAACCTGACTTTTAATGGTCCTTTCTGTGGCGACCTAACAATGAACGGTCCTGAGCAGTGTGATGGAACCGATGGCGTTGGAGCGCACCAATCATGCAATATCGACTGCAATCTTGTTAATTTGACATACTGCGGAGATGGTTCTTACCAGCCAGTTAATGGTGAAAACGTTTCCGAGCAGTGTGATGGAACTGACAATGTCGGCGCTCACCAAACATGCACACAGTCGTGCGAATTGCAAAACTTGACTTTTTGCGGTGACAGCTCAATCCAAACTCCAAATGATGAGCTAACTGGTGGTCCTTTGAATGATGGCAATGAGGCATGCGACACAACCGCCCCTGAAAACTATGTTTGCGAAAATAACTGCACATTAACGTATGTGCCTTATTGTGGAGACAACAATGTCGACCAGGGCGAACAATGCGACGGTTCAGCAGGTGTTGGCGCTCATCAGTCATGTAATGCTGATTGCTATCTTGTTAACTTGACATACTGCGGCGACGGGTCAGTCCAAACTCCAAATGACGACAATCAAACAGAGCAGTGCGATGGCTCAGCACCTGAGCATTTTAGCTGCGATCAGAATTGTGAATTACACTATATCGCTTTTTGCGGTGATGAAACTGTTGACAGTGGCGAGGAATGCGACAGCGGCGTCTCAAATAGCAACGTATGCATCCCGGGCTACGACAGCTCATGCCAGTATTGCAGCGTAATCTGCACAATTGAAACTGTTAATGGTGGAACTTGTGGCGATGGAGAAATCCAGGATGGCGAAGCCTGTGACGACGGAGCCAGCAATGGCAATGTCTGCACGCCTAGTTACAATGACGTATGCACTTACTGCAGCGAGACCTGCGAAGAAGCAAGAATTACAGGCGACTACTGCGGCGATGGCATCATGAACGGTCCTGAAGAATGCGACGGAACTGACGGCGTGGGCGATTTCCAAAGCTGCAACAGCGACTGCAACCTTGTAACCGAATCTTACTGCGGCGACGGCATCCTTGACGAGCAGACGGAAGCATGCGACGACGGCAACAACCTTGACGGTGACGGGTGCAATGTAGTCTGCGAAATCGAAGGGGAAATCCCAGAGTTCAGCGGAGTTGCAGGCGGCCTTGCTTTAGCAGGCGCTGGCTTAGGATTGCTTTTAATCAGGCGCAGGAAATGAGGTTATTGCCTCTTTTATTTTTTATTCTTGTTATTTTTCCTTTTGTTAATGCCCAAGAACAAAGCGGAAGTTCTGGAGGGGGCAGTAGCCCTTTCGAAGGGTGTTCAATTGCATGGGATTTTTCTACAGGCCAGCAATACAATCTGACACTAAGCGGAATCAATTATTCGCTCGAAGTTATTGGCGTTAATACCCAATCAAATCCTCAAACGGCTGTCTTAAAAATAGGTGATCATATAGGCCAGCATTCCAAAAATGAAACTTTCTATCTTGACGAATTAAAAGTTGAGGTTCTTGACATATTTTCAAACCAGCAGCTTCCAGGCACCGGAGCTGAGATTCGCTTAAGCAATTGTGATGCTCTGAATGAAATCCCCGAATTTTCAGGGCTAGCTTCACTTTTAGGCATTATCGGAGCAGGTTCAGCTTATTTAGTTTTAAGGAGAAAAAAGTAATTAATTTATTTCAGCCTTTTTTGCTTCTCGGGAGTATCGAGATAGTTATCGGATGAAACAACACTTTTGCCAAGCTTTCCTTCAATGTCTTTACGTGTTGCACCTGCTACCTTGCCGCCATCCTTGGCATCTTTCCGTAGAGGCTGGAATTGACGAGAATCGCGTTCTTTAGTGAAACGTGTAGTCGTAGCCTCATCAAGCATGGTCAATATGAGCTCAAGGTCATCCATATGGTCCCTGATGTTTTCCTTCTTTAATTTTTTTTATTTTTTATATTCATCAACAGTTTTTCCAAAGGTTGCTTATTTCATTAGTTAAAATGGCATATTCTTTATCTTCTTTCACGCCTCTGGTTTTCCATTCATCAGTAAACTCTTGCCTGATTGATATTCCTCTGACTCTTTTCTCAATCCACCTGTCAGAATAACCTTTTGCCTTGTAAAGCTCCTTCATTCTTGCTTGAGCTAGCTCGGGGTTTTCAATCTCTTTTACCCTATCATAGTCAACTTTGGCCAACCATCTCTTAAACGGCTCCGCTTTAGGAGAGGGAATGGATTGAATTATCCTAAATGTCTCTTCAGTGTTGACACAGTTCGTTTCTCTTTTCTTGCCATCTGGAGCTAAAATCTCAAGGGGGGTACAAATTGTACCCCAGTTCGCATTCAAACCAGTATCCCAAGCCGTTCTGTATCGTTGCAGGGCTGGGTCGCAGATTTTTTAGGCATTTTGGCTGCCAGGTTGGATCAGTGCACTTAAACGTTGCCAGAGATTGTATATTACATGGTATTATAATGAATCCTTATAGTTTCATGTAAAATAGATAGATTTAATGATGCATCCATTCATAGAAGGAAAAGAATGTTCAGAATGTTTTGAGTTGTTTTCCGATAATCATCTTAAACCACTTTATTGGTTTATGTGAACCATTATCTTGGTTATTTATCTGCCTCTTGAATTCAAAACCATAAACGAAATGCAAATCTTGG
Source organism: Nanobdellota archaeon (assembly GCA_038046545.1). GTDB lineage: Archaea > Nanobdellota > Nanobdellia > Woesearchaeales > JBBSVZ01 > JBBSVZ01. The sequence continues at coordinate 4,509 of JBBSVZ010000184.1, read as the reverse complement.
TATTGATTACCTCTTAATCAGGCGCAGGATTCCTGCTTTTTTTTATTAACTTTTTTAAATATCTTTGATTTACTTTAATTATGAGGCTCCTCTTATTAATTACTATCTTCATCTTCATTGTACCTTTCTCTAATGCTCATCTCGAAGGAGGGTCCGATGTCGTTGTAAATGGTTATTTATTGGATTTCGGATACGAGCCTGCGAAGCTTGAAGCAGGTCAAAATTCAATATTAGCCTTCAACTTGGTCAATGAAACTACGGAAGAAATCATTGTCCCAGAAAGTGTTTGGGTTAGAATTAGCAAGGGTGACAAGATATTTTTTGCAGGCACTTTCTTCCCTGAAGCTAAAAATGTTAATTTCGCTTATATTTTTCCTGAGCCTGGCGATTACGAGATTAAGGCAAGGTTCAAGGAAGGGGATGTTATGCTGGCAGAGCATGTTTTTGATGTCAGGGTGTCAGGGTTTAATGCCGGGTTGGCTTTGATGGCCTTCGGTATCGTTTCTGTAATCCTTGCGTTTGTTGCAATCAGGTATGTGAGAAAATGATCAAATGCATTATTTTTGACTTGGGTGGCCCGATTATCCCTGACGATACGCCCATGATTAGGAAGGCTTTAGCGAGGGAGTTAGGAATAAGCACAGAAAAACTCGCCGTACTGATGAACGAGCTTCACCCTCATTATACTGTCGGAAAAATTACTCTCCTTGAAACATTTAGTAAATTATTAGTTAAGTTAGGAAAAAAGCAGCCAAGCAGCAAAAAGCTGTTGGTCACTTTCATAAAAGCATTGTCAAAGCGGATGCTTGTCCCTTATCCAGAAGCGCTCGACTTCGTTGATTCGTTAAGGAAGAAGTACAAGACAGCTTTGCTCACAAATACTGAAATAGAATCGATTGAGCTTTTCAATGGTCACAGCTTATTCAGCCATTTCGATAAAGTGTTCATTTCGACTGAGCTTAAGATGCGCAAGCCAAATCCTGACATTTATCATCATGTTCTGAACGAAATGGGCTATAAGCCGCATGAAGCTGTTTTTATAGACGACAGGCAAGAAAACGTGGACGGTGCTGTTGCAGTTGGAATTAAGGGGTTGCTTTACAAAGACCTAAAGACATTGAAGCAAGATTTCAGAAAGATTCTTCATTAGCCATTGGACTGATTGTTATGCAAATTATAAACTGAATTCACTAAGCTTGTTTAATGCTCATCAAGGAAATTCAGCTGAGGAATTATGATTACGCCAGCCGCCATGGCCTTTCAGAAAGGATTGCAAGGAAGAGATTAGTAAAACAGGGCTTTAAAGTTTACCGTGGCATTGGCTTCTTCGGTTTTAAAGCTATAAAGGTGGATTATCCTGCTGTTGTGAATAAATACAAGGAGCTAGAAAGTGAGTTAACTGGTCGGCTAGGATACTCTTTATTCGCTATTCAGCTGGCACTTGGGTCTGCCAAAGGCATTCCAGACTTTCTGTGCCTTAGTGATAAAGAAATTGTCTTTGTTGAGGTCAAATTGGAACATGAATCGATTAAGCCTCACCAGCTGAGAGTTATGAGGGTACTTGAGGATTTCGGGTTTAAAGTGATGGTTTTTAGGCTTAAACAAAAGGTGTTTCGGATAGAAACTGAGGTTTCTGAAGGCCAACGGAAAGTGCTATTGGTTCAGCATAAGCTTCGCAGAAGGCGTTAGCTTTTTAAACGAGAACTACCTATGTTCTTCAAAGATGAAGGCGTATTTCGTAATTTTAGATGACGGAAAGGAAAAGGAGGCAGTATTCTTGTATTTATTCGCACAAAAAACCTTGATATTCTGTCTTACTGTTGTCAATGGCGTACTTCCAATTCTGATGCTTTTTTCCATTCAAACGCAGCTTTCGCTTGGTTCAAGAGTTTTCTTCGTGCTTCTTTTGCTCCTCTTCGAGATCACATTTTTTATGGTTTACTTCCCTCTTCAATTATCATTGCGAATAAATAAAAAGGAAAAACAAATTCATATAACTACTGTCGGGCCGTTTTACATCTCATCTAAGTCAGTCAATAAATACGAGAAAGAACCTCGAATTCATCTATTAAATAATGAGCCTTCTTTGAAGTATTTTGATGGGAAGGATGAAAAAATCATCCCTTTATTCCCTTATTCTAAGAACGATTTTATATCAAGTCTGCCTTTGTTTTCAAAGAAAATTGATAAGGAAGACTTTCAATTGCTCGCAAAAGAACTTGGAATAAAAACTGAATAGTGAGCTGTTAAGTTGTCTGTATACCTCATTATTTACCCGAATTTTGTCAGGATCCGTCTCCCTATTTTTGCAATATAATCTGCAGCTTCCTTGCTTCCTCCTTTAGAAGTAATGTGAATTAGGTATTCATCTTTGGAAAACCAAAGATGATAATAGAAAACATTTGGATCATTAAATTGACCGCCATAATCATTCACATTGTTGACTCGAAATCTGCTCTGATCCCCATAATCATTCTCGCTTATAAGTCCTTCAATACTATACAAATGAAGGGAATCATACTGGTACGTGCCATTTAGGGCTTCGAAATTTGTGAATTTTTTCAGTTCAATAATTACTTCAGTATCATTCAAGCTGCTAATGTTGTAGATGCAGATGCTATATTGTCCCAGTGATGAATCAACAATATTTGTATAATCTTCCTCTATTTTGCAGTTAGTGCCATTGCCTGTAATCCCAAGTTGCTGGAGGTCCTGTTCATTAAGCTCGGTTGTCATTCCAAGTAGCTGGAGGTCTTGTTCGTTAAGTAACAGTTCCTGGATTCCCTGTATTGTGTTGTTTGTCGTTATAGTTGGTTCTGATGGTGAATCTTGCATGATGACCCAAATAACTGCTGCCAAAACACATATCAGGATAATTAGAGTGAATTGCAACCAATGTTTTTTAATTGATTTCCGGATGTTAATCATTCTGGAAATAACAATTTCCCATTGATTTAAAAGGTTTTTTCAGATTTCCATGACCCGAAGACCTAACAGTCCACTGAATAATAACTTTTAAATACTCGTTTGTTAACCATCGTTAACATGGATGCTTCTCAAAAAGTTGATGACGTAACGAAGGGAATAACTAATGCTCACAAGGCCATATCAAAAGACATGACTATCGGCGATTTCGTCGAGCAGTACCCTCAGCTGGTTGAGATTCTTCTTGATGAAGGGGTCCATTGTGTGGGATGCGGCGCAGCGTTCTGGGAGACTTTGGAAGAAGGGCTTGGCGGCCACGGAAAAACTGAGGAAGAGATTAATGACGTCATAAAAAGGCTTAATGATGCAGCATCTGATACCAAGACTGACGAATTCAATATCACCCATAAAGCAGCAGAAAAGCTGAAAGAGCTTTTGAAAAGCAAGAACAAGGAAGGTATGGCACTCAGAATAAAAGTCGTCAGCGGCGGCTGCGCAGGGCATAAGTACAGCTTAGAGCTAGATAAGGAGTCACAAGCCAACGACACTGTTTTTGATGTCGACGGAAGCCAGTTCTTTGTCGACAAAGAAAGCCTGGAGCAGTTGAAGGGTGCAACAGTCGATTACCTTGAAACATTAGAAGACTCAGGATTCAAGATTCACAATCCTAATGCCAAAACCAATTGCGGCTGCGGCAAGAGCTTTGGGTAAATAATGAAGAAAATTATTTT
>JBBSVZ010000184.1:0-843 GCA_038046545.1 Nanobdellota archaeon | reverse complement strand
TATCCCAGCGAAGTTGATTCTTGTACTGATGCATGTTCTAACTCAGGTTTGAAGCCTGCCGGTTGCTTGTGGAAAGAAGAATTAAAATTGTATAATCATTCAAACACTTGGACAGAAATAGGTCCTTGCAAACCAGCGGGCAAACATTGTCAAAATGCTGGGCAATGTTTTTGCTTTTGTAAATAAATTTGTCCTCAATTGCCGGACAGGCTTGATTAATCAGCCCGCGCGGCGCTTGAGCGCATATTTTATATTTAGACAATTTGCCAGTCCTAATTAATGAAATTAATCCCAATCGGCAAAGTCCATGATATCCTGAAAGTTTACACATCAAAATTTGAGGCTCCTTCAGTTACCTTGATGAAAATAAGAGGTAGCGAGCCTTTCAAGATTCTAGTTTCAACAATCCTCTCGGCAAGAACGAATGACAAGGTAACAGCGCCAGTTTCCGAACGCCTGTTCAAAACAGTCAAGCAATTAAATGATTTCAAAAAGTTATCATTAAAGAAAATAGAGAAGTTAATCTATCCTGTCGGTTTCTACAGAACGAAAGCAAGACACTTAAAGCTGCTTCCAAAAGTGATTGATGAAAAGTTCGGCGGTAAAATCCCAAAAACGATTGATGAATTAATCCTGCTGCCAGGCGTCGGAAGAAAGACAGCAAATCTTGTCATGACTGAAGCATTTGACCAGCATGCAATCTGTGTCGACACTCACGTCCACAGAATAATGAATAGGCTAGGTTACGTCAAAACAAAAACGCCGTTGCAGACTGAAATGGCTTTAAGAAAAAAGCTTCCAAAACAATACTGGAAGACAATAAATCCAGTTTTAGTCGCTTTT
>JBBSVZ010000183.1:0-1436 GCA_038046545.1 Nanobdellota archaeon | reverse complement strand
CCACTAGCATCGGATTCGTAGTCGAGAATGCTAACTAAAGCCGCCCCCAAGATATTTTCTGTTGGCTTGTCAACTTTATAAAATCCCATCAATTTATCAGCTGTTCTATATCTCTTTTCATAGCAGGCAAAAGTAGTATCAACGTATTGTTTTAGCAAATCTTTATCTCCACCAACTAAAGCTAACCACACGGGATGAGTTAAGATTTCTGTTTTAGTTAGGTTAGTGCCGCATTTGAATTTTGTAGTGTCTAAGGGTTCTGCTTTCAGTTTATCAAAGTCAAAACCAGTAATGTAATTTCTGCTAAAGTCTTCAGGAATATTTCTTAAAAATTCACAATTTGGAATTACTTTGATTAAAGAAGTTCCTGCTTTGTAAGCTATTGCAGTTCCAGTCCAAAAACAATTATCATATAATTTAGGTTGTGTTATTCTGGCTTTTAATAGTTCATCGGCATTTAATGGCTCTTTGCCTAAGCGATGTAAAGCTGCGATTCCTCTTGCATGGGTTAGTGATTCTGTAAAGGAATATTTTCCGGTAGTGGTGGTTTTTGGTTCTTCTACTCTTACGGTTCTAGGTGGGGTTTTGGTGCGAGGGGTTTTGATTTCTCCTTCGAATACAGGTGTTTTACCGGCTAATAATTCAGAATATTTTGTTCTAAGTGTTTCGTTTTCTTTTTCTAAATCAACATATTTTTGTTTCAGTCCGGCAAATTCGCCGACCATGGCTTCTAAGATCTGTTTATATTCACTAATGCTATGCATTCCGGCAATATAATCTTCGAGATTTTGTGGATTATTTTGTAATGTAGTATAAGCAGCATTAATTCTGGCACACAAATCAGTATTGCCTTTACCGGTGTCAGGATGTACAGTTGCACGCATCCGATTAACCTGATTCTTTACATAATCATCAAACTGACCAGTACTTCTTAGATGAGTAAGATGTTCTTTGTTGAATCCAAGTTCAATTAAAGGATTAGGTTTGTCGTCATTCATTTTCTATCAGGCAATAGGCCATAAACTTTTCCAGCCATTTGTGGATTTTGTTTCTCAACGATTTTCATATATTCAGTAAAAGCTTTCTCAGATTCAGCTTTTTTAGCTAGTGCAATCAGTAAGGTAGGGAGAACGTCAACCATAGTTCCTAAAGGAATGAATTGTTCGCGCTCTTTTCTACTTCCATTTACTAATTGTTTTTGTAAATCATACATTGATGGACTGCATCCAACAAAATAAAAGCCGTCACAGACGGTTTTCAGGGCTTCAAAAGCAGTTTTATAATCTACATCATTGTGACAGGGTGCGTCAGTCATTCCATGAGGAATTGAATCTGCTACTAAAACAACTGCACGTTTTCTGCCGGCAGATTCGGCCGGCAGTCTTTTTGCTAGTGCTAAAGCCATGCATTCATAAGCTTCTGGGGCATCTCCACCA
>JBBSVZ010000182.1:0-20701 GCA_038046545.1 Nanobdellota archaeon | reverse complement strand
CCAAATTTTAAGTACGAATTATATGAACAAGCCTCACTGATTTTAAGAACAGAATATTTGTTCGAGGCACTAAGAGAACCAATCGAGCAGATTTTTGAAAGACTTAAGGAATTTTATGAAAAAGCCGAAGCTAAGGGCATCCAGCCTGTTTCGGTGACAATACCTTCAGAATCAAGTTTGTATCATTTCAGCGTTGACCGTGATGTTCAGGCATTGATGTATTCCACGCGCCCTCAGATAAATAAGCTTATCAAGGATTATTCTGAACAGAATGGCATGCCTTGTGTAGACTTGCACACTGCTACAACCGATCCGCAAACAGGGTTGATGAGAGCTGAACTGAGCAAAAGAGACGGCCTCCATTTCAATAATGAGGGCTATCAGCTTATGGCAGGTATTGTATTCGAGCAAGGAATTGTTCCGTTAATGGAAAGAGGAATGTAATTTTCTTCGCTAAATTTATAAAACATTCATGATGACCAAAGGTTATGGCAGCATCACCAAAAGCACCCCAAAAGGGAAGGATAGACGTGAACATCGACAAGGCAATTTATGACTTGTTCATCCGAAATTGCGCTTCGAAGGGCTATGCGCCCAGCACAATCATTGAACGCCTCGTAAAAAAGTTCAACGAAACCGGGCAGTTTTAGGGATTTTGTTAAAAAGACGAATCCAAATTAACAGTTCGAATGTTAAATCAAAGCGGAGGCGTTATTAAAGCAAGAAAATCTCTGCCGCTATTTGCGTAAGACACTAATGCAAAGCCTTGTGAAAATGTATCATGGCCTCCCCTCCCTTTAGACTCAATTGTTTGAGGATTCCAACTTTCAGCATGAGGGTTAGAAATTACAAGTACGAATCTTGAGGTTTCTGAAGGCTGAAAAAGTTGAATTATTGTATCTTTTTCCCTGGCTTCGTCTCCTCCATGCGCAAATATATTTGATAAAGGCTCGGAATAAAATTGTATCAAATGGCGGTTAGAAACGCCAAAGGTATTTTTGCCATGATAATGCGCTCTTAAAAATTGTTCATGATAATTTTGAAAACGAACTGCGGCATGAACAACAATATCATTTTCTGTTAATTTTACGGCATGAGTGAACGTGAAAGGGAGATTATAGTTATCACTTCCTGCAGGAAATTTTCTGCCATAATCAGTGTGATTTTGCCCATCCCAACCTGCTTGTCTAAGTAAATCTTCTAATTGTAAATCCAGTCTGATTGTCATTATCTAAGTTGCGGGCAGATAATTATAAACCTTTTCCGAATGATCATCAATGCACAGCGCATTTTTTTATTGAAATAAAGGGAATCCAAAGGTAAACCATTAAAAAGGATGTTTTCTTCCCTAGTAAGTAAGGCTTCTGCTTACAATTAAAATGAAATTCAATGAACTCAACATAATCGAACCAATTCTTCGGGCACTTGAATCTGAGGGGTACACCGAACCGACGCCAATACAGGAGAAATCTATTCCTCATTTGCTCGCAGGCAAAGACTTGCTTGGCATTGCGCAGACTGGTACAGGCAAGACTGCGGCATTTGCCATACCAATACTGCAGAAACTTTCATCAGAACGCCGCCCATCCCAAAGAGGAACTCCTCGTGTTCTTATATTGGCGCCGACACGTGAGCTCGCTGCGCAAATTGGAGCAAGCTTTGCTGTTTATGGCAAAAACCTCAAGATTACGCACACAGTTATCTTTGGCGGCGTGAGCCAGTTCCATCAAGTCCGTGAATTAAACCGCTTCAACGACATCATTATTGCCACACCCGGTCGTCTGCTTGACTTGATGTCGCAAGGCTACATAAATCTTAGTTTAATCGAGGTCTTTGTCCTTGATGAGGCTGACCGTATGCTTGACATGGGATTTTTTCGGGATGTCAGAAAAATAATTGCAAGGCTTCCACAAAAACGGCAATCATTGTTTTTTTCAGCAACAATGTCAGCTGAGATTACAAATCTTGCTCACACTATCGTTCATAATCCAATACGCATAGAAGTCACTCCACAGGCAACGACCGTTGAAAAAATAGAGCAGAAGCTCATGTACGTTGATAAGGATAAAAAAGGCGATGTTCTTTTGCACTTGCTTGAGCAGGATAATCTTAAGCGCGTTTTGATTTTCACGAGAACTAAACACAATGCGAATAAATTATGCGCAAAGCTAAAGGAAGCTCGCATTTCTGCAGATGCAATTCATGGCAACAAATCTCAAAGCGCCCGCACTGAGGCTCTTGCAAATTTTAAGAATGGAAGGACGCGTGTTTTAGTGGCAACTGACATTGCAGCCAGAGGAATTGACATCGACGACATATCCCATGTCATTAATTATGATATGCCTAATGAGCCTGAAAGCTATGTCCACCGAATAGGAAGGACTGCTCGCGCTGGCGCTGAAGGCATTGCTTACTCACTTTGCTCTGCGGATGAGCGAGATTTCGTTCGCGCAATTGAGAAGTTGATACGGCAAACTATTCCGGTTATGGTGCATTCGCTTCACAGCAACGCTGCTCAAAATGCGACTGGCTCATCAGCCCGTCCACCACCAAAACAATTCGGAAGGCATGGTGGAAACCAGAAACGGCAGGGTAATACCAGAAGGAGCTTCGGGGAAGGTAATCGGGACAGGTATGCGGCTCAAAGTCGGCCAAGATTCAGGCATAGAAGATAAGTTTCAAATATTACACTTGGCGATTTTCTATAAAACAATTTAAAAGCAAAGATAGGTTTTTTCCAATAAATTAATTGTGAATTAAATGGGAAAAAGCATAAAAAAAATCAACAAGGAATATTATGATGAGATATGGACAACCTCAAGCCCGATGTCACATTCAAAATGGCCTGCATGGCAGAAAATAAAGAATTATCAGGGCAGTAAAATGCTCGAGATTGGACCAGGGATTAGGCCAAGGATTCCTGTCAAAGGATCTTATTTTATAGAATTGAGCAGCACTGCAAAAAATCATCTTAACAGAAATAGCGGCAAAGCTTTTGGACCCGATGAAGGCTTACTTAATAAAGGGAATTTTTTTGATACTATCTGCGCCTTCGAGGTACTCGAGCACGTGAAGGACGACTCGAGATTACTTGATGAAATAAATCATTCCCTCAAAAAAGGAGGAACTCTAATTCTTTCAGTTCCTCTATTTGACAAGTATTGGTCAGAGTGGGATACCATAGTGGGACATTTCAGGCGATACTCGCCTAAAAAGCTAGAAAATGTTTTGACCAAGGCAGGATTTAGGATAACTGAGTATGCAGAGGATAGTTTTGCAAAATCTTATACCGGTAAGATTTCTCAAAAAATCGCAAAAAAAGTTTTTAACACTTTTCCAAAGCAAAGTCTCATTCTGGAAAGCTATCTTTTAAGATTGATGTGCTGGCATGCAAGAAAGTTCAAACCGCTTAAATGGAAAAAAGGAAGCATAAGAAATATTCCCGATAGCTGGGCAGGAGTTTATGTTGTATGCAAGAAAGTTTAGAAAGGAAGTTCTGCCATCAATTATCTAAGTATTAAAAAAAAATGAAAATTTTAAAGATTATAGCCCCGGACGAACATTGTTTGATTTTGTTAAAAGTTAGCAAAAGCGGAAAAGGAGAATTAACATCGAGCTAGCAGACCTTATGCCTTTTCTTCCGCATCTTTTACATGAGCGCCTATAACCATCGATGCGCTTATGATGACCAGGTTCTTGATAATGTACTGGCCTTCTAACGTTGGCAACAATATATTCCCATTTTGATAAACCACTTGAGGAAGCAAGACCAGGGGCAAGAATGTACCTGCCATCTGAGGCGCCAATATTAGTATTCCAAACCTGAGAAAAGGCCTAAAGAGGAAACAAACGCCAATTAAAACCTCCCAACATCCTAGAAAAGGCACAAAAAAGCCTGGGTCCAACCAATAAACTGTCTTTGCAGCTAATTCACTCGCGGGACTATAGCCGACAACCTTTAATGCACCGAACCAGATAAAAACAACAGCAATAGAATACCTCAAGAATTTCAGCCCATACTTACGCAACTGGGGGATGATGATGTTGTCAAGATGATTAATCAGTTCATCAAGATGGTTTTGCATGCAAGAATTAATGATTTGGGCATTTTTAAAAGTATTTATGAGCCGGTTATTGCCTGCATGTTCACATCGTGAAATATTAATGCTTCGTAAAGGTTATTAAAAAAAAGGATTCCTAGGAAATTCCTAAAAAAATGGGGCGGTTACAAAAAGGAGTATAGCCCCGAGCTGATACTGATGGTTTATGTTAAAATCTAGAATCCTTCGAAGAGATATTCTATTGACGATGCAAGATAGATTTATAAAAAATCAAGACTATACAGAATAATGGCAATCCGCTTCAAAACTAAACTCTCAATAATCAATGATTGGACCATTCTTAAGCTGCCTAAAAGCGCAAGCACTAAACTGCCATCGCGTGGAGTGGCAATGATTGAAGGAACAATCAACGGACAGAGCTTTCAAACCGCGCTCGAACCCGACGGATTAGGGAGCCACTGGTTTCGAATCGATAGTGATATGCGCAAAGTAATTGGATCTGGCGACACGGTGACACTCGCAATAAATCCAGCTAAAGAATGGGTGGAACCAGACGTGCCAGCTGATTTCAAGAAAGCGCTCGCGCAAAACTCGCAAGCGAATTCCTTATGGAACGGCATCACGCCAATCAATCGCTGGGACTGGACACGGTGGCTGCGCTCAACTAAAAATCCAGAAACACGCAAGAAAAGAATTGAAACGGCAATGTCAATGCTCAAAGCAGGAAAAGGAAGAAGGTGCTGCTTCAACAGAAGCGAATGCACAGTGCCTGATGTATCAAATAGAGGAATACTTCTAGAATCGACTGAATAAAGCTAAAATAGCCACTTATACAATATCCCAAAATAGCCTCGGGCAGGTAATGAACAGATTCGTTAATAATTAGGATTCTATAATAATTCTGTTTTTCCCATCAGGGTAAACTCTAACCTCATTGCCTTTTTTCAGACCTGCGAAATCAGCGATTTTCTTGTTAATCTTTACATCTATTGAATTTCCGACCATTCCGACTTTTGTTTTAGCTTCAAGTCCCCAGAGACCTTTTTTCTTCGCTAATTCGTCCATTTTATCCGAGATTGCCTCGCTAAAGAAGGTTTCACCACATGCAGAGCATACTTGAGCTGGAAACTTTCCAAGTGAAACTCCGTAAATCTTGAAATCAACTTGTTTGTTCTCCAAATCTCCTTTTTCGCAAATGTCGCATTTCATCGTAAGATCACCGTTTTTATTATGTATTTTTCTCCACGAATCTTATAGGCAGCTTGAATGTAGCCATATGAAGATAGTAAGCCATCAGTTTGGCGGACTTTTGCGCCTCTCTTAATCACGTCTAATATCTGTTGTTTGCTTATGCCTCGTTCAACCATCTGTTGCTTGGCATGAAGCGTAAAGATTAGCTCCATTGTAATAACATGTAATAACGAGTATAAAAATATTCCGGATAGCCCCGGGCGGATTCGAACCGCCGTCACTGCCTTTCCTTAGTGTATCACTACCAAAGGGCAGTATGACTTGTCTTCAGGATAGTTTCCCGTCCTGAATTTGACCGCTACACTACGGGGCTGCAATTGGGAAGGATTCTGCATGATTTATAAACATTATTGAGCTATTTCTTCGCTTGCAGCGAACCAACTAATTCCAAAAAAGTCTGGTGTGCTTTCAATAAGTCTTTCTGGTCGATGAACCACAATAATTCTGGGACGCAGCTAACTGCCTCGACGATGTTGATATCGTTGGCAGCCAATTCGTTGTTTAGAATTGCTAAAACGCCGGGCGCTTTTGCTGATAATGGCGACAATTTCATTGTTATTTCTGCTAACTTTCTTTCTGTCTTGATTATTTTATTCTGCCCCATCAAGTCTGTGACTTTTGCAACGTTTCTTTCATCGACTATGACTTTGATGCTTTCTTCTGCCTGAACTACTCTCAAAACTTCGCCCCGGTCATAATGGATTGTTGTGAAGAGCTTGGGGATATTTGACTGGACTGACGAATCCTTCGTCATGGCAACGATAGCTATGCCTGTTCTTGTTGAAAGCTTTGCATCCTTGATTATTGCTTCTGCCGTTGCATAACTGTTGTCTGCCTTTAATTCAGTTTCATACCTCCTAATTGCACTTATTATGGCATCTATAGATCCTTTTATCCCATTTTTCCGCAGGTATTCAGCCAATGCCTTCCTGTTGATAATTTCCCTGCCAAGCCCACGCCTGATAATGACGTCATGGTCCAGAATCCTTTGAACATCCCTCGTTATATTTGTCATTTATTAGTTAAATTGGTCAATTTATATAAATATTTGCTAGTTTTGTCATTAGGTTTAAGTATCAACTAAGCTTACCCAAGAGCATGAAACATAACATTACTGAAATAGGAGACCTAGTTGTTGAAAAGGTAAGGCAAGGGATAGATTTGGTATTCGGAGAAGACTCTGACAAACCTTCAGTTCGTCGTGAAGACCGAGAATTTGGCCTAACAGGGTATACTCACGTCGTGCTTAGTTTTGACGGTCCTTATTCTGGAAAAGCTCAACCTGTTGGCACAAGAATTTGGACTAACTTTATCTCCGATAACGGTGGCTGGAGATATGAACTGGTAGAAATGCGACCTGAGAAAGTTGTCGCAATTGGTACAAATGATGATTTTGACGCTCCCCTCTATAACCTGGGAGTCGGTTTGGCACAAAGAGCATTGGCGAGCCGAGCTGAAGCACACCATGCTTATGGAACATCAATGATGGCGGAATAACAATGATAAAAACAATCCATATCCCCGTGGTTGATGTTGCAGGCAATTATATTGTAACTATCCCAAGAGAAGTTAGAGAAGGAGGGGAATATGCGGGCAAACCGAGCATAGACGTAATTGCATCCCTCGAAACAGGCCTGGACAGAGAAGAAATTGTGTCCCATATCGAAAAAGTCATCAGAGCTGCAGAAAATATTGATTTGGAGGGGTTAGCAGGCAAGCTAATGCAGGCAGGTTACGAAATCAATAGTCCGAACGGTTACCATTAACTCATTGGACATTAGACAAACAAACTCTTATATTTCGGTTTCTTTTAGCTCTTTAAATGAACATCAGCAGGATAAGCTGCATAGAATGCAAGGGAAGGTACTGCAATAATTATCAGGATTGCCCCATTTATTCCAAAACAAAAGTTTTTCTTAAAAGCTCAGACATTTTGAAAAAAACAGAGATAACCGGGCAGAGCCCTGCTCCCTTTGTCGGGCATTACGGCTATCCGCATGTAAATGTGGGAATACTTGCTCCGCCAGAGAAGGTGAAGAACCCCGAACTTTACGACGCGCCTAATACATGGGCGAAGGATAACTATGGAATCCCTCAGATAGTGGCTTATAGGTCTTCCCTTGTCAATTCAAGGTTTGTTTCTTCTGTAAAAGACAAATCTGGGAAGCTTTTGGAAATCAGCAGGGAAGTTGCTATGGCTTCTCGTCCTGCTGATGTTGAGATTCATTTACAAAAGGCGCCCATGATGCGGATAAGCTTTGATGTCGAGACTGCGCCAATGGGACCTTCTGCAAGATTAAAATCTGCAGCGATAACTTCAAATCCAAAAGTTTCATCTGCTGTTGAGAAAGCGGTTTCAGATACAGATTGGAAAGCGCAGGGAGCTGTTGTTTACCTTCACGAAAAAGGATTTGATGAGAATTTTATAATGCGTTTGTTTTCGGTCGGAACGCTTGGAATTGAGCAAAACAGGAAACTCGTTCCAACAAGGTGGAGCATAACAGCAACTGATGATATCCTGGGCAAGGATGCAATAAATCAGGTGAAATCATTCAGCAATAATCTTAGCTATTCAGCATATTTTGGCAATTATCTCGGAAATTATTATTTGGTTTTATTTTTTCCTGAGCCTTGGAGTTACGAATTGTTTGAAAATTACGTTCCATCCGGACGATGGGCAGAGAACGTATCAGGAAAATACTCAACTGATTATGAAAATGTAAATGGAAGAAAGGATTATGCTGAAAGTACTGCTGGCGGTTATTATACAGTTAGATTGGCAATATCTGAGTATTTAGCCAGTATCAAAAGACAGGCATCTTGCTTGGTGCTGCGTTTTATTACAGATGAGTATGCAGTTCCCCTAGGAGTATGGGTTACAAGGGAAGCCACAAGGAAAGCATTACAGAATAAACCTGTTGAGTTCTCATCAAAAGAGCTGATGCTTCAATACGCTTCGATGAAAATAAAAAAACAGTTCAATTTTGACATTTCACATTTGCTAAGGAACAGCATATTGTTAAGGGAGATGAAGACGCAGGCGAAGCTGAGTAGGTTCTTGTAAACATTTAAATACATAACAAACATAACACACGTAATAAACATAAAAAGGTGCAAACATGGTAAGCATAACTTTGGCAGTTCCACCTGATCTTAAGGTGGAGATGGATAAGCATCCAGAATTCAACTGGTCTGAGATAGCCAGAAGGGCAATAAAGGAAAGGCTAGATTTTCTGAAGAAGATGGATGCAATGTTTGCGAACAGCAAATTGACTGAAGAAGACGCCATTAATTTAGGAAGAAAAGTGAACAAGGCTGTTGCCAAAAGATACCGCAAATTATTATGAAACTTGTTGTTGATGCAAACATATTGTTTGCTGCTTTAATCAAAGATAGCCATACACGGTATTTTCTGTTTCTTGGTAATAACGAATTATACTCTCCAGCATTCGTATTGGATGAAATCCGAAAACACACCGGAACATTACAGAAGAAAACATTATTATCGAAAAAAAGAGCTGGATGAACTTATTACAAAAATTATAGGAATAGCGGAATTTAAAATAATATATTTTTCAGAGAATGATTTAAAAAAGTGGTATATTGAAGCTAAGAAAATATCTCCCGACCCAGACGATGTTGCTTATTTCGCCCTCGCACTTTATTTAGGTTGCCCGATTTGGTCAAATGACAAAAGGCTAAAAGAGCAGAATAAAGTCAGGATAATAACCACAAAGGAATTAGCTCAAATTTAAGCAATTATATTTAAATACTGAAATATTCATTAATTCTCTAATGCGCGAGCTTGACAAGGTACTTGATTCAAATGAGAAAGTTATTTGGGAAGGAACTCCTAAGTTCTTGCCCTATTTATTTGGGACTGTTCTTTTTGGATCATTAGCTCGGATAATTATGTTTCTATTCTTTTTGCCTTTTTTGTTGATGTTTTTGATGCCTTTTTACATGATTATTTTTTTATTAGTTTTCGGATTCCTAAAAACAATTGGTGTAAGTTTTGCAGTGGCTACCGGAATTAGCTTATTTTCGATTCTGATCTTTTATGGGTTTATATATTTCGTAGTTATCCCTATTTTCGTGTATCTTTCATATAGAAATCTTTATTTTGCAATAACTGATAAAAGAGTCATATTACAGAGCGGTATAATCGGGCGAGATTTCAAAATGGCGGATTTTGACCAGATTAGCAACGCCGAAGTTGATGTTGGGATTTTTGACAAAATTTTTGGAGGAAAAACAGGTTCTATTTCCGTTTATACCCCCGGTAATGTTCGACAAACTAGATATGGGACAATAAATGTCCCTCACAAACTTGCGAATATTCTAGATCCTTATGAAGTTTTCAAGTTCTTCAAAAAAGCATCTTTTGATGTAAAAACTGATATTTCTTACCCAAATAAAATGAGACCGAAGACTAATCCAGGCTACAACACTCAATACAAATAATCTATTTCTTCAACTCCTCATCAATCTCCATCAAAAATCTCTTTATCGTCTTCACCAAATGCTCGGGTTGAGTCTTCAATATTTTAGAAGTCTCAGCAACAACATCACCGTCAAATCTTTTATTTGATGTTAATTCAGCACTTTCAACTTTTCCTTTCTTGACTATGTTTTTCCATTTGTTGAACAATTCATCCGCCCTGCCCGGTATTTGCTCAACATCACATTTCAGCAGTTCCGATAGTTCTTCCGTAAACTTTTCTTTTTCCTGTGAAACAGAATGCAAGGCATTTCCTGCGACGTATTCAAGTCTAACGATTCCATCCTGAATCTTTTGTGATTTTATTATTTTGACTTCACCAATTTCGCCAGTGCTGTTGAGATGAGTTCCTCCGCAGGCCTCGACATCTATTCCCTCAATTTCGACTATCCTTAGTTCCTTTCCTGGAACAACACCGCCTTGATAAAGCAAGAAACCATACTTCTTTTCTGCTTCTGCTCTTGGCATAAATGATTTATTCACTCTAATGTTCTTCTTTATTATTTCGTTTGCCTCTTTTTCAATCTGCTTTAGCTGCTCCTGCGTAAGATTGTCAAAATGTGTTATGTCAAGCCTCGCCTTATCCAGAAATTTTGCTGCTCCTGCCTGCCAGACGTGATTGCCAAGCATTTTTTTTAATAATCCGTTCAACAAGTGTGTTGCTGTGTGATGTTGGGCAAGCTGGAATCTTCTTTCCTTATCAATCATACCTCTGACTTCTTCCCCTTCTTTGAAAGAAACGGATTCAAGAACATGAACAATTACCTTTCCTTGCTTAAAAACGTCCATAACTTTGTCGTTATTCAAAGTTCCAACGTCGTGAATCTGCCCGCCTGAAGTCGGATAGAATGCAGTTGTATCAAGAACCACAAATTTATTGTCAATTATTTTCAAAACTTTTCCAACAAATTCCGTAAACTTATAATCGTCGAAATACAATGCTTTCGTTGCTGGAATTCCATCCAGATTTAGCTCAAATGTTTTTTTTGTTGCTGCTTTTTGCTCCTTCTGCGCATGCCTTTCTGCGACTAAAGCATAAAAATTGTCCGGAATATCTATTTTTGTGCCTACTTTTTTAGCTTCTTCCTTGATAAACTCCGGAGTTATGCCGTTTGAGTCATAAATCTCTACTAACTTATCAGTGCTTATTCCTTCTGCAATCAGCCTACCGATAATCTGCTTGGATTTCTGCCTTGTTTCCTCGAACTTCTTCTGTTCAACAGAAATAATCAAGTCAACGTCATGAAGATTTTCTGATAATTCCGGAAATAATTCTTTAAGTTCATCTGCATGCCACTTGCATATTTCAGAAAGTGAGACATTCCAGCTGAATTTCTCGATGAAACCTAAAGCCCTTCTCAATAAAACGCGCAAATTATATCCGCCTGCAACATTTGATGGCAATACGCCGTCAGATAATGCAACCAACAGCGTTCTTGAGTGCTCAGCAACAGAGTAAAGTGCGCTTAAAGGGATTATTTTTGACTTTAATTCGTCAACTGATATTCCAATTTCTTTAGCAACCTTTTCCCATGCTTCATTTATGTTTTCAACTTCATCAACATTGAGATAGGATGAATAGGGTAGGAATTTAGCGACTAGTTTTTCATCGGCTTTGAAACTTGTTCTTGCATACAACTTTTGCATTACTTTTGGGAAAACCGCCTCATAACTCGTGCTTTTTCCTGCTGTAAACCATGCATTTCTCTCATGACCCATTCCCATGTCCAGAACTTTTAATTTCAATTCTTTTGGCCCAAATTCTGTCTGCTGGTAAAGCATGTAAACCTGATTCCCAAGCTCAAGCCCTCTGGAAAAATATTCCATGCATGGACCGAAGTTGCCCCCACCTGCCCACGCATCCTCGTGATATGTAATTTCATTTAATGGCAAGCCCAATCCTTTAGTCAACCATTCGTGGATATCCAAGAAATACTTGTTCTGATCCCATTTATCCGGCGGCATAAATGCATGCTGGCCTATCATGACAAAGCCCGTATAATGGGCGCCAGTAATTCCAACATTGTCAATATCATTGAACCGAAGGCAGAATTGAGGAACCACAAGTGGGTTTGCTGGCGGCTCTACCTCACCAGAAACAACATAAGGTTGGAAATCATAGATTGACGCCTGCACAAAGTCAGTGTCATCTCTCCATCTCGCTGCAACGGGATATCTTCTTATCGGCTCATAACCCCGTTGCTTGAAGAATTCTGCAAATTTTTTCCAGACTTCGACGTAAGTATAATGATATTTTGCTGGGCTGTCTCCGAAGAACCTGAATCCCCCTGAGCATGCAGGGTCACCGCAAACAAGGCTGTCAGTAACTGTCCAGAAAAAAGTCCCGCAGGTGCATTGCCTTCTCTTGAACCCGAACTGCTTCAGGACTTCAACAGCATAATATCTCTCAGGATTTTTAGAAGCTCTGGCTTTGAACTCTTTTTTTACTTCCTTGTCGGGAATCATCTTAAGATGTTACTTTTGAGGTTTTAAAAACTATTTGGCTAGTTTTCAATTAAAATCCGGGATTGATTAAACAATAATAATTTAAACCTCTGTGGAATAGCTCTTTTTGGTGATTAATAATGACTGATTACGAACTTAAACCTTTGCCTTACTCTGCTGATGCCCTTGAGCCTTACATTGATGCTCAGACCATGACCATACACCACGACAAGCACCACAAGACTTACCTTGACAAATTGCTTGCTGGGTTAGAAAAGCACCCTGAACTTAAGAAGAAGCATCCAGAAGAACTAGTTAAGGACTTGAATTCAGTTCCTGAAGACATCAGGACAATTGTTAAGAATCATGGTGGCGGATTTATTAACCATAATTTTTTCTGGACTGTGATGGCTCCAAAGGCTGGCGGAGAGCCATCTGGCAAGATTGGAGATGCGATAACACAAACTTTTGGCGGATTTGATAAGTTCAAGGAAGAGCTAACTAATGCTGGGTTGAACAGATTTGGCTCCGGCTGGGCGTGGCTTGTAATGAATAATGGAAAATTAGAAGTTTATAGCACGGCGAACCAAGATTCGCCATTAACGGAAGGTAAAACCCCTTTACTCGCACTTGATGTGTGGGAGCATAGTTATTATTTAAAGCACATGTGGAACAGGGCAGCATACATCCAGGATTGGTGGAATGTTGTCAATTGGAAGCAAGTCGAAGATAATTTCAAAAAAGCAAACAAGTAATTACAAACCATTATTGAGCCACTTTTCCAAATAGGGTATTTTATTTTCTTTTAATTTTGTTGTATTGATATTCTCAAAGAATCTTCTTATGAAATCTTTTTTGTAAATTCTTAAATGAAAGACTGCTTGCCTCCAATAACCATCTTTTCCCGTATGCGATTTTTGAGATGAGTACTTAGCTTCGATTCTTAGATACTGCATGAATAAGCTTCTTGTTATCTCCAATAATTCAAAATTGATATTAGTTAAATCAAGGCATATTTTGGGTGTTTTTCTTTCTTTTCCCGTTATTACCTTTACGCAGCCTTCTGCATCAAAAAATCCTTCTAAAAAAAATAAAGCTGAGCTTTTATTAATTTGGTTTAGCAGCTGTTTTAAATAATTCAAGTCTCCTTTAACTTTTTTGAAAAGTGAAAATAATTCATAATTATTAGACTTTACAAACCAGATATTTTTACTGCGATCGATGTAAGCCCGGGTTTTTATTCCCGTACACTTGGTCACCATCTTAGCATATTTTGTTGTGAATTTCAAGTCTCCAACAAGGATTACGTAATTGTTTGTAGGTTTCCATCTATAAATGCAGCCATCCCCGAATAATGCACCTATAACATAAAACAATTCTTTACAATAAATGATTTCGCCTTTTCTTCCACAGGGAAGATTAGATCCTGAATACCAAGAGTATATGGTTCCTTTCGAAATGCCATATTCAGCATGAATCTCATCAATTATCTCCTTTCTCGAAACATTCTTGCTTTTAAGTTCTTCAAGCGAATCAAACGCTTCCATTCTCAATTCACGACTTTTTCTTAAATTTGTGTGCATCTTGTTCAACCTCCAAAGTTTTCATTTCGTAAAACTTTGGGACGGTTAGAAAAAGAACAGTAAGCGAAACTGCGTAATTGATTTTCGTGCTGAAAGCCGAAAATCATAATTTGGCAGTTTTGCGCGTTCTTTTTCGATACAAAAATAGAACTTGTTTATATGTCATTTGTAGAAAAAACCGGAAGATTTCCGAACAGGAGACCCGAATATGTTGAGGCATTCTTCAACGTCATAAATTGGGATGAAGTAAACAAGCTAATTGGAAAGGCGAAGCTCAAGTAATCAACCCTGCATCAATCTCTGTTCAGCTAAATCAAGAATGCGGGAATCAAATCCTTGCGTTCGGGCTACAGCAATTGCATAGCTATAGTCTTTCATTGGACCCTGTTGCTTCACATGTGGAAAAACAACGTCTTCTTTTCCACCGACTTGACGTTTTTCAAAGGGGAAATGGTTGAAAACGACTCCGCTTTGTTCATCAAAAGCCTGATGAAGTTCAGGATAATGGCTTGACAATATCATGGCTGAATTTCCCTGCTCCAAAACCATGTTGATTAATCCATAAGTCAAAGCTGCTCCTCCTCTCTTTTCAGTTGATGTAAATGTCTCATCCATGCCGATTAGCCAATATTCACCTTTGTTGGGCGTGCATTCTCTGACACTTCTGCAATCCTGCTCGAACGCAGACATAGTCTCTCCTGTTCCTTTCTCCCTCATTATTATTTTGTCCCTTATCGACACTTTTGCGTATTTTGCAGGAACCCAAGTGCCAGCTAGTGCCATGGAAGCAATTTGGAATGCTTTCATCATATCAAATGTTTTTCCGCCAGAATTAACACCTTCCAACAATTCAACTCTCCTTTCAGGAGCGAATTGTGTGGAATTACTTACGACCTGTTTCACTCTACCTGTATCATACCAGCCATCTTCTATGATTAAGCAATTTTCTTCCCTTGGAACTACTTCAGGCCTGACATAATTATTCGTAACTGCATCATTTGCCAACCTACTGTATACTCCTACAATTATTGAAAGGGGAGATATTTGTTCTACTGCCGGTATGAATGATTTAACTTTTTTCAAATCCATCATTTCTTCGAGAGTATCTCGAGATAGTTTAGGCGGTCTCCCTGTTAATTCATGTAGGTAACCAGCTTCTTTGTCTTCTTTTATGATTTGTTCTTCCTTATCAAGAACTTGCTGTTTTAAACCTGAAAAATAATCTAGAGCGGCCTTGATGCCAGTCTCTCCAAAAGCTATAGCCTTGTATCCTTCAATGATTCCATTCAATATTTCTGATTGAATGTCTCCAAATTCTGGCAAATCAGATGAATAGTCCCCCATGTCTTTTATTGTATCGGCGAGATTTCTTCGAAAGCCGTACATCCCTGCAGGCACTTTTACCAATCCAAGAGCTCCGTAAAATTCGGCAAATGGCAGCTCCAAAAGGTTTGCAAGACCAGAAAATCGTTTTCTTAACTCCTCATCTCCAACCAGCTCTCCAATGGCATCAAGCCGGGCATTTATTAACTGCAGGTCTGTAGTCGGTGTTTTTGAAAAATCAATTTTGTCATCAATACCAAGCGCAGCAGAAATTCCGCTCATCATATCGTCTCCAAACAAGCTCTTATTGGTAGTTGCGTCTAAGACAGTCATGTTTGACCGCCCATTCTTTCCTGATATTCCCTGGCATGAGCCAGCAATACAGGATGCAAATGTTCCCTTTCAGCAATTGCCAGCGCATAATCGCCTTTTAAGTTTGCACCGGATTTTTTTATATGTGAGAATACTATTTGTCCATTGATACGGTCAAATTCAAAATGAGAAAAAAACACTCCAGGAGTACCCTGTAAGCTTTGGAGCGTCGGATAATGGCTGGTAATAACTGCTCTTGCATTTCCAGCTTCTACCATTCTCATGATTATTGCATGGGTCATTGCTTCCCCTTCGCGGGCATTTGTGGATGTGAAAGTCTCATCAAGCCCAACTAGAATAGGTCTACCGATTTCAGAGAACACGCCTTCAATGTTTCTCAAGTCTGCAGCGAAAGCACCGGTTCCATACCCGCCCGTGTCTTTTATCCTATATCTTACCCTTTCGAATTGTGAAATTCTTGCACTCTTGGCCGGAACGTAATTTCCTGTCAACGCCACTGTTGCAATAAACATGGTTTTTTTGGCATCTATAGTCTTTCCGCCCATGTTGGTTCCCTCGATTATTTCTACGGCATTTTCAGCGTTAAGATGAGTGTCGTTAGCAACTACTTTATTGCCGTCAAGGAAAGGGTAATAACCCTGCACGATGTCAACTAGTCCCAATTCTGCAGGCACTATTTCCGGCTTAACCCACTTATTATTTTTTATGAATCTTGCGAGCCCAAGATATGCTGCAAGCTGAGAGCTCACGTGGCTGATATAATCAATTCCTTTTTGGGCTTTTGTTACTGGATTCTGGGTATAAAATTTGTCCTGCATTTTTTCAAGGAGCGCTTTCTGCTCAGGTAAAAGTTTTCTCCTGATTGAAAATGTCCTTTTCTCGTTACCTTTAGGATCTGCCAACTTGGCCGGCTGCTCAGGTTCGTCAAATAAAAAATCATCTAATTCATCCTCGTATAAACCCCGAACAAATCTATCCGCCATTCCCCTTCTTGGGCGTCTTGGCGGGTCTGGCTGAGTGGAATATTCGATGCCGAATTTTTCAAGCTGTGGGTCTAGCATCATGTTGGCCTTTCCTAACTGGAATTCAATCGAAGACCATAATTGGGCGAAATCCTGAGGTTTAGGCTTCATGACTTTTCTCACGAATTCGTATGCATTTCTTACTGTTCCGTCTAATTTTGAGTCAAGCAGGTATCTCATTGGGGCAATCAATGCCGTCATTTCCCTCGAGCCATCATCAATAACAGGAAATTCTCTTAATTCCTTATATGACTTAATGAACTCTGAAGCAATAAACTTGAAATCATCAAAATATGCCTGCTTTTGCACTGGAGCCCCCCATTTTGAATGCAAAATATTTGCAGTTGCATGGTTCATCATGCCAGAGAGATGGAAGAATGGCTCAAGAACTGCATTTATTCTTCTTTCCAACTCGCTTACGCTCTCAAAATGTTGTTGGTCTTCAACTAATGCCGAAATTAAAGTTTGCCTATCATGAATTTGCTCAAGAGAATTTATAGGCTTAAGCCAGAGATCGTCATAAAGTCTCACAATATCTCTTCCTTTCTGTTTCCAGAAATCGTCCAGCAATTTTTCACCGCGGGATATATGTTTTCCTCTCCTGTTGCCCCCATAGCTGAAGAAATTTGTTATGCCGTTGGAAGGATCACTGGCGCGAATTCTTTTTTGCCTCAATGACTCAATTGGTGTTCGCTTAACTTTTTGCCTTCTGGGCAACCCTAACGCGCCATCATAAAATCCATCTGACAAGTGGCTAAACGTAAATTCATCATATTCCCTGCTCAAAAGGCGGCTCATCAATCCACCTTGGTTTCCTGGCTCAAACAGCAGTTGGACAGTAGTTCCGTCTATTCTATTGCCTTCATCGCTTGGATTTCTCATCACAACCCTGACATAATTATCGCGGGCTGCAGGTTCAGAAAGGGAAAAATGAGAGTTTGCTTCTAGAGCGATAGCCCTCCCAGTATCAGGAAAATATTGTTTGAGCAGTGGGAGAAGGTCACAAGGAGC
The DNA here is from genome assembly GCA_038046545.1 of Nanobdellota archaeon. Taxonomy (GTDB): domain Archaea; phylum Nanobdellota; class Nanobdellia; order Woesearchaeales; family JBBSVZ01; genus JBBSVZ01. Next base: position 3,171 of record JBBSVZ010000182.1, on the reverse strand, counting down.
CACAATCAAGTCCACATTTCCAAGATATCTTGTGAGCACATCTGGCTTGAATGAATGATATTCCATTCGTGCCCGCTCATATTCTCCCTTCTTTTCCTCATATTTTCTCATCATTCCTTTTTTGCTCAATGCTTTTTGATAATCAGCTTTAGCCTTGTCTACTTTTGCCCGCAATTCCTTTTCTTGTGTTTCAGGGTCAGTTAAAGATTCAACCCAAGTTCTGTCAATGATTTTTATTGGTGTCTTGTAATCCAAATCATGAATTTCCCACGCTTCTGCCCCTTCTTCATCTGCAAGATATCGTTTCTGCTTTACGTGCTCCCCAATTACGACGACATTTAAACCAAATTTCGCTAATTCGTCTAGAGTAATAACTGTGTTGAATCCTGGTTTAGAATCACGTACTATTTCAACTAAAGATTTAGCAGCCATTCACTACTTGCGAATAAATAATTGTATATAAATGTTTATGGACTTTTTTAGTTTTCTATCTGCTTCAAATAAAACGCCCCACCCTTCCGAGTTTGATAGTTTACAGTTGGCAGTATTAATCCGACTTCGTTGAACACATCCTTGAGCCCCTCGTAGGCGACTGGGGAAAGGTGTCTCAAGGCGATTCTTGAGCCTCGCAATGCCGCTTCATGGAAGAATCTGTAAGTCTCTCCGACTGTTGTTACGTGGTCGTTATTCGACAAAGAATTTAATGCGTTAATGTACTCGGACTTCCTGGATGGGGTAAGTTTTAGTATGTCCCATGGTAAATCTTTTATGGTTTTTGCCATCACTAATGGAAGAATCCTGGTTCTGCTTCTTTCTCCTTTTTTTGGATTCAAAGGTATTGAAACAAGGTTGTAATACCCACCAATGTACTCCATCATGTGTACCATTGATGGCGAGTATATGAACAATGATACTTTGGAATTACTTGAGTAGAGTTCGTTAGCGTGCATAACATTTAGCATATCCCTGATTTGATTTATTTGCGCTTTGTCAGGATTATCAAAAAGATTTGAAGTCATGTCAACAATTATTTCGACTGACTCAAGTGAACTCCACTTCTCACCTGCCTCTTCCAGCTTTTTTTCTATTATACTGTCAAGTGTAGGATTCTCAGAAACCACCATGCTCTTGGGAAGTTCAGGTCATTTAAAAAAATTGCCTACAGCTTAAACTCCGTCTTCCCTTCGTAAATCTCCATTGCCTCATCAACAGTCTTGTCAGCATAAGTTATTGCCGATATCGCTTTTGTCATGTTGATGGCCTCATGCAATGGTTTTTGGTGGATGTTCCTGCCTGTCGCTGAGCCTTTCGCTCCGGAAACATGAATCTGCTTCCATAAAGTATCAAGGAATTTTCGGACATCAGTCGATGAGCCGCCTGCAGTGATTACTCTTGTTCTGCCTGCTGCCTTAGTCGCTTCCTTAAATGCTTCCTCTGATTTCTGTCCGTCAGGGGCTTTTGGATAGTTCACTTTCACAAAATCACTTCCAAGGCATGCCGCTATTCCCGCTGCACCCGCTATCAAGTGCGGGTCCTTTTCGTTGAGGACTGCTTTTCCCCGTGGATAAAGCCAGATTATTGACACTAACCCGTTTTTATGTGCTTCCAGTATCACTTGCTGCGCTTCAGCAAGCATGTCGCTTTCATAGTCTGAGCCAAGATAAATAGTGTACCCAATTCCTACGATATCAAGCCCTGCTTTTTTCAGCTCTAATGCTTGGTCAATAGTCACCCAAGCTTTGCTCATTGGGTCTTTTTGCGCTGTCTTGACTAAGTGGGATTTCGAATTCAATTTGACGATATAGGGAACCTTATCATACGATTTCCCATACTTTGCAAGCATTCCGAACTGTGTTGCGAAGCAACCAATGACTCCTTGCGAAGCAATCCTGAACAAATGCTCAGGGTCATTGTCTTCAGCTGGAATCTCTCCTGTGTCTGCTGCGCCATAGAAGTCGTCATTAAGGTGCTCAGCTTTCTGGTCGCCGGCAAAGAGCATTAGCCTGTCTGTGCCTTTTGTTATCAGTTCAATATTTTTTCTGTAAGTGCTTTCCATGTTTTTTGGAACGTCTGCTGGAATTAAGAGTTCTACTTTTTTCATTTTATCACCCGATATTGTGTGTTGATTCAATATATCTTATTGTTCTGCTTTTCGCCCTCATAACAACTGAATGAGTGTTGACTGTATTTCTTCCAAAGACAACGCCTTTAAGCAATGGACCTGTTGTTATTCCTGTCGCTGCAAATGTTACAGTGTTTCCTTTGGCTAAGTCTTCCATTGTAAGAACTTTGTTCAAGTCGTGAAATCCCATCTTCTTCGCGTCTTCTAAAAATTTGTCTTTATGGGGCTTAAGGAGAGCTTGCATATTGCCGCCAAAGCATTTCACTCCAACTGCAGTAATTACAGCTTCCGGAGCTCCTCCTGTGCCCATCATGACATCTATGCCTGAGTTAGGCATCGCTGCTGCAACACCGGCCGCTACAGTCCCGTGCTCTATAATGCTGATTCTCGCGCCTGTTTCTCTTATTTCTTTTATCATGGCTTCATGCCTTGGCCTATTGAGAATGACGACAGTAACTTCGCCAACATGTTTTCCAAGTGCTTTCGCGATATTATGAATGTTTACTTTGACAGATGCCTTGATGTCGATTGCGTTCCTTGCTTCAGGACCAACGCAAAGTTGCTCAGTATAAGTTCCAGGCATCGAAAGCAATGAATCTCTTGGCCCTGTTGCGATAACAGAAATGGAATTGGGCAAGCCCATTGAAAGGTTTGTTGTGCCTTCCACAGGATCTAATGCTACATCCATTAATGGACCTCTACCAGTACCAATCTTTTCACCAGTGTAAAGCATTGGAGCTTCATCTTTTTCTCCTTCGCCTATTTTCACAATTCCATCAAAATCAATTGAGTTGAATCTAGAGCGCATCTCGTCAACTGCAGCTTTGTCTGCTGATATCTTGTCACCTTTTCCCATCCATGCTGCAGCAGCTATCGCAGCGGATTCTGTCACCCTTACGAATTCTAAGGCGAGATTTCGGTCCATAATTATTGCTAGAAAACAGTGTTATTTAAATTTAATGAGTTAAAATAACCCTTTTTAAATTTTAGACCTATTCCTTCCCAATTTATATTCTTAGATAGAAATACTTTTTCTTGCTTATTGTATG
>JBBSVZ010000181.1:0-3554 GCA_038046545.1 Nanobdellota archaeon | reverse complement strand
CTGCAAGCTTATTGCCCCTTTTAATGCATCCTTATCATAATCATAAATCACAATTCTGTCCGTATATTGAACAATAAAATTTCCTATATAAGATGCATCCAAACCAGCAATTTGCGCCTGCAGATTGGCAATATTATCGCTATTTACCTGGACAATGTTTAATGGAGAAACTCCAACATAGGCTTTCGCCTCATCGTGAGAAGTTAATTTATTAAGGAAGTCGTTAATGTTTATTGTCTGGGGCGCTAAAGCATTTTTTAATTTGTTTGTATTGACCAGGGCAATGATGCTGACAATTAAAGCTGCTATTATCAGCAAAATTGCGATATAATGGAAAATTGCAGTCTCGTGCAAAGGCTCCCTGTAAGTATAAGATGAGCTGCTTGAAGAACTTTCACCCCTTTTCATTTTGTTCCGTTAAACAACACTTAATATTTAAAGTTTGCGTAAAAAAGGCTCGGTAGGAATCCTGAATGTAGTGCCAAGCGAGGCTTTTCCATTCTTACAGCTAACTGACAGAGGGGGTGTTCCTTACGGGAGATGCCAGTCTTCAAATAAAACATAAAAGCCGAACCAGGCACTACCAGAACGCATGTAAGAGGATTTCTACAGAGCCGTAAAAAAGGCAAATTGGGAAAAATTATTAAATGAATATGGTAGAGATTAAATAAAAAGATGGTCAATGCAAAGATTCTGGTTTTTCTTATTGTATTTATGTTAGCCATGAATGTTTCCCATTCTTTCCAGACAAACAGCTCAAACTACAAGAATTTTCCTTTAATAGTGTCAAGCGGAGGTGACATAGTAAACAGCAGCGCCTATAAAACATATACAGCTACTGGAATAGTAGCAGGAGTTATAAATTCTTCAACTTACAAGAACTTGCTGGGTTTTTTCTATACATGGCTGTTGGCAAACGGCCAGGCATGCACTGCAAACAATCAATGTGAGGGAGGCTTTTGCTGCAGCAATTTATGCCAAAGCACTGCATGCACTACACCTCCTGAACCCGGGCCTGTACCATCAGGCGGCGGAGGCGGTGCTCCATCCGGGGGAGGCGGTGGAGGAGCCATAATAACCCAAGAGGAAGAAGAGAAGGGCTTTAGCGTAAGCCCAAGCAGCGTAAAGACAAAGATTATATTAGGGGGAAGTTCCCAGCAAACGCTTACAATAAGGAATACAGGAGATGTTGCTTTGACAGTCTCATTATCTGTAGAAGGGGTCAAGGATTACCTGTTCCTGTCAGACAATATCTTAACCCTGGATCCCGCTCAGGCTGCTGATGTAACCCTTAATTTCATAGGAAAGAAGGTCGGAGGCTTTGCCGGAAGGATACTGGCAAGGGCAGATGAAATTGAAAAAGAAATTCCTGTAATAATAGAATCAATAACAGAGAAGGTGTTGTTTGATGCAAAGCTTGACATACCTGCAGCATATGCCGTTGTAAACCCCGGCGGCACATTAAAGAGCCAGATAACATTGCTTAATATAGGAGCGCCTGAGAAAGTCGATGTAATTGCCACTTACCTGATTAAGGACTTAAGGGGGAATATCATATATCAGGAAACAGAGACATTTGCCATTGAAAAACAGGCTTCTTTCGCGAAATCATTCAAGCTTCCAAAGAGCTTGGAGGAAGGAAGTTATGTAGCTATAATGGAAGTAAGATACGCTGATAGTTTCGCGGTTTCCAGCCAGCTGTTTGAGGTCAAGGAAAAGAAGAGCATAGTTGAGCAAATTGTGGCAAGGGATACTGCCTCTACAATGGCCATAGCGCTTGTGCTAATAGCATTTGTGATTATTATGCTGCTCAGGTTTATTCCTACGAGGAAGCGGAGGCAAGAAAGATAAAAAATATTGTTAAGGTTATGCGAAAAGAGCATATCATGCAATTAAAGGCAAAAAATGGGAGAGTAGCTTATTCTACCGAAAGTTATTTAAATAAAAAATAAGTTAGTACAATTATATTACATTACGTTACGCTACACGTTACGCTACAATAAAAGCGCTTTTGCAGACTTAAAAAAGAGGTGATAATTATCCATTTATTTAGCGTTATAGGCAAGAATTCTAGAATATGCATCATTGAAGCAGATAATCTTGGATTAGGTGGTGTTATTGACCCATAAGAGGTATATCCACAGGCATGGAAAGAGGCACGGCCCTTATTACTACAAGACTGTAAGGGATGAAAGCGGCAAGGTAAGAAGCATTTACTTAGGCAAGGCAAGCGGGAAAGGAAAGAAGCCATTAAAGATAACGATAGTCCTGCTGTTCCTATTGTTGATAATTATTTCTGCATTATTTTTTGTCCAGAACCGGGCAATTGTTCTGAGCAGGATAGCTGCAGAGGAAAGCACCATACCATTTGAGGTTGACCAGATTCTAATCAAGGTGCTTGTAAAGTCGGGGGATTTTTTTGAGAAAGAGTTAAGGGTAATGAATATAGCCCAGAAACAGGAGAATATACAGGTAGGTGCAAGTGGGCTTGCAGACATTGTCAATATACTTGACAAGGAATTTGTAATAAGTCCGGGACAGACAAAAATTGTAAGGGTTAATTTCTCAAGTTTCAACAAAGAAAAAGGAATTGAGCAGGCGCCAGGAGTTTATCCTGGAAAAATTGAGGTAAAAACAGGCTCTTACCATGTAGATATCCCGGTGATAGTCGAGATAGAAAACAAGGACGTCCTTTTTGACATAAACCTAAATCCTGTTGCCAGGGACCGCACAGTAAGGAAAGGCGAAAGCACTACTTTTGAAGTGCAGGTCTTCAACCTGAAAGACATAGAGTCATACAATGTTGACATGAATTACTTTGTCAAGGACGTAAACGGAAATACAATCATAAGCGAGAATGAGAACGTTGTTGTAAAAACCCAGGCCTCATTCTTCAAAACCCTTAGGATACCGCAGAACCTGAAAGCAGGAGATTATGTTTTTGCTGCCGAGGCATCCTTTGGGAATTCTGTAGGCACTGCGAGCTACCTTTTTGAGGTTGAGGAAGCTGAAAAGGAAAGCAGAACTTCCGGATTTATAGGGTTCTGCAGGAATGATCCATTATGCTTGTTATTATCGATAATTGTGGTGCTGCTGATATTCACAATAGGGGCTTACCTCTATTTCTTCATAGGGGCCTATATTTACAAGAAACTGTTTGGAGCTGGAATTCCTGAAGCCAGAAGAATCAAAAAGCCGGCAGAGGAGATTCCTATTGCTAAAAAGGAAAAGAGGTCCATGATGCAGGCTTTCAGGGACTGGAGCAGCAGGAGAAGAAGGGCAAAGGAGCTGAGGATAAAGAAGAAGATTGAGATTGAGAGGCAGAAATTAAAGCTTAAGGAGGAGCAGGTAAAGCTTAAGGGCGAGAAGGGGAAGCTGAAGATAAACCTGAAGCTGGAGAGGAGAAGGATAGAAGATGAAAGGAGGAAAGAAAGGGAGCTTGAAAAGCAGAGAAAATGGGAAGAGCGCAGGAAAAAAGAGGAAGAGAAGAGATTAAGGGAATTAGAGAAAAAAAAGCTGGATGAAGAGAGAAGGAAGGAAAAAGAGCAGAAGAG
>JBBSVZ010000180.1:0-1037 GCA_038046545.1 Nanobdellota archaeon | reverse complement strand
TCAATAAAATGTGGCCGGCGGACCTTAACATAGAAGGGCCTGACCAGATAAGAGGCTGGTGGAACTCGCAGCTTATAACAAGCGTGATAACATTTGGCAAGGCACCGTTCAAAAACATACTCTTCCATGGTTTTGTCTTAGATGCTCACGGCTCAAAGATGTCAAAGAGCAAGGGAAATGTAACAGCCCCAGAAGAGGTCATAAGCAAATACGGAAGAGATGCACTACGTCTCTATCTACTTTCATCAGCACCATGGGATGACTTTTATTTCAAGTGGACTGATGTTGATGGGATAGCAAAAACGTTCGTGGTGATGGAAAACAGCTATAACTACGTGCATACCTATGCTTCTGCTGCTAAGAAGGTAAAGGAACTGGAACCGGAAGACCAGTGGATTCTTTCCAGGCTAAACAATGTAGTTAATGTTGCGACGGAAGAATTCAAGGAATATAACATTCACAAGGCAGCAAATGCAATAACAGACTTTATGGTCAACGACTTTTCCAGAGTTTACATAAAAATGATACGCGACCGTGCATGGCCTGGTTACACCGGCGACGATAAGAAAGCCGTGTTTTATACTCTCGACAATGTGATCCGAATAACTTCAAAGCTCCTGGCTCCGCTGTGTCCTTTTTTTGCAGAACATATGCATCTCGGCCTCAAGGAAAAGGAAGAGAGTGTACACATGTGCAAATGGCCAAAGTCTCAGGCTAAGATGATAAATATCCAGATAGAAAAAGAAATGGAATTCATCAAAGAAATTGTAGAGACTGTAAACTCTTTAAGAAAAGAGAATAATGTCAAGATAAGATGGCCCGTAGAAAGCGTTTACGTGGAAAGTGACGATGAAGTTGTCAAAAGCGCGCTAATCACATTTGAAAAAGTTTTGAAGAATATGTCCAACACGAAATACGTTTCCATGGGCATAACGGATGGTTACAAGAAAGGCTTTTCAAAGGGTAGTGTTTATGTCAGCAAAAAGGTTCTCATGGGTGAGGCTTTGCTAAGAGAATTCCTAAGGGAAGTACAAACT
>JBBSVZ010000179.1:0-14350 GCA_038046545.1 Nanobdellota archaeon | reverse complement strand
GGGTTGCATTAGAACTATTTAGAGGAATCATAAGATTTGTGCCAATCGGAGCTGTGATATCTGTAAAATTTGCCGAGACAAAAAGATTCTGTATGCTTATGTTTCCCTGATCACAAATCACTGCTGCCGAATCATTTTCAGTTGCCCCATAACCGTATGCAGTTAGATTAAGTGGGAGATTGCCATAATTCGTCACATTGAACGGGATATTTGGAGAGGTATTTAGGACTGCGAGATCCCCAAAATCTATTAGGTCATCCACACCAATTGCCAGAAGGTCATTAATTGTGGTGTACGAGAACCCACTTCCGGTTATAGTCGCATTATCCATGACAGTAGCGTTGCAAGTCCAGTTTCCTGCTGCCGCGTTATAATTTAATGTTAAATTACAATTGTAAGTTCTGGTAAATTCAGAAAGATCAGTAAAATTTGTACACGAAGAATTTGAGTAGTGTGTTTGGTTAAAATCTATCCTTTCAGATTTAGAATATAGAGTACTAAAAAAAGTCACATTCAGACTAGAAATATCCGAGACATTGTTGTAATCTCTGACTGTTACATTGCAATAAATATCAGTTGTTGTATTTGCAGATAAAATAACAGGCGTTGTGATTGAAACGTTCAACACAGAAGGTGGTGAATTTGTGATATTTACCCTTGTCCTGACAGAAACATTTGGTGCGCCTAAGGCTGCTGATGCTATTTGAAGAACTGGGATTATTATTAATACTCCCAGGCAGATAAACAATCCCAATAATACAATATAGGCTGTTAGCCGTTTATTCATTATGTCAACTCCACGAAAAAGTAATATGTAGCAGTATTCGTGTTTGATGTGTTTCCGAAGTCAGGTATGAGCAGCTGGAAATCAGAGATGTTGCTCCTGTAGCTGTAAATATCAGCATGTATCCTTGTTGCGTAAGCTGTCCTTTCCAAATCGTCCTGAATTGCTATCTCTTGGAACAAGTTAGCCGAATTATTCTCTACTTGCCTCGTACTGTTTATATAAGTGTATGCTGCAGGACATTCGCCAAGGTTTATTGAATTAATAGTAAAATTGGTATGGTTCGTTGCATTGAATGTCCTGTTGATATTATCCTCCTGAGATGTTAAAAATTGGAGCTGAATTTGTTCAACACCTATTGTTGTTGTATTTAAGCATTTTATTCCACTCCAGTTCAGGGTATTGTTCCTGCTTGCAAGAACAGTTCCTGACAAAGCAGATGTAAGCTTCCAGTCGTAGATGTTGTAGCCGTCAGAGTCCTGCAAAACTAGTGTTCCTGTTATGTTTCCAACATACGCTTTCCATTTTTTGTTTTGGGCGATTGCATTAAACCGGGCGAAATTGATAGTGCCTTTCCCATCAGTACGAACAGTCCCGTTTTGGTCTACTTTTGTTGAGTTCGTGAAGGATGTAATCGTAGGACCTTCAGGAACTGCATTAACCGTTGACGCGATGATCGCGATCAAGGCAACGCCAAAAAGTGCGAGAACGCACAGTAGCGCGGCGGTCATTTTTGTTTTTCTGGTGATGCTCTTCATTATTCATTCCTCATTTTTTATTCAATCTCCACGTAAAAATAATAGTTAGTTGGATTCCCATTTGGAAATTCCTCTGAGCCGTTTCCATTTTCCCCGACTATCATTTGAAAATCATAACTGCTTCCAGTAAAGCCAACAGTATCAGCATCGATTAATCCCGTATAAATTAAAATATCATCATACATCGCTACCTGCGATCCATTATCTATTAATAGCGCTTCCCAGAAAAGATCTCCATTGCCAGTTCCATTCACGCTAACACTTCGGCAACCATTGATTCCGCGTCCTGCAATAGCGAATGATGGATGAGTGGTATAACTGAACGTTTTATTAACTGAATCTATTGTTTCCGCGGGATTTGCACCAATAAAATTGTCCTCGTTTTCGACTTGGCTTGAGTTTGCACAACCAACATTAGCCCAAGATATTCCACTTCCATTTCTTGCTGCATAAATTTCTCCGCGGGGAGAAGCTAGAGCCCACTGGTATAAATTTTTTCCATTGGCATCACCAAGCATAATAGTGCCAGTGATATTTCCAAAATATCCTTGCCAGTATTTTGTAATGGATGTGCCCACTATATTCAGCTCAGTTACATTTCCCGCCTGAGCCTGAACTGCCGCACCCATGTTTGACAGGTTCATGCGGCTTGAATTCAGCACACTCAAATTTGCACCGTTTGGTTCTGCTTTTGCATATTTCATTGTAATCACTATCATCATCATTCCAATAGCTATGAGCACAAGGCTCCACTTTTTTTCATTCATTTACTATCGATTCCTTTTCACTTCATTATTTTCTTAAGGCATAACTGTGATTTCGAAGTATGATCCGCGCTAAGAAACTCTCCAATCTTTTTTTCACCTTCATTTGTTTCATGCGCGGTTCATCTCCATCATTCGCTCAGCTCAGCTCCACGTAGAAGAAATACGTGGTCGGGTTTCCGTTTGGAAATTCCTCAGAGCCGTTCCCATTCTCTCCTACCAACATCTGAAAGTCGTATGTGTTCCCATTGAATCCAATTTTGTCAGCATCTATCAGCGTTGCATAAATTGATATGTCATCGATGCTTGAGACTGGATCGGTGCCATTGTCAGTCAAGAACACGTTCCAGAACCCTGCTGCAGTAGCTGAAGACCCATTTACAGGTGTTGAAGGACAACCAGTTAATGTATTGCTAGATATCTGGAATGTCGGATGTGTCGTGTAGTTGAAAGTCTGATTTACCGAATCAAGATCTATAGTTGGACTTGCGTTGACGTAAGCATCCTCATTTACAACATTCCCCTGAGCAGCGCAGTTTACTCCAGTCCAATTAATTCGAGAACTGTTCCTCGAGGCAAATATTTCTCCCCTGACAATACCCATTGGCCATTGGTAGAGATTGTTTCCAGCCGCATTTGCAAGGATTATGCTCCCAGTTACATTTCCGAAATAACCTTGCCAGTGTTTAGTAACTGAGTTTGACACCACTAATACCTCAGTAACATTTCCTGCTTGTGCCGGTACTGAAAGGCTGGTATTGTAAAGTCCTGCTCTTTGCGAGTTTCCAACCTTTGTAGCGTTCGCGCCAACGGGTTCAGCCTGTGCAGCATAAGCAAGTGCTACCAGGAAAACAACCGCGAATGGCCAAAATTTAATCAGCGTTTTCATATTACTCTTACCTCCTTCATTAAGTCTCTTCTCGAGTAGCTCTTCACTTGCGTGAAAGTTAGCTGCTCGATAAACAGCATGTAGTTCTTCTGTGTCTGAGTCATACCTGCAACACCTCCGTTCGTTTATGCAAGAGAATGATTGAGTCGGTTTTTTGCCTGATGTCTTTTAAATCCAGAATTTTTGAAATACATTTTGATGTAATACTTTGACCGTCGAGTTTCTTAAGTTCCTTTGCGTCTGTTACTATGCATAATTCGTCGAATTTTTTTGAGAAGTAAATCGCGTCAATTCTTTGCGAATATTCATCAAACTTTGTCAGAAATGCTCCTGCGGGTCCATGAAGATCACTTGGAGCAACATGCCATAGTGAGAGCGTAAGTTTTTGATGAAAAGTAAGCGAAAGCAATGATTTTCTTGCAGATCCTGGAGCTGCGAGAACGATGTATCCAAAGTCATCAGCTATTGAGTAAAGGATTCGCGGTTTGCCCTTATCACGCTGCCTAAGTTTCTCTGTTTTCACTAATCCTGCAACCTCGAGAAGTCGGAGTTGCTGGCTGACATTTGCAAGAGTTGTTTTAATCCTGATTGAAATTTCAAGGGGTGATTGTCGTTTTTCGCTTAGAAGCTCAAGTATTTGCCACCGAGTTCCTGTTAATAGTGGTTCGTATTCCATTCATTCCCCAGTATACCGAAACAGCCATTTAGAGATAGGTTGTGAATTTTCCTTATTTTGACAATTGATATACATTTTTGTATATCAATAGATGAACTTGTATTTAAATATTTCGGTAATTGAATAACAACAGTATAGTAGAATATACATTATTTAATAATACACAATAGATAGATTATTATTGAGAATAATAAAACACTATGCATAATTCACTACAACACACAACACATCACAATACATAATAAACAACACAGAATAAGCAGATATATAAATTTTATTACTACACTCATTAATGATTTTCTGTGATTAATTAATCAATATATTAAAAAATAACAAAAATAGTTTTATCGACGAGAAAGCAGATCTAAAAAAAGTCTCTCAAAATGGCCTTGAAATTAAGGTTTTGGAAGAAAAAATGCATAACAAAGATAGAGGGACCGTTAACCACTTTAATCAACTAAAACATAATTCGATTAAAGAAAAAGCTTACTTTGACTTCCTGTTTGCCCAACGTTCTTTAGCTCGGGCTTTAAGTGTCTGCTGAAGCATGAAACCGCTTCGCTTTATCTTAAGCCGGTGAGCTCTTCCTCGGATAGCTTCAAGGCTTCTCTTGAAGGTCTTCATTAGACCGTCATTTTCAGACGTCGGGTATATTTCGCGGAGTTTTTCATCCTCTCCCTTTGTCCATTGTATTATTGTTATTTGGTCTACCATCATGCCACCGAGTTAAATGCTTTGAATGCAGTTATTATAAGGGAGCCATTACAGAGTCCTGCAGGTGTTCCGGCGGGTCCAAGGGGTACGCGCAATCTCCAAGTTGAACCGTTTATAGGGTTACTTAGCGTCTCATTGTAGGGATAGGTAACGACACCTAAGCTTGAACGTGTTGCATTACTATTGTTAACTTGTGTCAATTCGTTATCGAAATCGATAAGAGAAGATATGTTAGATTGGTTTACCGTGAATTTCATATTTCCAATCGTTATATTACCAAACTGACAGAGCATTACAGCACTATCATTTTCTGTGGCTGCGTAAGCATAGGCACTGTAATTAAGCGGTTGATTTCCAAAATTAGTCATGTTTAAATGGAAATTTGCTGAAGTGTTTGTTACAGGCACATCTCCGAAGTTGAGTTCGTCAGGCACAAAAAAAGATATTAAATCGTTAACAGTTGTAGTTATTTTCTTTGTATTTTGCAATCCTGCAACATCAACTGCAGTAATATTACAAGTCCAGTTATCAAAGAAAGCATTGTAGTTCACTACTGCCCAACAATTATATCTCCGTTCATACGGGCTTAGTTCTTCAGAGCTGGTGCAATTGAAAAGGTCATAGTGGGATCTATTAGTATTAGCGAATTCGCTCGAGGAAAGATTCGAGCTAAAGAACGAAAAATTGACTTGTTTTATATCGCTCCAATTGTTATAATCAAGAACAGTTGCGTTACAAGTAAGGTTAACACTGCTATTGGGCGCAAGATTCACGGGAGTAGTTATGCTCAAGTTGCTTACAAATGGAGGAGAGTTAGTGACATTCACTCTAGTTATTACTAAGGCTGATGAAGATTGATTGCTTAGCCCTGCTCCAACAGATTGAATGAAAGGTAGATAGAGGTAAAATAGTAAAGATAATGTCAGTGTTGCAAGGAGCAGACCGAGTGCTGTTACTTTCTTCATTCTTTCACTTTAATCCCATATTGATATACTAAATCCATTTTATTGTGTATCAGTATACGACTTCGTATATTAGAAGCATAAGTAGTATATAAACTTTGTGGGATTGCAATAGGGGATATATAAACAAAGGCTGGAAACAACGATGAAAGGGAGGTGATATGAATAAGCCTATAGCACAGTATTCTTTGCAGCTCTTAGCACTTTTTCGCTATATAATAATAGGAGTTTGTTCTTGAACTCAATCTTATCCTTAATGCCGTATAATTTGAATGCTATATCCGTCTCACCTAATCCTTCATGCAACCATCTGCAGAAATCATTTTTGTCATTAGTGACGTGATTCGAGAAGGTTTCGCTACTAATTGATTCTAATGCTATTAATAGCTCTGGAACACTTTTTAGCTGCCTTCCGTCAGCCACATAAAATGTTGGCTGGGGTTGTTTGTTGTTTTTGGCTGGTTCTAAGGAGTTATTTTGAACCTGATTAGTCTGCTGATCTTGCTGAGCAGGCTGTATTGGAGTTTGAAGTTCTTCATTTTGAGCTTTTTGAACTTTTTTGTTTTTCTCGACAAGAAAGAGGTAAACCCCTCCCAAACCCAATATTGCGAGGGTGCCAATAACTATAATAACCATCCCCAATGAACCTTTGCCTAGTTTCGGAATAATCGCAAAGGAGCTTATTTTTGAAGGATATTGTGTTATGAAAAAATCGGCATCCTGCTGTAAATAAACCATCGTTCCTTTAACTTCGTCGTTGCTAAGTCTTTTGTTTAAGAGGTATTGATATCGGATATGCTGAAGGTCATTTTCAGGCATTTTGAATTTCACAAGTGGATCTGTTTCGATTACTGTAGGCTGCGGGTCAAATTGAATCTCTGATGTTTTTTCAGCAACGTTTTTTGGTATTTTTTCCAACACCCAAGCGGATTTTGCTGGAGCGGAGCCTTCGTAAGTGACTTCTTTTATGACAAGTGTTACAAACTCTGACCTGCCATCAAGATAAGTTAATGTGATACTATTCGCGATTACGCGAGTTTTGAGTTTGTTATTCCAATCTTTGAACTGGTTAATGTACTGCTCACGCTGGCTTTTTGTAAAGTTGATTTTCTGGGAGATTGATTCAGCAAGCGATTCTAATCTATCAAGAGAAAGTGCCTGTATGCTTTCGGAGCTATCAGTTATTGTAACGGATTTTGCAGCGCTTTGGTTCGCTTTTCGAATTTTAAGCATTGCTTTTTCAACGAGCCTGTCGACATCTTCATCACCGATTTCGTAAATGTTTTGGGTTTTTAGCTCGTTTCTCATTGCCTCTACTTCCGATTTCAATTGCGTTGTTGTAGCTCTTAGTTTCAGTGCGGTAATAACATCAGTCGCCTTATTAGTTTCAAGTGTACCGTCGACCAACTCGAGGTCGAGCATTGTTCGTTCAAGTTCTTTTATAGTTGAATTTAGCTGCTTATGTTTTAATAGCGAAAGCCTGGGCTCGATTACGGTAGTTGTGGAAGTACCAGGTGTTGGGCTTTTCATATCTGGTGCTACAGCCATTGTTTCAAGAGAAAGATCACCTTCATTGCCTGCTTGGTCTATTGCAGTTATCTTGTAATAATACGGAGTATTCGCTGCAACATTTGTATCAAGGAAAGATGTTCCATTTACACTTGTGTAATAATCATTATAAGTCACTCCCTGGTTCGCGTTTTTGTAAATTTTGTACTCTTTAATTGTCTCTCCGGTATAATACCAGATTAGGTCAATTCCTCCAAGAACAGATTTTGCTGTGAAAGTTTTTGGTGGCAAAGGTGCCTGGTCGTCAGCTATGAATGTTTTACCATTTTTAATTTCGCTACCTGCAGCCCCTGAAACGTCAATTCCATGGTATTCAAAAGTGCCGGTCTTTATTCCAGTCAACTTCGGGATCACTATGTGTCCTGTGAATAGTGAACTTGAACCAGCCATAGGTTCGAGAGAAACGAATTTTTTATCTCCGGGCGACTCGTCGAAAAAATAGTAAAGCGAAGGCGTGCTTTGTAAAGACGTTGTTGTTTGAACTGTTACTGTTACAAGCCCCGGTCTGACTGGCGAATCAGGATCAAGGATTATTTCGGCTTTTGGGCCTTGGGCAACGCTTATTGATTTTTGGGCAGTGCTTAAGTCTCCTCCATTGCCTTTACATTTTATGTAGAAAGTAGTTGTTCCAGAGAGTCCTGTGAGCAAGCTTGAATGCGACAATCCATTGAATTTTTCAAAAGTGGTCATTGAATCGTATGAGATATCAGAACTTGCATACTTGCAGGTTGCATTTGTGTTTGTGCTTATATTAAAGTAAGTGAATGATGAGTCGATGCTTGACTGTGGGCTTATAACTGTTATAGTTGGGGCAGTATTGAAATCTGTTACCGTTATCTGAATTGTCTGAGTGGAGGTAATTTGTCCATCACTTGCAATGAATTGTACAAGGTATATTCCTGACTGCTGATAATTTGGAGCCCAAAGGAATAGTCCTGTTCCCGCGAGGAAAGTTGAACCTTGCGGCATTGACGCTGCGCTGTAAGTTACTGTATCGCCATCAGAATCAACTGCATAAACGCTGAATTGCACATTACTGTTTTCTGCTACGGTGTATGACTGCTGTTGTGCGAATTCAGGAGGCCTATTTGTGTTAAGTATCTGCACGGTTGCAGTGGTTTGGATAGTGTCATTTCCTGCAGTGGCTGTTAAAGTCAGTGTATAAGCACTTGCCTGTTGGTAATTAGGCGTCCAGGAGAAGAGTCCAGTCTGAGGGTTTATCGCTGCACCAACCGGTGGGTTCGTGAGCCCATAAGTTATTTGTTCGTTTTCAGGATCTACCGCATGCGCTGTGAATTGCAACACATTATTTTCTGAGCCTGTTTGCGGAGGCACAGCGTCGAAAACTGGAGGTGCTGCTAACGCTAAGGGGATTGCAAATAGGAGAAGAAGCATTGCTATTAGCACTGCTTTATTCCTTTTTTTTGAGCTTGTCAAGTAGCGCGAAATCACGCTTTATTGCCTCCTCTATTGCTTTTTCGAAGTACTCATTTAGCGTAATGTTCTTTAGAACTGCAATTACCTTAGCTTGTGTATGAGTCTGGTCTTTTAGCTCTATGTTGACGCGTTTGCCCATGCGTTTTGTCTTCCTGTTCCGTAATTTAACGACCAATATACTAAAATATGACATTTATGATATTGATTATTTATATATTTTTCTATACAAATCTCACAATTATGATAAAAATGATATTTGAGGGAATAAATGAAGAAATAATCATTGAAACAGAACAATGCGATTAATTGCCTTCTTTTTCGATTCCTTGAGCTTGCTTATAATGCGATTCCAGAAGTCTCAACCGGTCCATCAGGCGCTTAAAAGTTGAATTTCTTTCTTCGAGATTCTTAAGTAGGTTGTCTTCTAACAAAGGCTTTGCAAGCTCCACAAGTTTTTTCTCTGCTTGCTCAATTGGCTTGCCTTTAGTTCTGAGGTCTAGCGTTTCAGCAAGCTCTATTGTAAAAGGCTCTAATTTTTCTTTAATGCTGTTATCCTCTCCTGATTTCTGGAATTCCGGCCAGAGTTCAAGGAGCTCTTTCTCTATAATCGCGAGTGTTTTTTGCTCTATTGAAATAAGCCTTTGTAAATGCCCCAAGTGTTTGCTCATCAGTTTTCTTAGTTCCTCGTGAGTCCTCTCCTCATGGTACTCGAAAAATTTCATCATCGAGTAAAGAGAATAAAATATTATCAAGGCAATTATAATCAAAATGAGCAGCCCTAATCCTAAAAAGTCAGGGCAACCAAAGAAAAGGTACGCGTAGAATGAGACAAATGCAGCAACAAAAAGTAGAGCAATTGTAAGCCAGTGCGCTCTTCTTCTCAATTTTATTTGGTAGGCAAACTTATCTTCCTGCTTCCAGGTTCTATATCTCTTGTGGTATTTTGGAAGATAATATTTTATGTAAAAATGAACTAGTATTTTTGGAAGAGAGGACAAAATCAACATAAGAATCATTATTGCCCACGGTATCTTGTTGCCACACACCAAAACCAGGCCAGGTATATTTAGCTCGGCAGGAGGTGTTTTTGTTATAACTGGCGCGGGCTTTTCTGGGAATGCACACACAAATTTAGATGGATCACAATAAGTACTCTTGCAATCCCTGCCAATCAAACAGCTAAACCCGATATCGCAAGGATCACATAGGTCTCCTCCACAATCAACATCAGTTTCGTTGTTGTTCTTAACATCATCCCTGCACGAACCTTGATATTTACAAGCGTTTTTTGTTGGGGGCTTGTCTTTTGTTGTTTGACAATTATTTAAGTCCCTGCAAATCCTTATTTGCTCTTCACTCGGAGGGCACAATCTTGGGCGCCATATACCACACTCCCATCTTTCTTTGCACTCGAGCGGCAAGCCTGCTGCACCTCCTCCTGAACTACCACCCCCGCTGGTTCCCGAGGTTGCTTGACCTCCACTTCCTCCTCCCGACCCCGTTCCTGTGCCGTTACCCGATTGGTTACCAGTATTATTTCCTGAAAAGTTTCCAGTTGCATTCGATTCGTTGCCTGCGCACAGGCCGCAATCTTGTGGACAATTAGAACAAGTCTCGCTTTGTTGCTCGTCACAGTAAAGGTCAGTACAAACTGCTAGAGTTGAGAGGTTTACTTCCCTGAATTCGCCGAAAGCCCAGGATGAAAGACCGAAACTAATTAGCGGGGTACTTCCAATAGAATAATGTATAACTTCACTACCAACTGCCCCTTCAACGCCAATTGTGTCTGGATCATCTCCTTTGCAGGAAAGAAGGCCGTATTTTCCGCTATTCAAAATTGTGAAGGTGCCGCATACCACATTTCCTGTCGTGTTTGCATAAATGGTTCCAGAGCTTATTGGTAAACCTTTATCAGTGATTGATCCGTAGAATTCTGTTGCAATCGGTGGCACTGCGGCGACTATTGATGTCAATAAGATCAGCATGACCAGACAAGTGAATCGTCTTACCAAGATACCACCCATGTTCCAGAGGTACTCATGTAAATCCAATATCCGCTGTAAGGTGTTTGATTGGTGAAATCTCCTGTCTGAGTAATATTGTAGAAAACATAGTAGCTTGAATCACTCGAATTATAATATCTTAATTCTCTCCAATTGGGGAATAAAGTGACGAGTGATTCGTTTACTCTTTTTGGATTTTTAGTCGGATAGCCTACAAGATTCCATCCAGCTACAACTGCTATTGTTCGCGGGGTATTGATAACACTAGTTACATCTAATCGTCCAGAGTCATTCATGTTTACCCAATATCCATTCTTGTCAGAAATTGAGTTAATGTCCTGCACTACCCACGCTGGAAGTCCGGATTTGTATGCCTTCCAGGGATCTGAACTGTCGGACGCCAAATAGGTGTGTATTGAAACTGGGCTGATGTTGAAAAGCCCACTGAACTCTCCGACCGAGTATTCGCTGAATGGTGCGCAGGGGATAGAAATTAAATTCCAGCCATTTGAAAGCGTGAAATTACATGAGGCTTGTTGTGCATTTATTACCGTTGTCCTTGTAACAACCCTTCCTGTCAATTCAGGTTTTAAAAAAAAAAATATTAGGAGCGCAGAGATAGCTGTAAGTGCGATTATCACCAAAAAAATATGGCGGAAGGAGGGAGCCTCTTCCATGAGAGTTAAAGTTCGTGACCACAGCGGCTGCACTTTTTAACGAACCTGTTGTTCATTCTGCCGCATTTCTTGCATTTTTTCCTGGTAAGTATAAGCAGCAGCAAGATTATTACTACCGCAGCGAGTACGTATATAGTGTAATCAATTCCTTTGAAAGTCAAATCAAATTCTTGTCGGAGCTGTTTTGTCAGAATATTTTGCCGTGCACCATATTTCGCGACTAATGTGACTTTCGGATTGTCTGCAAGGTCAGCTTCAGTGAGTTCGTCCACAGGAATCCGTATTTTTACACTTTTTCCTACTGGAATGAGTGTTTCTTCTTTTGAACCGTATGATGTTGCTTCACCATTTACGAGTAAGTCGACGATTTCAGCGTTCACATAAGCATCAATTGTTCCAACATTTTTGATGGTCACGATAAATTCATGGCGGCTTTTATCATATACCAAGTCTACGATTTCGATTAAGGTGTCATCTTTTACGCTGACCTTGTCGACAGTGACAGTTTGTCTTAAGGAATACTCAAAGGATCTTCTTGATTCACCGAAGAGTGTGAAAATTTCTGCCCTTATATCTCCGGTAAGTGGTTCCTGAAATGGATAAACTATAGTTCTGTATTCATTTCCTTCGATGAATATTGGCTCGAGATCACCGATTGTTTGGGCTCCTTCGTTAGAGCGAATTATTATTGTTCCTTTGAGATAAGTTCCCTGGTCGACAAGATTCTTGTAAGTAATTTCCAGCTGTCTTGTCAGCTCATTGTACTTAACTGAATGTATGGCGAGGTTGAGAGCAAATTTTGGCAGCGGATAGCGGTCAAGGTCTTCGACATTAGCTATACTGCCGCCAGGAAGCCTTGCGCTTTGTGCAAATTTTACAAAAACAGAAATGCCAAGCTGTCTTCTTATCGTAGTTGCGGTTCCTATGAGTTCATTACCAACAAGAACTCCAACTTTAATATCGCTGCTTTTTATGTAGCTCGCAATGGCTTCAGGAACATTGTTCGTTCCGATGAATAACACAGGTTCTACTCCCCCCAATAGTTGATCTTCCAAAAACTCTCCATTTGAGAAGAGGACTTGCTGGGTTCCTTTTATTTGGCGGAATTTCTTAACAATTTCTACATTGTTCATGTAGCGGTCTCCCTGATTGATTGTTTCAGGGGTAAATGCTGCCAGTCTGGTTCTGGCTTCCCTGTCTAGCTCACCATACAAAAGGACTTTAGTTGGGTTCCTTGTATTTAGAAAGTCCACTATTTGATTGATATTCCTCCTGTCGACGAAAAGAATGTAGGAATTCGATGCAATTGCATAGGGTGCAACTGATATTGCATTATATCCATAGCTATCATCCAGGATTATGAAATTCTTTGTTTGAGGCAGTCTTTTGGCAAGCTCTAGGTTTATGTTGGTTAAGGAGAGTTCAGAAACTGACGGATATCCCTGTGCGTCAAAAAGTGATTTGTAGCCTACCGCATAGCTGTTTCTGCTCGAGCTTACGATCAAGACACTACGCGTCTTAGGTATGCTGAAAAGTAGTATATTTGCATGGGGTTGGCCAACAAGGAAATTGGTTTGGATGCCCTGCAATTTTCCGAAGATTATAGTCGAGTAAACATCGTGCCAGTCTGCAGAATTCGCAATTATTTGTTCGTATTGTTGAGCTCGCACTGTGGCTAAAAGCAGCACAGATATCAGCAAATAGAGGAGCAATCTTCTGAAAAGCATTCTCAAGAACCTTGGTTAAGGATTTATAAAGATTGCTTATCTTTGGCGAATGTTTTGTCCGTTTAGAGTTATGACTTTTCCTTCATTAGAAACTCCTATTTTAACAATAGCAGTTTTTTCAAGCCCATTGACATTGCCGCTCATATTAAAAGCCAGGCTATATCCTTGAGGAGTTTTTTGCAATGAAACCATGCTTATTTTTTCGTCTGTGATATTTGTGTTTAATGTTTCGTTAGTTTTGATGAATAGCTTAACTTGCTTCGAGATGAACACCCTTGCAATTGCTTGTGCCTTTTCCTCGCTTATTTGGGCACATCCAGCTAATAATATTAGAGCTATTAGCAGCATAGATAATAGTCGCATAATTCTATTTTCTTGCTCCCTGATTTTAAATGTTTCTGAACATAACATTTATAAAGTAGTGTCACTTGACAGTAACAAATTGGGGGAAAATAAATGAAAAGTCCTGTAATGATATCATTAATATTATTCATAGGGATATCTATGGGCTATTTTACTAATGAAATTCTTCATACAGGAACAGAATTGCCATCGCAATTTTCAGAAATAATCCCTGCCGTGCTCGCGCAAACTCCCACGCAGAAAGAGTCGCCTGCTGACCGAATTAAAATGGAACAGATATTGGTTTTCGACGACAAAGTAGTTCTAAATGTGAAGGAAGCTCAGTGGTCACAATTCACTGACACGCATTCGATGGAACCTCTCATCTCTTCAACAGCAAATGCTATCCAGCTAGTCCCAAAATCTCCAGGCGAGATAAAATTAGGGGACATCATCTCTTATGAGAGCGAATTCGCAGAAGGGATTTTTATCCACCGGGTTATTGAAATCGGTAAAGATCAACAGGGTTGGTATGCCACTGTAAAAGGAGACAATAATCCATCCACAGACCCTGGAAAGATAAGGTTCAGCCAGATAAAAAGAGTTGTTGTCGCTATAATTTACTAGAAGGTGCCAAACTTGAACAATTTTAGAAAGTTTGTGGTAATAGGAGCGGGATACACACTAGTGGCATTGGCAATGGCCAATAATGGAAGAACCGGAACTTCCTGCAACGATTATGTATCTGATCCATCACAAATATCACAGGCTCGAACGATGGAAGTTAATTCTGAGGTCGAGGAACTTTTCAGTCTTATCAACGACTACCGTAGAAGCCATGACGTTCCACAATTGAGAAGCTCTGCCGCCCTGACTGACATCGCGGATTGGATGGCAACTGATATGGTAAATAATGATTATTTCAGTCATACGGATTCTCAAGGAAGAAACCCGTTTGAGCGTATGGATGAGAATTGTTACAAATACAACACTTGGGAAGGAGAAAACTTAGCAATGGGCGCATCATCAGCAATAGAGACGCTGGATC
>JBBSVZ010000178.1:3440-4016 GCA_038046545.1 Nanobdellota archaeon | reverse complement strand
TGGTTTGTATCTAAACACGATGTCGGATCAAATTGCGAAATACAATCTCTCCATCTGTTCGGAGTGCAGACAGCATAGGAATATGGTTTGCCTCCAAAATTAGAATCAATCTGTCCGCAAAGTTCTTCTCTGAAATCAGCGCAAGGTTCTGTTTTTGTCTCGCCGTTAGCGCAGACCTGCTTGAAATGCCTCGAGCCAACAGCGTCGCTGCCAGCGCCTATCAATCCATCATAGACACACCAGCTCTCTCCGTTCAATCTTTCATTGCCCTGATTGTCGACGCAAGTATTTTTCTTGCACACATAATCTCCATATCTTGGTTTTGCGACGCCAAGAGACTTGTCATATTTGAAACATTTCATTCCCTGAGTAGAATCACAATTTCCGCAATCACTTCCGCTGTTTGCTTTGCAGACACTATCTGCTTCTAAAATTTTTCCACTATTCCAACTTTTTCCTTTATTCGAAGAATAGACATTTTCCCGATTGCCGCAAGAATCAACCCAATAAACTTTTCCTTCAAAACATTCTGTCTTTGCCTGCGCCCGGCAGCTTGTTCCTAATTCTGTTGCCGAA
>JBBSVZ010000178.1:0-3430 GCA_038046545.1 Nanobdellota archaeon | reverse complement strand
CCGAACAAAGATAACCTGCATTGAATGTATATAATTTTTTTGCCACACTGACATTTGTCGTCGCGTTTGTCGTCGTAGTTTCACTGTTCTGTTCTTCTTCATTGCTTGCAGAACATTCAGTTCCTGTCGTGAATTTG
Organism: Nanobdellota archaeon; assembly: GCA_038046545.1. Classification (GTDB taxonomy): domain Archaea; phylum Nanobdellota; class Nanobdellia; order Woesearchaeales; family JBBSVZ01; genus JBBSVZ01. Next base: position 3,293 of record JBBSVZ010000178.1, on the reverse strand, counting down.
CAGCTCTTCACCAGATTTTCTTCATAGGTGCAAGCGCCCATTTCACTTCCCTGCGTCGAGACCGAACATTCTGCTTCTGTCGCGATATCGTCTCGGAAATTCATTGTTCTTTTTATCACACTGGATAATTTACTGCATCTCTGCGCAGTTATGAATTGTGTCTGTTCTCCGAGGATACAGCAGCCCTGTCTGCATTCAGCAATCTGCGCCGAAGTCTTTTGATAAAATTGTCCGCCAGCTGCATTGCATGCGCTTATCGGCGTGTTCTCCATGCAGATTCCTTCGTTAGCATCATAGCAAGTTCCTTTTTTGCAAAAACTAGTATCGTCGCATTTTGAAGGCGCGAACATTCCAGTGCACTGCGCTCGCTCAACATTCTGGCACACAAGCCCATTCGAACTCTGCGAACAGCATCCTGTTTCAGCATGCACACTTCCGACTATTCCTAAAAATAATACTAAAAATAAAAATATTTTAAGCTTCATTCAAAACCCTCCGGCGAGTCAAACCCATAGCCCACAGGGAACACCAAACTCCTCACAGCAAAATAAAATTTCTCTTTGCTTTCAGAATTTTCAAGCACATAGATCGTGCTTCCGTCGTCCTGTTTAAATTTATCAATAAGAGTTTCAGGATAAAAGTCCATCATCGTCGCAGTATCAGAATCTCCATACTGCATCTCAGCCTGCATTATCGACGTAGCTATCATCAGCAAGTCATATATTCTTGAGCTAGTCTTTATCGTGAATTTCGTGAATCTCTTTGTCGCCTCATCTTTTTTTATCACAACAGGAGCATCTATCTCGACAGCGATAGAATCTTCCACAACCGAGACTTTCAGATCAGGTCTTTCTTTGCCTGTCACATCATAACCCTTGCTTTGCAGATCCTGTATCGAAGTGTCATAGCAAGTCTGGACTTTTTCTGCAATATCTTTTTTCAATTGCTCTTCAACATGCGCCCTCAGCATCGGCTTTTGAGCATCACATGGTTTGTAATAAAGATTTGTGTAGCAAAGATATCCTACTTTATTGTCCTGATAAAGATAAAAAAAATCAGGATTTGAGTATCCTCCCTGCTTTCCAAGTTTATCAAGCGCTTCTTTTACAACATCATCGACACAGACTTCTAATTTTAATTTTTCACCTACAGGCTGGATCATCGTAGGTCTTAACCAAATATAATAAACCAATATTCCCGCGACTATGACTATCGCAAGTATTACGAATAATGTCACCTGTGCTTTTTTTGCGATTTTTATTTTATCCATAATAACCTCCTTCATTTCCCAGATCAACTCCTCTTACAACTATTGAACAAGATCCTGTCGGCGGAAGATTTCCAAAACTATCCTTGCATCTTATGAAATAATTCTGCGTTGTTGAAAATGGCGTCGATTGCTCAAGTCCTACACCCATGCTTGTGATTTCTGTTTCATTTGTCTCGAATGAGCACGAGCTCTTCGAAGCAAAGCACTCGCCCTCTTCAGTCAGCACAAGTTTCAGATTTCCATCGAGCTCAAACACTCTAGATATTCCCGGCGATGTTGCATCATGTTTCAGATTGAATGTCGTCGAGTTGAACGCGATGTTTCCTGCTTCATCACTGCATTTTACAAATATAGTATGATTTGTAGCATTCAGGCTCAATGGCTGCTCATGCGTCGGAGTTCCTGTTGTCAAGAACTCGATCATGTTTGCATAGTCTGTGAATGAATAGGAACATCGAGGAACAAGACCTCCGCCCGACGTCGTGGCTTTCAGTACAATATCAAACGGATCACTGCCCACATCATAATCTCCAGATGGTTCTAGTGAGTCGATCGAAAGAGCTGACTCTACTTTGTTTAGCACATATTCATAGCTTGTAGGATTTTCATTTCTGTCTGAGTTGTTGAGCCATGGCTGGTCCTTGCATCTTATGTAGAATGTCGTCGTGTTTTTCACAGGCATTACTGTTTCACAGAGATATCCGTCCATTGTCTGCGCTCCAATATAATTTTGGCAAACAGCCTGATTTTCCATCGAGTCAAATCTCTGGTCAGTCAAGCTCCATTTGCAGTCAGCAGGCTCGTTAGTATAGAACTGCACACTCATGTTTTCAGTATAATATCCGACCATTGATTCTGTTTCAGGGATGAATTTGTTTATTCTCGGCGGTCTTATGTCTGGAGCTTGTTTTACACAGACACCGATGCCATAGGTCGTAGGATTTTCATGACCATAACTATCTCTACATTTTACAAAAAATTTCAAGTCTCCTGTCCAGTTCAAGCCGATGCTGTCTCTGCCATGGTTTGGATCAGGCAGTGTGAAGTTTGACACATGGGTCATCTGGAATAATCCGTCGCTGAAATCATAGTTCATCTCTTCAAATGTTTTATCTTCTTCCAAATCCAGTCACTTCATAGGCATCTAAGCATTTGCTGTTTCTGTCCTCGATATTATACCCATTTGTCTGTATATTTGTATATCTGACACCTGCAACAGGGAATTCTGAGATTATCGGAGGAGCTCCATTATCAACATCTCCGATGCATAATTCATTGCTAGTTCCCTCGTTGATAACTTTACATGCAGCTCCTAAACTCTGGCATCTATATTTTGAACATGGCTTGAATGGATCTTTGTTGCATTCTTCACAATTATCAGCACCATAGGGTTGTTCCCATTTTTTACAAGTGAATTGAACATTGACTCTCTTGCATTCTTCCTCTCCTCCACTGAACAATGAATAAAGTAAATATGCAATTATTCCAATTACAAGTAATGATCCCAATCCTCCCAATGCTCCTCCTGCTGCAGATCCTCCTGCTCCTCCTCCCGAAGAACCTGCACCTCCTGCGCACGCTGCTCCTGCTTTTGCAACAGTATTTGTTATTGTCTCTGGCGCTGTTCCTTTTTTTGCAGCTACTTCTTCCGCTAATAACTCTTGTGCTTCAATTGTTGTGTCGACGCTGCTTGGAGCCTGTACTGCCGCTGGCGTCGGTGCTGGTTGTGATGCTACTACTGGTTCTGTCGCTGCTACTGATTCAGGTATTGTAGGACTAGGACCTGAAGGATTAGCAGCAGGTGTACCTGAAGGACTTTTAACTGAATAATCTGGAAGTGCCGTATCTCTTCCAGTAATTCCTCCACCGACGACATTTCCACTGATTGTATTAACAGCACTTCCTGTTCCAAGAGTGGCCCATGCTCCTCCACTAGTTGTTCCTGTTGATGTTGTCGTCGAGCCCGAAATTGTCGACGAGCTAGAGGGGGTTAAATCTCCATAAAGATAATTTGCTTCACTTC
>JBBSVZ010000177.1:0-3752 GCA_038046545.1 Nanobdellota archaeon | reverse complement strand
CTCGCGCGCGAAGGCGGCGTTGATGGGCGCCCGATCGCGCGAGTCCGCCACCCGCACCCATGAATCCCCATCGCTGGAGACTTCGAGGGTGTACTCACCGACAAAAGTGTTCTCGCCAGAATCATCGAAAAAGCCGAACGTGAATACAGAAGGCAGATGCTTCCTTTATTGCCAATGGTTCTCGAACTGAGCAAATTTGTCCCGATGAACAGGGAAAGGCTGCTGCATATAGGTATCCTCTCATATGCTAGAAAAATTAAGGGAAAAAAGGATAGCCTCCCAAGGGCTATTAATTTCACGGCAGTGTTTTATACTGCAGGTCTCCCTCCGGAATTTCTTGGAATTGCATCAACAATAGCTTCTTTGACGCAATCCGAGAAAGAACTTTTTTCCAGGGTCTATCCAAATTTAGTTTCACAGCTTAATTATTCCGCTCCATATTTTAACGAGGAAAACCTCTTGATTCTTTCTCATAAATGGCCTCACCTCAGGAAAGTATGCGCTTCGGTAAAGAAATTTGCTGCAGAAAACGGCATCAAGCTCGGTCCGCGAAATTCCGAGCAAATTCTGCATAGAAACCACATCTCAAACGCTGTCCAGCATTACTTCGCAGGCGACTACAAATTATTTGTAAGTTCACTGGTTAAAGCAGGAAAGTGCAGGCATGCGCTGGGATAAATTAATCAAAGCAAGAAAAAAATAATGAAAGTTACTTCAAAAAAATAAATTTGTCCTCAATTGGCGGACAGCCTTTATTGATTCTATCAAATTGCATTCAGACTGACCCGTCTTATCTCGGCCAGTGCGGCCTTGAGCGCAAATTATTTTTGATAATGTCAAATTGAAAAAGTTTAATCGCAAACCTTTAAAAACAAGTTTAAAGTCTTTAAAGATTATGCGCGGGTAGCCAAGCGGTAAGGCAATCGCCTGCAGAGCGATCATACGGGGGTTCGAATCCCTCTCCGCGCTTATTTTTTTATATGGAATACATTTAAATAGCATCCCTGTTTTAGTTCAACCATGAAAATTTATCCAATGCTCCTTGTTTTTGCAGTGACTGCATTATTATTGTTCTCAGGCTGCGATTTCTTCAAACCTAAAGAGACGCCTCCCGCAGCCGAGCCAATTCCGCCCCCTGATGTCGTTCCCGAGCCTCCGCAAGCGCCTCCTGAAGCTATTCCTGTGGTTCCACCTCCGAATGAAACTGTTGTGGCTCCTCCAGAGAATCCTGTTGAAGTCGTCAATACTGCAGATTCAAAACTTTCTCTCGATGGCGACACATCATTGAAAGACCTGTTTGGTTTTGACAAGGCAAAAAAGGCGGTTTTCAGAAAGGTAACTTATGAGAAGGGCTATCCTGATTTAACAGAGATTACAATGGATATATCTGATGATTCTTTTCAGGGAGCTTCAAGCTGGAAAGTGATTACTACCCATGTTGAAAATGGAAGCGATGTCACAGAAACAATGTGGCTAAGCAAAGAGTCGCTTGTATGCATTGGTTTTGAAAAAGGCACAAGCAGCGTAGCATCATGCCCTGCTCTTGGCCCTTTCGGCACTAACAGAACCTCTAGGAATGTTCAATTACTCGGCAACCAGAACATCATAGTCTCTCTCGGGACGTTTGACAACACTCCGAAGTATGAAGGAGACTCAATTACCTACTGGAAGGTTTCAGACAAGCCTTTCCCGCTTAAATATGTCATCAATAACGGCAATAATGTTTTAGCGACTTATGAACTGGTGGGCTCTTCATGAGATTCTTGTTTTGGGGTAAAGAATCACCTGAAAATGAATTGAAGAAACTTGTACTGGAACATCAGAAAAAAAGAGAGCAGTTAGAGAAAGAAAAAGGAAAGCATCCTGAGAAAGCAGATTATTTTGACGGGTTAATTAAAAAGATTGAGGCGCATTATAATGACAGGATTGGGAAAGTCAAGGATCAACAGGCAAAAAAAGAGTAGCTGAGAATTAAAAAAAAATTTACAGCCCCATTTTTAACTCAAGTTTTCGAAACCCTTATAAAATAACTCTTTATCCTAGTCGCTATGATTACTCATCACAGGTCCAAGAGGACAGTTTCTGGCGGCCGCTATAGAGATTATAGGAAGAAGCGGCTGTATGAAAAAGCATTCGCTCCAACCCTCTCCAAGCTCGGCGAGCCTAAGAAGAAGGATATCAGGATGTTTGGCGGAAAGATGAAGCAGCGAATCCTTGATATTGATGTCGCTAATGTGATTGACCCTAAGACGAAGAAGTTCACCAAAGCAAAGATAAAGACAATAGCGGAAAACCCTGCCAATACAAACTATGTCAGGCGAAATATAATGACTAAGGGCACTATTATAGACACGGAGCTTGGCAAGGCACGAATAACCAACTCTCCTGGAAGCGAAGGCTCAGTCAACGCAGTTCTCGTAAAGTAATTTTTGCCACCAAACAGTAGTTAAAATAGAAAGATTTATAATTAATGGTGAACTTCCCAGAGAATGAGAAAACAGCTTCACTCCTGGCCCGAACACCTGAAAGAAAGAGGAGACCTCCTTACTTTGGTACAAGACCATAAACCAGGTTATGGGATTAGGGATTATGATTTATCTAGAGTTAATCATGCAATTGGTGGGTATAATAGTTTGCAGAGAATTTTCATAGGTGCGAGTATTATTGATTTCCCAGCTGAAGTCCTTGATGCGCTCAACCCAATGGAAATTCTGGCTGCTTATGCAGGTGTTTATAGAACACGATATAATAATTTCGTCCAGTTCCCGAATGGTGTTAGGAAGGTGATCTACCACGGCGGACCATCTTCACTTGAGACAGTTGTAGACGACCTCAGAAGCGCAATCCATGACGGATTTTCCCAGCCTGGAATAGGAGGAAAAACTAATCACAAGCACCCTTATAATGTATTTCCAGTTTGGAACTGGAGCCTAAAAAGACTAAATGAGTTGGAACAAGAAACAAAGAATAAACTTGTGAGTGTCATGAATCCTCCTGAACTAATTGAGGGGCCTGATGAGGCCGTGTTAAGGAGCCAGAGCCCGAGGACTTTGATAGTTGGAATCCACAATCTTCTTTATGACCATTTTTCCGCAAACCAATAATGACTGTTTTCATCCCTTAATGAGCACGAACATTTAAATACATTATTTCTTAGTGTTGCTTAATGGTCCTCCCACTCCTTGCTATCGTCGTAATTGTTCTTATTGTTCTTTATTTCATATTCAAGCTAATCAAGTCAATAATCCGCACAGCTCTAATCGCACTTTGCACTTTAGCTGTAATATTCTTAGTTGGCGCATTCCTTGTAGCTAATGATGTAAAAGAAATGCAGGGAACTTACAATAATGCATCAAAGATTTTTCTTGCAGTTAAAGGAGAAACTGCCTTTGCTGGCTTCGCGCAAAATAAAACTTTCGGACAAAATATCTCTTTTAATCTTCTTTCAGCATCTGAGCTTTCGCTTTGGTCAGCTGAGATAAAGAATGGAACTCTAAACTCCCGGTCATCTTTAATGCTTAGACTTTTTGTGGTAAATGAAAGCGTGTTGGCTGCTGATCCAGAAAAGCTTATTTTTATTGATAATAACAGTTCTTTAAGCCGCAGGAAATTGTTTGAGTCGCTTATAGCAGATTCGACAACAGAAGTGTTGGCATCCCACTTGGGCATAAGCAAGGAAATAATGGTCATAGTTTACTCAGAAAATGATTTAAAGGCGCGAGTCTTTGGCTACCTTGCGCAGGACACGCTCA
>JBBSVZ010000176.1:0-3900 GCA_038046545.1 Nanobdellota archaeon | reverse complement strand
TATGGTTTTCGGAATTAAAATCAGGAAGCGACTTCTTTGGGCGCTTATGCTAATCCCCGTCGCAGCACTGCTTTTCTCCTCAACTGCAGCCACGAAACTGGCTGTTTTTTTAACTCTCTTAGTTTTCAATGCCTTCTTCACATTTTTTCATTACCGACTTCACATTCCAGTTGACATAACTCCACTAACTTTAAGCTTGCTAATAACCGGATATTTTTACGGTCCACTAGGGGTAATTGCCCTTTACCTTCTGGGAAGCCTTGCACCAGGGATTTTTGCTGGAAGCGGCCTTGGCCCGGCATCTTTCATTTACATCCCTCTGAATATTTTGCTTGGAATTATTTTTCCAATGTTTGCAACCCAATCACTCGTTTTTTCCCTTTTCATATTCCTTTTGTTATACGCATTCCTCGTATTCCTAATAGACGGTTTCTTTTTCAGCAGCTTTGTGCGCAGCCTTGCAATGTCTGCTGCATTCCTCATCACAAACTTGATTTATCTTGGAGTAGTCTGGAGACTACAAACCCTCTTCAAGTTTGCATAAGGCTTAAAAATCTCTATTGATTCCACAACACTATGAGGATACTTCCACTGATATTATTGTCAATGTTACTTATTGTTGCATGCACAGCAAAGCAACCTATAATCAACACTAAAGATAACGTCAGCTCTTTTGAATTCAAAAGCGCCTGCGGAAAATTGCCAGCTTGCCAGGGGCTTAATGAAACATTAACTTGGGGCTGCTGCCACTTGGCTGCAGCATTAAATAAAAACCCTGATTTTTGTCTTGATGCAGGCCAGTTTTCCGAGGCATGTTTTGCTGAACTTGGAGGCGAACTAAAGCAGCCAACACTTTGCTCGCTGGGCGGGCAGTTCAAGGAAGACTGCTATTACAAGGTAGCTCTTAATGTTCTAGATACTTCGCTTTGCCCCAAAGTTTCATTGGACAAGAAAGAATCATGCTACTCAACTATTTCTGTAATGACCAACAACTCATTAAACTGCCCGAAAGCAGGCTCCCTATCTGAGGCATGCTATCATGGCGTTGCTATCAACACAAACAATTTTACTATGTGCGAGAAAACAGGGCAGTTCAGAAATACATGCATAAGCACAATTGCAAAACAAACAGGAAACAGTTCTCTTTGCGCAAAACTAACTGCTCTGAAAACAAGCTGCTACGAATTCTTTAATATGACTTCTCCCTAACGCCGCGACTCGGATTTCGCAAAATCTTTGATTTTGCGGACGAGAAACCTAATAAGGTTTCTCATTCCTCGGAAATGACAAACATTTCCGATGGTCCCGAAAATTCCCCGAATTTCCGGTATGAACCGAGATATATTAATTCGGTTCAAATCCTCTCAATTAGGCTAACGCCACCGCTCGGATTTGAACCGAGAGATCCTTTCGGAAACCTGCTTTCGAGGCAGGCGCACTACCAGATTATGCGACGGTGGCAACATCGACTTTTCTTCATTTGACGCAGTCGCGCCCACGAAGCCATGCTTCGGGCGGATGCGACGGTGGCAACATTGAATATTATGCGTTGGCAATGTTTATTTAAAACGGTTTCGGAGATAGATTTTTAACCCTGCATTTCTAGATGAACTAATCAATGAAGCACATATATCATCTGCGTCACCTGTTTTTCAATCCCCGCGGTTTTTTCGCTGACTTGTCCGATGAGTATCATTTTCGGCCTTTCTTGTTTTACTTAACTATTTCCGTGTTTGTAATAGCTTTCAAACAGATAATTGAAGTATTCAGAACAGGACTTGCCGGCTCTTTCACGATAAGGTCATTTATTGAAACTGGACTTGCAGCAAAGCTTGTACTTGAGTTGAGTTTTATAATCGCTATCCCTCCAATTCTCTACTCGATTGTCCATATCATTTTGGCGCTGACACACAGCCATGCTTCGCTAAGAGAGGCATCAGCATTTGCGCAGACTTTGGGAGTGATATTTTATGGGCATGCCATTATGCTATTATATGTGATCCCGATAATAATCGCCAATATTTTTGCAAAGCAACACTCACTATTGATTACATTTATTGGAATTGCCTTCGCTTTGGCAGCAATAATGCATACTAGCCTCATCGAAATTACAGGAATAACCCATATCCATGGTGTGGAAAAAGGGAAAGCAAGCCTAATTATTGCACTCGCTCTAATAGTGACGCTTATATTATTCCTTCATTTTGTTTTTCAGCTTGTAATTTAGCTGCTTTGGTCTGGTAAATTTTTGATTGTTGGAAAAAAATTGAATTAAAATGCCTCGGACGGGATTCACCACTTTCTTCATTTTTTATTAGAAAAGATTATGAATCAAATAAACTGGCCAATGTGATGGCAATAAGGAATCTGATAAAGAATGGTGCAATCTATTTTGCACTAGCGCTTATTGCATCATTTCTCGTCTTCTTATTTGGTGCATCTGAGGCACTTTGGATTGTTCTTTTACTTATCTTTTTGCAGGCGCTTGTAGTTGAGCTTATGGAAATACTCGAACATAGGCTGAGGACAAAAAATATCAATATCGATTTTGCGCCTTTTGCAGCAATTTTCATCTCATATTATTTTTCCTTTCCTGCGGCAATGATTACGATGATGGTTTTGCTCATAATACAGGACATAGATGTCAATGTCAACGTATTTTCCGAAATTGAAGACGTGGCATTCAATGTGATTGTGGGTGTACTTGCAATGATGTTCCGCTCTGCAGATTTTCTTGCGCTAGCCATTACGCTGCTAGTATTTAGGTATTTCATCATAACAATAGTTCACGGAATCCTGACCAAGGACTTTAATCCAAAAAAATATTTCTTTGAAGGCATTTCCGGGCTTATTTTTATATTTTTTATCAGAGTAATCCAGTTAATATCCGGATAAAATATGCCTCGGACGGGATTCCCTCGGAAATAATATTTCCGATGGTCCCGAAAATGCTCTACATTTTCGGTAGAACCCGTGTCACATCGATTACGGGTTCGAATCTAGCAATGCCTCGGACGGGATTCGAACCCGTGTCACTGCCTTTCTTCAGAAAGGCTAGAAAACCGCAGTTTTCAGCTGTCTTGAAAGGGCAGTATGATTGGCCGGGCTACACTACCGAGGCAACAGCGCTTTAGAGACAAATAACAGCTTTTAAAGGTTACCACTATTAGAATTTAGTTAATTTGTTTGTTGTGATTAGTTCACCAAATTAATGCAACATTTAAAAAGATAAAAGGCTTCTTATAAATAGATGGTGGAGAGGTTATTAGATTTAGGCATCAAACTGCCCCGCATTACAGAAACATGATTAGTAACTTATCCTGTTTGGAGTGATTGCGTAGATATTATTGACAGAAAATTACGTTTTGATATGGGGCACGCACGGCAATGGGGTTTGTCCTCGCTTCCTTATTACATGGCCAACTATAATTCTGCCATGATACAGATTACTAAGGGTTATTTAGAAAGTATCCTGAGCGGTTATGAATTGGCAGAACGCTTTCCTGTTGAAATGGAAGTGTTATGGCAGGGATACCGGTATTCATTGCCTGAATTGGGAAACCTTCAACAGCAGGCAGTATTAATAGGAAGCACAACAACTCTCATGACGAGAGATTCTATCGAGACGCTGATAATAACTTCTCCTGAAACATTTCCAAATAATGTCACTTCAGTTTATTCACCAGACGGCTCCCGCTCCATGGGTAATGCGCTTGAAGGAAAAGTACAATGGGTTAAGACCCCCTAATCCCAACCTTGTTGCAATATTTCTTTATCGGACAAGTGCTGCATTTAGGATTAATCGGCTTGCAATGATTCTGCCCAAAAGCGACTAAAACTGGATTTATTGTCTTCCAGTATTGTTTTGGAAGCATTTTTCTTAGTGCCAGTTCTGTCTGA
>JBBSVZ010000175.1:0-1303 GCA_038046545.1 Nanobdellota archaeon | reverse complement strand
TTGACCCGATAAGCCTGCGAATATTGCTTTGAACGGACCTTTGGTTGCGCCTGCAAGAAAACCTGCAGTTGGCGAACCGCCAGCTAACCAGGATTTTTCTGGTGTGGTTGCAAAACCAAGTCCGAAAAGCTTGTCAATAAAAGCCCAGAAGAAAACAAGGCCTAACGAAATTCTCAGAACGCCCCAGGAAATTTGCTCTTTGCTGAACGACATTAATAAATATTCTGGAATTTCTCCTTTAAATATTTTATTATTGTTAATTTGCTACTTGGGCAGGGTGATGAATAATAAGATTTATATTGAAGAAATTGTTGCAGATAAAAAATGGAAGCAATTGACGGACAAGATCTTGAATATGCAGCTGATGAAGCTCCAGTTGAGATTAACTTCAATCGGCTCAAAGATCCAGATATTGGCGGAGTTGTTCAAAAATATAGCAGATTGAAACAACGATACGATGGTCTAGGTCGAGCTATGTGGGGCTCAAGCGCATTTAGCCTTTTTTCAGCATTTGGGGCGGGGACTATGGTTGCTGACAAACCTGAAGATAATGCACTGCTTGCTGTTGGATTTGTGGGCGGTTCGATTATTTCGGGTTTAGTTGCAATCTATTCATCGGCTGTGCGAGGCTCTTTATATGAAAGGATGATTCCTCTTAGAAAAACAGATGAATATAAACAAGCAGTTCGACGAAAGGATGAACTGAATTTAGCTGCAACAGAACAAAAGAACACAATGGAAAGCTTGCTTAAGCAATACACAAGGATTAAATAATTTTATAAATTGTAAAAAACGTAAATCTAAAATGGCTGAAACTCTTGAAGAAAAAGCATCCGGAGCACAATCTCTATCTGATAATTCGATTGAAGTTCTATCAAGGTTCAAGAAGATTAGGGAAAGAATGATTTATGAAGACTTGCCAAAGATTGGCGTGGGGACATTTGGAATATTCGTTGGAAGCGCTTTTTACAGTGGTGATTCAACTAATGAATTAATTGCGCGTGGAATTATAGTTGCAGCAGGATTTATTGCTTCGTTTCGCGGAATTTATTTACTTGGGACACATAATTCTGAACTTGATCAATTGAAGAACTCTTCTGATTATAAGACAGCAGTCGCTGAAAAATCAGCTCTGGAAGCGGGACTTCAAATCCAAGCTGCAGAGGGGTCTGAAACATATTTTAATCCCAGAAATAAATAATTCTTTCTGCTTATAAATAAAAGTATAAGCTTCTTAAGATAAAAGTCCATATTCTATTGCGTTTGCCAAGTTTTCATGGCAATTGAAGCAGTGATTTTTGAT
>JBBSVZ010000174.1:0-4385 GCA_038046545.1 Nanobdellota archaeon | reverse complement strand
TTCTAATCTCTGTACCACGCTCTATTGAGGGGCTGGAAACAGGCTGAAATCAATATCTGTTCCGCTAACATTCCCTTTCATGTAGGTGGGAGTCAAGAATCCTGCATTTGTTTGGGTGTCAAAAACGTGATAATACCCTCCAACAATTACTTCAACATCCTTCTCTGCAGCTTCAATAATCTTGTCATTTAAATGCTCTGGAGTGTAAAAATAGGATTCAACAACCCCCTCATCAAGTGATATAGAAAAGTCGCGACCAACCATGCGTGGAACACCTTTTATTTTTATTGGATGATTCATCGGATAGCTTGCTGCACCAACTGATTGTAGGCTTCCCAGCAATGGCACTCTGTCCCAAGCGCCTTGATTGTAAACAAACGGAAGTGGCTCGTAAGAAATCTCGATATTGACATGTTTCGGTCTTGGCTTTGTGGCTTGAAAAAATGTATAAATTGCGCCAACAGAAGCTATTCCCATGGCGGTGTAAAGCGGTAGGTCTTCCATATTTTCGAGAAAAGGATGCGATAATAAAAACTTTACTTCAATCCTTTCCACTCTTTAATCGCTTTCTCGTATCTTTCCAATGTGCCTGTGTCGAACCACTGCCCGCCGAAACTGTAGCCGAACAATTTGCCTTCTTTTGCAAGTTTTGGAAAAACATCAGTTTCGAACATTGCGTGACCGGATGGAATATACTTCAAGATTTCGGGCTCAAGAATGTAGAATCCTGCATTGATCAAATTGGAGGGCGATTCTCCCTTAGGTTTCTCGACGAATTCAGTGATCTGGTTGCCTCTTAAAACAACAGCGCCATACTTGCTCGGGTCTTCAACCGTTGTCAATGCCAGTGTTGCGGTCGAATTGTTTGCCTTATGGAAGCGAAACATGTCCTTAATATCGATATTTTTCAATTCGTCCGCATTCGCTACGATAAATGGCTCAGTCAGATAAGGCGCAGCAAGCTTTACAGGCCCTGCAGTTCCCAAAGCTTCGTCTTCCTCTACGTAAGTAACATTTATTCCGAAGGCTTTACCATTTCCAACCTGCTCCTTGATTTTCTCTTTTTTATAACCGATAGATATGATTACATCTGTAATCCCGAATTTTTTCAGCAGGTCGAAAGTATGCTCGAGAAGCGGCTTTCCCTGGAGGGGGATCAATGGCTTTGGAATTTCTTGAGTGATTGGAGCAAGCCTTGTTCCCTTGCCGCCTGCAAGGATTAGTGCTTTTTTTGGCCGATCGCCTCCCAGGGCAGCAGATATCAATATTTCAACTGAATGAGACCGATTCTTTATCTTGAATCCATCAACCTGTGCATCTACCTGTTTGAGCAAGTTTTTATCCAGTGTTAAAGTGACTCTTTCCTTCATAAAAGGACACAAAAGAAAGCTTATTTTTAAATGTTCTTATGAAGTAATACGAAGTAATACTTCTTCATTAATTGGTTGAAGTTGGGTAATTTCTTCCCCTCTCAAATCAAAAGAAGTTGCAGCAGTTATTTTCACTCGCAGATTTTTTCCAAATATGTTTTCCGCACTCTTGACAATAACTGGCTTGTAGGCATAATTTCTTCCTGACCAAGTGGCCTCAAGAGTTCCTTTCTCATCAATAAGTATTTCTCCTTCCCAGTTAATCCATGCATCATTTCTTTCTTTTGCAACCTCGCGAAAAAGTTGCATTAGCCTTGTTGATCTTTCTTTGGTTATCCTTCCGTTGAGTTTGCCGTCCATTTTAGCAGATGCTGTGCCAGGCCGTTCCCAATATCGCGATACATTAATAACATCGAACTTCATTTCATGAACCAGCCGCAATGTTTCTTCGAATTGATATTCTGTCTCTCCTGGAAAGCCACATATGATGTCTGTTGCTATTGAGATTTCTGGAATCTCTTTCCTGATTTTTGCGACTATCTTCTTGAAATCTTCGACAGTATACTCTCTTTTCATTCTTTTTAGAATATCATCAGACCCAGACTGCAGCGGTATGTGGATGAATTTGAAAACTTTTGGATGCTTGATACGGCTGACAAGTTCCTCTTCAATCCCGATGATGTTGTCGGGATTCATCATGCCAATCCTGAACATAAAATCTCCCTCAACTGATAAAACTTCGTCGAGAAGCATCGGCAGGTTCCTCCTGTTTTCCTTGCCGTAAGCAGCTGTATCCTGGCTGGTCAGCCAAACTTCCTTGCAGCCATCTTTTATGCCTTTCTCTATATCTGCTCTGATTTGAGCCATCGGAAACGAAAGCAATTTCGGCTTTGCAAGTTTCGTGATGCAAAAAGTGCAGGAGCCGACGCAGCCTTCATTAATCTGCACTATATTGACCAAAGGGTTCTTCCTGAGTTTGGGAAGATTGGCTTTAACCTGCGCCTTTTTATCTATTCTGACGAACGCATTTTTATTTTCAAATGCACCAACTATCTCGTCAATCTGATGGGGGCCAATAAGTGCGCTCTCAGGGGCAAGCTCGTGCAGCATTCCTGACTGGACTTGCGGCATGCAACCAGCAATCACTAATTTTTTGCTGGGAAATTCTGTTTGTATCCTCTTTATCTCCCTCTTTATCTCGCTCTCAACCTTGCCCTTTACCGTGCATGTGTTTAGAACAATCGCGTCAGACTCTTCAACAGAATCAACAACCAGCCTTCCGCTTTCAGAGAGTAATCCCTGCATAATCTCGCCATCATTGATGTTTGCGCTGCAGCCGTAATTTTTTATGAAAACTTTCATCAACATCACTTTGCAAGTTCTTTCGCTTTTATCACAACTTTATCAAAAAGCCAATCAGGTGTTGAGGCGCCTGAAGTGAGGCCTAGTATTTTCACGCCTGAGAAATCTAATTTATCAAGTTCTTCCGGACTCTCAATGTGGACTGCCCTAGTTATTTTTTCGCAATTCAGCATCAATTTCCGGGTGTTGCTCGAGTTTTTTCCGCCCACGACAACGACGAGGTCCGACTCCTTGGCCAGCTCAACAGCAGCATTCTGGTTCTCTTTGGTCGGCTCGCAAATCGTGTCGATAACCCTTAAGTGCGGGTATTTCTTCAATAATATGGCTACAACTTCATTGAATTCGCCAATAATTTCTGTTGTCTGCGAAATTAATGCGATCTTATCATAATCACCGGAAAAATTTTCAGCCTCTTGGGTGTTGTGAATGACATCAGCACGATTTCCAATATAACCCTGCGTTCCAATTGTCTCAGGATGGCTCTTCTGCCCAAAAATCAGAATCTTGTAGCCGTTCTTATCCAGCATCTGGGCAATTCCGTGGACTTTTTTGACAAGCGGGCAAGTGCCGTCGATGACCTTGCCTTTCAATTTAAGTTCCTCCATCACGGAAGGGGTTATGCCATGGGCGCGAACTAGGATGTTTGGCGTTTTAATCTCCTGAATGTCGAGTGAACTTTTCACACCTTTCCCTTCAAGCCTGCTAACTTCGTAAGGGTTGTGGACCAACGGGCCATAAGTCGTTAGTGGGGCACTGAGCTCGTCAGCGATTTGGATAGCACGCCTTACCCCGAAACAAAAGCCGTACTGCCTTGCAACCTTAACTTCCATCTGCAAAAGGACGCTCACCAACTATAAATATTTGTTGCGGAAAGGTTTATAATAAAGAATACGTGCCACCCTGAAATGAGCGATGACGGATTAGTTGATACTATTGAGCATATTATCTCATTCATAGAAAATGACCAGGAGCGAAAACTGGAGATTCACGCCAAAGCCGCGCAAAAGTTCATCAGCGAAATAACTCCTGAACAAATAATCGGGCTTGAAAAAGCCCTGTCTCGTGCATCATCTACGAATGGCTGGAAGGAGCATAACCCCGTTTTTGTTGAAACTAAAGACAGCTATTTATTTATCGGGCCGCAATTTCAATATTTTGCTACTGAAAGGCAACCAGATGCCACCGCACGGAAGCCAGGACAGCCTGAATACTCAGTTTCAATCAAGCAAACTATCCCGTACCTTGGCATGGTTGATGCAACGCTTCTCAATTCTGCAAATGTCGAATTGCGCTTCGCATTATCAAGAGAAGAATATTGTTCCCTTTCCGCAAAACCCCCTGTTGTTTCCGTGATGGCCAGCCGGGATATCAGAAGATATTCTGTTGTAGGCAGTTTTGGCCAACCCGAAAGCTTGAATGTCTCTTTTGATGACGTACAGAGTTTTGGCGGAAAACAAGCAATTGAGGTAGAAATTGATTTGAATCTGGCCTCGATACCATATTGCAATTTAGGAAAAGAGTCTTTGTCGAAATTTTTCCTAAACGCTTATGCCCCGGACCTACCAAGATTCCTCAGGATCAGTGCTGAAGCGATGAGGGATATGGGCGATGATGTTATTGGAGTTTTCAGATTCCTTGGAATACACGCGTCAG
>JBBSVZ010000173.1:0-13212 GCA_038046545.1 Nanobdellota archaeon | reverse complement strand
AGGAGGTGATCCGTCCGCAGGTTCCCCTACGGACACCTTGTTACAACTTAGCCCCCCTTGCGAAACCAAGAATCATACGAACCAGATGGCTCGGATTCATCCAGACTCCACTCGGCTGGCTTGATGGGCGGTGTGTGCAAAGCTCAGGGACGTATTCACCGCGCGTTAATGACACGCGATTACTGGGGATTCCAACTTCACGAGGGCGGGTTACAGCCCTCGATCCGAACTGAGGTTGAGTTTAGGAGATTAGCGCCCCCTTTCGGGTTAGCAACCCATTGTCTCAACCATTGTGTGCCGCGTGTTGCCCAGGAAATTCGGCTCATACAGACCTACCGTTGACCACTCCTTCCTCGAGGTTGCCCTCGCTGTCTCCCTAGAGTGCCCCAAACAAAAGTCTGAGTAGCAACTAAGGATGTGGGTCTCGCCCGTTGCCTGAGTTAACAGGAAGCCTCACGGTACGAGCTGGCGGTGGCCATACAGGACCTCTCAGCGCGTCATGAAAGCCCTTCAGACTGTCAATCATACTGCTGTCTTCCCTGGTAAGATTTTCGGGCGTTGCATCCAATTAAACCGCAGCATCCACCCCTTGTAGTGAGCTCCCGCCAATTCCATTAAGTTTCACCCTTGCGGGCGTACTCCCCAGGCAGCGAACTTATTGCCTTCGCTTCGGCACTCCAAGTCCATGTAGGAAATGGAACACCTAGTTCGCATCGTTTACAGCTGGGACTAACTGGGTATCTAATCCAGGTCGCTCCCCCAGCTTTCATCTCTCACCGTCAGGATATTCCTCGTAAAGCGCCTTCGCTACTGGAGGTCTTTTCGGGATCATCACATTTCACCGTTACCCTGAAAATTCCCTTTACGTCTTAATTCCTCTAGCGAGACAGTATCTTTAGCAATTCAACTCGTTGAGCGAGCCGATTTCACCAAAGACTTAACTCACCGGCTACAGGTGTTTTAGGCCCAATACAAGTGGGAACCACTTAGGGACTACGTATTACCGCGGCGGCTGGCACGTATGTTACCCCCCCTTTATTCGCCAAACTGTTTAGGTTTGGCAAAAGCTTCCAATGGAAGCACTCGAAATCCCCCTATCACACTTTCGTGCAGTGTAAAGGTTCCGCGACTGCTGCACCCCGTAGGGCTAGGGACCTTATCTCAGTTCCCTTCTCCGGGCTACCTCTTTCAAGGCCCGTACGCATCCTTGGCTTGGTGGGCAGTTACCCCGCCAACTACCTAATGCGACGCAGCCCCATCCTTAAGCCAATACGATCGGAATATAGATCGCTTGTTTTAGAAGGAGCAACATTCCAGTTTGCGCCTTCTATGGGGTATTATACCCAGTTTCCCGGGATTGGCCCCTCTTGAGGGTAGGTTAGCTACGTGTTACTGAGCCGTTCGCCAAACACTCTTACCGAGCATTTGCAACTTGCATGTCTTGAGCCGGATTTCGATAGCGGTTCCCGCCAGTAGGATCAGCTGGAATTATACTTCCAACATCCTGCATAGCAGAACATTTGTATTGTATTTTTGAAACTATTTTGAAATTGGTTTTGAGCTATATTATTTGCCACAAATCAATGTATCCTCTGATACACTTTAACCACTAACCAACATCACCCCGTTAAAAGCAACGGGGCTCACCTGCCAAGAATATATCATTGCTTACGCAAGTATCCCTTGGACTTATGGAAAGCATAAAATCGCTCCCCTACATGAATCTTGCGCATTACGGCGTAAGGTGTTCAAGGCGAGAACATGCAACAACCAGTCGAAACCGATTGTTCAATCACTCTAGCAACGGTGCCACCAGGCAAACAATTGCTTACATATCTGTGCTCTCAAGGTTTATAAAGCTTTCGCCCTCGAACACCGAAATTTCGCAAAAGTTATGTAGCGAAAGAATGGGTCTAAAAGCTTCCTAAACCCCAAAATAACATACCCTTTTAGAACGGTAAAAATGATGGATTTTTCACTTGACTTCCATGCATACTTGGGTACAGCAAGGGAAGCTTCCTTCTGTGTTAATTATGCTTGTAGTGCATGAAGAACCTTGCGGGCAAATTACTCCATTCAAATCTTCTTTGCAATTTAAGAGAACGCACTCGCCTTTTTCGCATTTAGTATTATTTGGGCAATCAATTTCAAAGCAAGGATCAATTGTACAAGTACCAACACAGCACATGTTTGTATCAGAAGAATTTATTTTTGGATTTGAACAATTTCCGTTTCGCCCGCATTCGCTTCCTCCAAAATCAGCGCATGTTTTTTTTACGCACGCGCTACCAACACATTTTTCACTCGACAAACATTTTGAACAATCAAAAGCGGGGGTATTGTTTGTGCTAGCGCTTATTGCATTAGTATCAGATTTTTTTTCCTGGATGCACCCGAGTGAAAAGATAGAAATAGCAATTAATAGCATTGCGAAAAGAATTGTTTTTTTCATGCTAACAGTAGCTCTTTGGAATATAAAAAGATTTTCAATTACTTGCCAGCATTCAAAGCATTATCATAAAGCTGCTTTACTTCAGTTGCAGAAATGGCGCGTGACCAAACTGCAACTTCTTGAATCACAAAAGGGACCCTTGCAGAGGTGCCGTAAGTAAAGCCCCCAATAGTCAAATCATATTTTGCCAAATCAACATTTATTGAAATTTGGTTGGCATTCAATGTGGTGCACGCCCCAGAAATCTGACCATCAATGTATGTGCAAACCTTTAGATTTTGCCTGTCATAAACTTCAACAAAATTATGAAATGTATCTGGGGAAAATAAAACTTGGGGCTCGTATTGCACATCAACCCCGCAACTGCATCTGCCTTGAGGATTAGCATATATTGATCCAGTACAGTCATTCGTGCAATCAGACGTACGCTGGCAGTTAGTTGAACAACTTCCATCAGAAATCAGATACGCGAACCTGGTGACGTTTGTCTCACCATTAGCATTTCTATAAATCCCAAAGGACCATCCTTCATCATTAACATAAGAGCCATTAACTGCATTTGTCCCCACTATTTTATCCACACAGCAATAGGCGCTGTTCGTGCAAACGCAAGGATATTTCACCCAAGCAGATACCGAGTAAGATTCTGTTCTGGGAACAATTGTTTTACTAGATACTAGAATTGAATCAAGTATCTCATTGTTTGCCCCAGTATAAGAAAACTCCAGTGCATTCCCCCAAAGTCCCGCAACTATTGAAGGGCAGGTAGTGCCAGTGCAAGTGCCATCATTCCCATTCCCTGATGAATCTGAAAAAGTATTATTGTCAGGAAGTTTGTCAAACCGCCATAATGCTGAAAGCGAAGATGTTAATGGATCCGACTTTGTGTAATAATTATTACTCAATCTGACAAAATTTGTACTGCTCTCGCGCAAAGAATCAAATGATGTTGTAACGCTCTCTTGCCCCACAGCCGTCTGATCCTTTCCGCCGCCAAGAACGCCTGTGACCGCAAGTATGACAATTGCCACGACAAGTATGGCCGCGCCGATGATAAGCAAGTATTCAATTGCACCTTGCGCTTTATACTTCATGCAACTTAAAGGAATTTTCAAGTATAAAAGAATTAGTTTTATGGACCCAGGGGGATTTGGCACGTAGCCCTTTCTTAAAAAGAAAGTGCTACTACCCCAAAGAACAATTTTTGAGAAGAATATAATTTTGCTAATGGACCCAGGGGGATTCGAACCCCCGGTCTCGTCGTTGCGAACGACGCGTGTTACCGCTTCACTATAGGCCCCTATAATTAATTGCCACTTAGGAAGTATTTTATTCCTCATTTCCTCTTATTTGAGCATGAAAATACTTTATTTTTTTTGTGGAGAAGGGCTAGGGCACACCACAAGAACCATTGCTGCTGCAAGAGAACTAACAAAAAAACACAAAGTGGTGTTTGCGTCATATGGTTATGCAAAGAGCTTCGCCGAAAGTAACGGACTTGAAGTAATTGAAGTGCCTTCAGAAGTAAAACTTGTTGGGAGCGAAGGAGCCCTCGATATAAAAAAAACCATTTACGCCACCATAAAAAATGCCCACGCATCAACGATACTGAAATTTAGATCAGTAATAAAAAAAGAAAAGCCGGATCTTGTTATTTCTGACAGCTTTTATATTCCGGCTTACATAGCACACCTGGGAAAAATACCAGTATGGATGATTCTTAACCAGTTCAATGTTGGCGATTTCTTTAAGGACAAGGGGCTTTTGATAAGACTCACCGGAACCACCGTAAAAAAGTTCAATAACTCCTCTCTTTCTGCGATGGATAAAATTCTGGTACCTGATTTTAGCCCCCCTTTTACTTTGTGCGAAAAGAATCTCGAGAATCATGGAGGAAAATATTCTGATAAGATAGAATTCATCGGGCCGCTTGTAAGACGCGCAAAGTCTAACCCTAAACTAAAGAAACACACGGTATTTGTTACAGTTCGCGGCAAGGGAAAGAAAAGAGAAATGATTCTAAAACTTTTAAGGATTGCAACGAGGCTCAAAAGCTACAAGTTCAATATTATAACGGGCCAGGGCGCGGGGATTTTCCCAAAAGTTAAGAACGTAAAACTTTTCCCTGTGGTCGCTGATCCTATAAAAATGATGTCTGAATCGTCCCTTGTTATATGCGGAGGAGGACATTCCACAATGATGGAGGCAATCTCCCTGGGAAAACCAATACTTTCCATGCCGGACCTTTATCAGAGCGAACAGCAGGCTAACGCAGCCCAACTGCATGAACTGGGGCTTGGCGCAAAAATTGATTATATGACGCAGGAAGAAATTATTGAACAACTCATAATTGATTTTCATTCAAATAAGGACGCAAAAAGAAAGTTAGCTGAGCTTTCAATGCTTTCAAAAAAACTTGACGGCGCAAAAAAGCTATGCGAAATGGTTGATAAAATTAGACTCTGAATAAAATGCATCGCATTTAGATTATTTTTTCTTAAAAACAAGTTCCCATACATGATACCCCGGAACAGGAACCTTTAATTTTTCAAGATTTCTTGCCAGAGTGTTCTTTTCAAAAAGCCTGAGATCCTTTGAGGCCAAAACAAACAAAGGGTAAGCAATAGTAACCTTTAGCCTTTCTTTTTTTTGTTCAACCAACTCAAAACCTTTTTTCTCAAACAGTGAAACAAGGGTCTTTTCGTCAGAATATTCCCTGGAGTGGGTAGGATCGATAACCCATTCGCCATTGTTGAAAAATAAAGGGATAGAAAGACCACTCTTAAATATTGTGGCGATATAAACATGCGCCCCTTTCTTTGACACTCTGCTGAGTTGAGAAATCATTTTTGAGTCATCGACATGTTCTATAACCTGCATTGAAACAATCAAGTCAACAGAATTTTTCTTTATTTTTCCAAGATCTTCCACCGAATCAACAAATGCTATTATGCTTTTGTCAATCTTTTTTACGGCATCTATCCTTTTTTTCGAGAGGTCAACAGCATAAACTTTTCTTTGCTTTAAAAAGCCTTTTAGTTTCATCGAGTTTAGAAAATTGCCGTCCCCGCACCCGCAGTCAAGCACTGTCTTTGTTCCTTTTAATTTCAAATAAGGGATAACCAATGGAGACAGCCTTTCATCATAGTACTGAACGGCATAATCAGAGTATTCTTCTATGTCCATTACAGTTCCTTTAATAGTCTTCTCTAAAGTCGTTCCAAGTCATGCTTTTCCCAAACAGGAAATATTTTACTCCGTTCAAAAAATAGCTTATCATCGAGACTCTTTTTAGGCGCCTTGTGGAAGTCTTTAGCGCCATCTTTTCTGAAAAAACTACTCGGCCTTTCTTTCTTACGCGCCTTGAGAACTCATTATCTTCATTTGTAACATTTGTTTCAATAAATCCATTAAGTTCTCTAAAGACACCAGTTCTAACAGCAATATTGTGCCCCGGCAATAATCCATGACCTACAAGAACTGTCGCTCTTGTAAGCATTTGCCAGAATATGAAAGCAAAAACGTGCTTTATCGGTTTTGATTCAAGAGCACTTACGGGGCCAGTGCAGGCAACGCCTTTTTCTAGCCCTTCAATAACTCCTTCCAGCCACTTTTTATCCACAATAACATCAGCATCTGCAAAAGCAAGGTATTTCCCGTGGGCAAACTTTGCGCCATAGTTTCTCCCAAAACCAGCTGATTGCCTTCTGCAAATCACCACTTTGTCAGCAAATTTCTTTGCAATCTTAACTGTATTATCAACGCTTGAAGAATCCGAAACGATTATCTCGTATTTTTCGCGAGGAACAGTCTGGTCAATTATTGATTTTAGGCAAGTGGGTAGGAACTTCTCCTCGTTCAATGCAGGAACGATGACCGAAATCAAAGGTGCTTTTTTTGTTGCCATAAATATAACCTTAGATTTTTACCAAAAAAATTATTTGCGCGCCTTCTTGACTTCGCCAGGCTTAGCTTGAGGAGGATTTCTTTCCTTGAATTGCAGCGGGCTTCCAAAAGCAATAACATTATCAGGGACATCCTTGTGCACCACTGTCTGCGCGGCTACAAGAGAATTTTCGCCTATTGTAACGCCCGGCAAGATGAACGACCTTGCGCCAATGAGCGCATTTTTCTTTATAGTAATTTTGCCATATCTGAATTCTTCAGGGTTGAATTCATGGCATGCCATAAATGTTCCTATTCCAATAACAACATTATCTCCGATTGAAATGTTCTCGGGAAAAAATATGTCAAAGAAAACGTTTGGCATAATCTGAACATTCTTTCCAATCTTAACCCCCATCAATCTATAGAACACGTGCTTCTTTTGGGTGAATGGAATCATTTCTCCGGCTTGTAGGAGCATCCAGTTGACAAGCACTCTTACTCTTGATTTAACTTTAGTCCAGGCGCCAGCACTTTCGCCGGGTTTTGTTCTTATTACTATTAAGTCTCTAGCCATAAAACCGCCTCAAGGTATGAGTATGAACACCGCAAAGTTTCCGAAAATAAATATCATCGTCATGATATAGATAATCCTGTATTGGCTCTTCATATTCGCCTTAACCGGATCCATTATCGCTTCTCTCATGAAAGGCAAGAAGATAAGTGCAATTGCTATCGGGTAAAGATATTGACCCGGTATGAATCCAAGCCATTCGAATTTGAAGAAAAAGAAGTTGATGAACATCAGCATGTACGATACTACTGCGATAAGTATCACTGAATAGGACATGAGTTTTACTTTCTGCTCAGGAACGAGTGCAACGGTGCTCTTCATGTGCACTAATTTGTCATGGCTCTTTGAGAATAATCTGTAAAGCGAATATCCGCTGAATTGAATTCCAATCACGAAAAGTAGCGGGAGTATTGGAGTGATTTGCGAGAAAAGTGCTGCGGGAGGAACGAACAATACGAGCCCCGACATATATCTAAAGAAAGGATTCACCATTGATCCCGATATCATGTCAAGCCCTTTTCTTGACTTGAACCGAAACGGCTCTATTGTGTAAAGGTACTGGTTCACAACCATAGCAAAAAGGCAAACAACTAATAGTGCTTTGTTCAGTGCGAATGCTATTCCAAAAGAAATCAAGACAAGCAATACTGCAAAAATTAGTCCTTGAAGTGGCGAAACTTTTCCGGAAGGAATCGGCCTGTTTCTTTTCACAGGATGAATAAGATCAATCTTCCAATCAGTCCAATCATTTAATGCATAAAGCCCCGACCAGAGCGCCGCAACTGAAAAGAATCCTGCAACAAATGTCCATAGATTAACTCCTGCCTGATAAACATAAAATGCCATTAGTAGCGCAAGCATCATGTTGAGTATGCTTTTGCTCCACTCCATCGGTCGCCCAAGCTCAACAAAGCCCGCGATTCTTTCAACAATGTTATACTTCTTTACTTTCAAAACAGGAGACGCTTTCTTTGCCTTTGAAGCTTTCTTACTGGATTTTGCCATGATTAATACAACTCTCTTATGGTTTATAAATATGACCCGGCGCCAAGAGGCGTTTTTCTAATAATTAGAAGTCTTTCCGATATTCATTCCAAGTCATGCTTTTCTTTGTCAAAGCGTATCTAACCCCGCTAAGAATGTGCTTGTGGATTGGTATTTCTATCTGCCTTCGCGCTGAAGTTTTTACCTTCATTTTTTTGCTAAATCCTGTCCCGCCGATTTTTCCAAGCCTTAACGAAAGATCCATGTCTTCGCAAACCATGTTTACATTTGGAAATCCTCCAGCGTCCCAGAACTCTTTTTTCCTTGCGCCAAAGTTGAATCCGGGAAATATCGGGTACCTTGCAATTGTACTTGCCTTTGACTGCAAGTTCCACCATTTGTAGAACAAATTTATGTGCAAATGTTCTTTCTCGATGTTTTCAAGCGGACCTGTACAGGCCACTGCAACATGCTTGCCGTTCTTGTGCTTTTTTGAAAGAGTTTCTATTAATCCTTCAACCCATTTTTCTTCAACAAGCGTATCAGCATCGACAAAACCCAATATTTCTCCCTTTGCGTGGCGCGCGCCATGATTTCTTCCAAAACCCGCACCCTGTCTTTTGCAGACAACGACCTTGTCAACAATTGTTTTCGAAATTTTTACAGTATCATCGTCGCTTGATGAATCTGAAACAATTATTTCATAGTGCTCTCTTGGGACTGACTGATTTTCTAGGGCCCTAATGCAGGCCTTGATATGCTTTCGTTCATTAAGAGTCGGAACGATGATTGAAACGATTGGTTTTTGCCTTACTTTTGAATTTGCTTTTTTCATTTTATCTCAACCAGTAGATTATAGGCTTGTTTTTGTATAAAAGCATTGTTTAGGGCAAAAGTATTTAACATGGAAAATTGTTGTATTAGCAGGTGGTTTTGTGGCATTTTTAGGACTTGGCGCAGGAAAGATGGATTTGATATTAAATAAGTCAGAATATCATCCAAGAGAAATAATTGAAGGCACCGCAGTATTGACGGTAAAAGAGACCCTTAAAGCTAGGGGGGTTATCGCAACAATTGATGCGACAAGAAAGCGCCAGTCCGGAAAACATACTTATACTGACACTCTTTATCATGAAGAAAAGAAACTTGATGGAGAAAAAGAATATTTTGCCAATAGGGGCGAGATGAAATACTCTTTTCAGTTTACTGTTCCGGCAGGAGTGATTTCGGAAGGGCAAGCCAACCCCGGACTCATCGGAGGGGTAATGAATTTCTTCCAGGACATGGGCAACAATTCAATACACTGGGAAGTTAGTGTAAAACTCGATCTTCAAATGGCTTTTGATGTTTCAGCTATAAGAAATATCAGGGTTACTCCGGGCGCACAAAGTGCGCAAGGAGGCTTTGTTTCAGCACAAACGCAAACATCAGTCCCCATTGGCCCTGCACCCAATCCTGCAAACGCTCAGGCCCCCAATCAGCCCTGGCAGCCGATGAAATAATTCTGAAATCAATAAGATAGGTTCAAAAAATAGATTTTGCATGACCCAAAAGCGAGCCACGCAGAAAAAAAGATATTAAAAAATACTTCAAAAGGAGAAAAACCATGAAGTCTGCTGACTTTACGATCTAGCTCTCTGTCTTAAGTATCTCTTTTTTCTCTTCCTTCTTCGCATTTTCTTTTTGGTCCACTTCCACCTTTGCCTCGAATGGGTCTTCTTGAAGCGGCTTGTGTCCCTTGTTCTTGTTGCCATTTTCATTCACCAAAAATAAATCTCTATATCAAGAATTAAATCAAGGCAACGTTTATAAATGAAGCGAGGGAGCTTTTTTGGCGCCCTCACACTTATACGAATTGGCTTAGGAAGCCCCAAAGCTTGAATTTCAAATATTTTAATAAAATTACTCACTTTTTTACAAGCATTTTCGCAAGAGCCAGCTTTTCACTCTCATCCAGCTGATCTATCACTAATTTTAGCAGTCTTTTTCGCTCAGCCTTATCCAAAGACTGAAAATAACTCATTGCCATTTCATCATACATTTTTCATCAACCCCTAATTCAATTAACTACTAATCATTTGCCTTATTTTATGCTTTCCTTTTTATAAAATCTATTATCTTCTATTAACCCTAAGAAACTTTGCTTTGCTTCGCGGATTAAAACCCGCCTTTTTGTAGGCGGCCATATGCATTCCTCTTCCTCTTTGTCTTATCATCTCAAGCTCGAGGTTGAGAATCTTCGCATAATTGCCCCCTACTTTTCCCTGTGCTATCAGCCGTTCGACCCCATCAATAGAGATTTTTCTTTTTTCGGATTCGCGCAGAACAAATTCAAAGAACTTTTCCTGATTAATCGTTCCCTTTGAGACGAGCCGTCCGATGATGTTTCTTGTTTTCGGCTGCATGTATGCTCTATGCTCACGCGGATTGAGCGCAAGCCTCTGCGTTCTTTTTGGGAATGCGCGTTCGAACGAGCCGAGCACGAAGTTAAAAAATGGCTCGTTGTAGCGCGCCTTAAATCCTTCCATCTCCTGCCGTGACATCCCTTGCAGGTTTCCAAGAACCACCGCGGGTTTTCTTTGCGAGTTTATGAATAAATCAAAATTGAATTTTGCGATTTTTGTTCCATCAAGGGCGCTGAATTCAACCGAAGAACCAAACGGGTTGTCCGGTGCCGCAATAAATTCCATCTGGACATTCTTTTTTTCTGCAAAGTTTGCCATCCCCAAGAACGGTTTACCAAATACTTTCAGCACCCTCTCCATCCTTTCAAAGAGTGCTTCGCTTCTTGCGCCTTCCTTAAGCACTCTCTGAGAAAGAAACGTCATTAGTGATTCTGGCCCAAAGTGCCTGATAAAGGCATCAACCCTTTTTAGATGCGCAGAGTTCACTGGCCTTCCTTGGGGACCGATAAAAGCCAAGTAGTATTGTTTCGAAACGCCTAGCGTTTGGAGCGCTTTTTGAGCATCTATCCATTTGACAAACTTCTTTACCATAATGAAGTAGCGCCTGCGTAGGATAAAATACTTTCCAAACTACTTTGCTACTTCACTTTTTTAGTATCGGCCGCCGCTTTCACGAGCCCAAAAAACAATGGCGCTGGTTTCTCGAGCTTTGATTTGAGCTCAGGGTGAGACTGGGTCGCAGTGAAGTAAGGGTGCGCGCTTTTAGGAAGCTCGATGAACTCAGCAAGTTTTCCTGTAGGGGAAAGCCCGCACAAAGAAAGCCCTTTCTCCTTTAGACACTTGTGGTATTTCGGATTGACTTCATATCTGTGCCTGTGCCTTTCAGATACTTTTGTAGAACCATAAAGTCCTGCAACAATGCTGTTCTTTTCAACAACCGCTTCGTAAGCCCCAAGCCTCATGGTCCCGCCTTTTTCAACAACATTTCTTTGCTCATCCATCAGCGTTATCACTTTGTCTTTTGCATTTGGATTCATTTCAGTTGAATTGGCATCAGCAAAACCGCACACGTTTCTTGAATATTCGACAACTGCCGCCTGTAGTCCGAGGCATATCCCAAGGAAAGGAATCTTATTTTCTCTCGCATGCCTTATCACTTCAATCTTGCCTTCCCATCCCCTGGTTCCAAATCCGCCAGGAACTATTATCCCGTCAAGGCCTGCGACAGCATCGCATACGCGTTCTCCTTTCTCTATCTTTTCGGTGTCAATCATGCAGATGTCAACGCCGACATCAAGATTTGCTCCGGAGTGTCGAAGTGCTTCGACAACGCTTGCGTATGAATCGCCTAGCGCAGTATATTTTCCGCAAATACCTATTTTCACTCTTTGCCTTTCAGAATTGTCAACCATTTTTTCTGCAAGACCATGCCAATCGGCTATGTGATCTCTTTTGATTTTCATGTGAAGCTTTCGTTCCATTACTTTTAGGATTCCCTGATCGTCAAGCATCTTCGGAATAAGATAAACAGATGCGACATCTTGTGCGGTGAGCACAGCATCATTATCAACATTACAAAACATGGAAATCTTATCCTTGATTTTTTCCGTAAGAGGTTCGCTGCATCTACAAGCAACCATGTCAGGCCATATGCCGACTTCGTTAAGAGTCTTTATGCTAAGTTGCGTTGGTTTTGATTTCTGTTCATGCACTCCGCAGGGAATTGGAACATAAGAAAGATGAATGAACATTACGTTATCGCGCCCGACTTCGTGCGCAAGCTGGCGTATTGCTTCCAAGTAAAGACCATTTTCAAGATCCCCCACAGTACCCCCAACTTCAATTAAAACAATATCCGCCTTCTCTTCTTTTCCTATAGTGTAAATCCTTTCTTTTATCTCATCAGTAACGTGCGGAACGAATTGCACTGTTTTTCCTAAGAAATCCCCTCTTCTTTCTTTTTCAAGGATTGTCTTAAACACTTTTCCCATTGTAAAATTCCAGTTTCCTTTCGCAGTAACGCCCATGAATCTTTCATAATGCCCAAAATCCATGTCGCATTCAGTACCATCGTCAAGAACAAATACTTCGCCGTGCTCGACAGGATTCATCGTGCCCGGGTCAACGTTAAGATAGCCGTCGCACTTTATTGCAGAACAAGAATAACCTAGCGAAAGCAATCTTCCGATAGATGCTGTCAATACCCCTTTTCCAAGCCCGGATATCACTCCGCCGGTAACTACTATATATTTTGTCATTTGCGCCCACCCCAAATTGAAAATTAAAAAACTAGACAAATATAACTCTTTACAAGTATAATAATTCTCCTAAAAATTTTGGAGAGAAGGTTTATATTAAAGGTAAAAGATAATAACTTGACTATTTTACCCGCTTTGTGGTGTTATGAAGGGAAATTCATCTGACGAGACTGGGCTTTTTCGGGCAGTGCAGAAAAATGCATTTGATGAAGTGAAAAAACTTTACTCCAGGCGCGGCGGAAAGATAAAGATTCTTGGCATATCCGGCTCGGCAAGAAGCGAATTTGATTATGCGCAGGAAAAATCTAATTCTGAAACTTTGCTTGAACAGTGCTTAAAAAATTGCAAAAAGTTCGGCGCAGAAGTTGAGCAAATAAATTTGCGCGATTATAATATCAAACCATGCAAAGCATGCTACTCGACTGTGAACACACAGTGCCACTATCCATGC
Organism: Nanobdellota archaeon; assembly: GCA_038046545.1. GTDB lineage: Archaea > Nanobdellota > Nanobdellia > Woesearchaeales > JBBSVZ01 > JBBSVZ01. The sequence goes on along the minus strand of JBBSVZ010000173.1, from coordinate 203 downwards.
ACCTGCTACAAGAAAGGAACTTCTGAAGAAGACGACATGAGCAAAATTCTTTATGATAAGCTTATCGCAGCGGACGCAATAATCTTCGCAACTCCTGTGAACAATTTCAAAATCTCATCATATATGAGCCTCTTTGTGGATCGATGCATTTCAATGGACGGTTCACTTTCACCCGCAGATTCAAAAAATCCCAAAGACAAGGC
>JBBSVZ010000172.1:0-4909 GCA_038046545.1 Nanobdellota archaeon | reverse complement strand
TGTCAGTGGCAACAAAATGAACAAGGTAATTTCCAGGTTGCTGGAATGTGTGGTGGGCGTCAAATGTTCTTTGCTGCTCGTTGTGGACAACATGGTGCGAAAACCCCTGCCTTTGTGCGCCATGCTCGACTCTTCCTGCAACCTCAATATTAAATTGCCCTCCCGTAACTTCAACTATAAATCTCACAGGAGTGTTTTGGTGCACGTGATGACCATTTGCTGGCCCTCTGATATGTACTTCTAAAGGCTCAGCCGGTGATTGCCCTCTGGCTGCTGCTCCATCATCTCTTCTGTCCCGTCCATTTTCATCTCTCTGCGATCTATCATGGGTTTGCTGATCAGTTGCAGGTCTTTCAGGTCTGTCATCATGATTTTGCTGCCCGCCAAACCAACCCCTAATATTCGGTCCTCCACCTTGAAGGTTTCCGCCGCTAAACATGCCCAATATCGCGCGAACAAGTTGTATGATAAATGCTATTGATGCAACTGTTCCCAATACCTGAAAAATCACGTGCATTATTCCAGTTGAGTTCTCAAGGCCTGGAATTGGAACAGTGTTTCCCTGCGGCCTCTCGATACCGAGTAGTTGGTTGAAATAACTAATGAGCGCTAGTGCAACAAACCATAGGGGAGCTGAAAGCAGCGGCTTATTCCATTGAGTTACTGCAAATACTAAAATCACCGCGAGTATTGGCGCAATCATTAACAGAAATCCAACTTGAGCCCAGCTCGAACCAATTTGGAGAATCCATTCGTCTGGTGTGAAAATTGCTGAAATAATTGAGAAGCAAAGAGCGAGAACAACTGCAATATTATTTTTTATCCAGCCTGCTTGCCCGCCTGCAACTTTTAGCCCGCCATAAATTACAGCAAAGACAACTATCCAAATTATGAATCTGGTAAAGCCGATTAAATTTTCTCCTTCCAAATTTCCGGCTTGAACGAATAGATTGATTATCGGGCTGATAATTGACCCAAGCGGTGAAAAAATTCCAAAGTCAGAATTAATGTTACTCCCAAATATATTTCCAGAGGATTGCGCAAACGCCGGAGCTGGTAAAATCAATAGGAGTAGTGCAGCTGCTGCCATTAGCCACTTTATTCGTGCCATGCGTTATATTCAGTATACTAATATGTATACCAATATATAAATATTTCTACAATGATTAAATGCAGAATTTAAAGTATTTCTGAAAGTTTTTGCTTGACTCCAAGAATAATTTCTTTCTTTACTTGAGCTACTTTTTTTCTGACTAGCGACTGTTTCAGCGTAAAGATTTTTCCGACTTTTATTCTGCTTTTTACCGGAATGAATCCGTCGCTTAGCGATTCGGAATCTATTACTAACGAATCTTTTTCGTTATTCAAATTTGAAGTTATTCCACAAACAATAACATCTTCAGAATTTAAATTAAACCGCCTATTTGAGACGACAAAAGCCGGCCTTTGTTTTGAAGAGCTTAAGTCAGTGAATGGAAATGGAAGAACTATAATGTCGCCTTGTTCAAACGTCATTCCAAACATCATCCTCTTTGTTGTCCCAAAGCTCTTCTGCAGTTTTTAGAGAAGCACTAAAAAGTGATTTTAATTCCGCATCTTCAGCGAAACGTGAATTTTTTTCGATTATTATCCTGTTTCCTTGCTGCGACAAAATTAGCTCGTCTCCTTTTTCTAAACCCAACTCGCGCCTGACATCGATTGGAATTGCAATTTGACCTTTTTCAGAGATTTTTATTGATTTAATTCTCATAATAAAGTAAGAATTTTTTTACTTTATAAATGTTGTGATAAATAAAAAGGCATAAAAACATACCTAATAAAAGTTATAAAAAAATACATAACATTTATAAAATCAAGTCAGTATACACTAAAGTATACTCATGGTTAGGCTGCAATATGACAGAAACGGTCAGTTCAAGATAACTCTACCGAAGCAGATAACTGTCGCTAAAGGCTGGAAAAAGGGAGACAGGCTTAAAATAATTCTCAACGACAAAGGAAATTTGGTCCTGGAGAAAGAAGAATGAACACGACAATAATTTCAACAAATCACGGCCTGCACGGCCTTGAGTGCAAAATAAAGAAATTTTATTTAAATATAACTCAGAAATTTTCCGCAGTTATTTCCGGTCATCGTCGTAAATCTTTCGAGATTTTCTCAGAAATGCATATTAAGAAGTTATCCGGCACAAATGGTGTGCCGGCATCGGCTAATCTGGTAGGTCGCAAGGTTGAGTCCCTTGTGCTCGGAAGAGCTTTCGGGGTTCAAATACTTTTCGGCTATAACTGGAAGGATGAAAATCCCCGTGCCGGCGCATTTCTTTTACAAGGTGATTTATTATGAATTTCCTCTCAAAATATGACCTAAGTAAAGTTGTGCGAAAGTCCGCTTCGCACAAAGGAATGAACGGGAGAGTGGTGGTTGTAGGAGGAAGCGAAGACTATGTTGGCGCCCTTGCGCTCGCAGGCATTGCAGCATTGCGCAGCGGCGTTGACCTTATCATTCTTTTTGCTCCTGAAAAAGTAGCTTGGGCGATAAACAGGAAAAGCTTTGACTTAATAACAAAAAAGCTGAATGGAAAATTCATCTCATCAAAGCATGTAAAAGAAATAAAGAATTTTTTGCGGAATGATGACGTCCTTTTAATTGGCAACGGAGCAGGGCTAGCTCAAGAAACAAAGAAAGCAATGCAACAGCTTTCAGAATTACCGCACTTGAAAGTCATCGATGCTGACGCATTAAAAGCAATCTCGACAAAAAAGCTCAGGAACGCAATTCTCACACCTCATAAAAAAGAACTTGAGATTTTATTGCACAACAACAAAACTTCAATAAAAAAAATAACAATAAAAAACAACACCATAATCCTCAAAGGAAAGATTGACGAAATTCATACAAAAAATAAAGTGTTTTACAATAGAACAGGAAACGCAAGAATGACAGTCGGAGGTACGGGAGATATTCTCGCAGGCCTCTGCGCTGGCTTTCTAGCACAATACAAAAACACAGAAGAAGCTGCAAAAACAGCAACCTTTCTTAACGGTTTCATTGGTGACAGATTAATGAAAAAAGAAGGTTTTTCATTTACATCAGAGGACATGTTAAAAGAAATCCCCGCAGCAATTAAAGGGCTGCACAGGGTGTCATGATGCAGCCACTGGTCGCTTTTTTCGTCGAACTCATCACAAGATGGGTTTCATTAATTGGAGGGCCATTCAATGATCCGATTATGCTTTGGATTCTTATCCCGACTTATATGAGCTGGTTCATTACCGAGTTCTTTCAGGAAAAGCGCGGCACTTCATGGGGAAATGTTGTCTCGAACAGCGTTGTTCCGATTTTTGTCGGCTGGGACTGGATGAGAACTGTTTACACCCGGCTTTCTGAGGGCAGCCTTCAGTTAGATTGGCAGGCAGGAACAAAAGCAGGCATAGCAGCTTTCGTTTTTTTTTACGGGGTTCAGATTTTCATCAGCGGAGTTAAGCTAAAAAAACGAGCCCAATTCATCGGAAGGATGAGAGTTGTAACTTACGTGATTCTAATGCTGACGCCTGTTTACTACGGAACTGTTCCATTTGATTTCCTATCGTTCATTTCCATGATTATTTTCTTTCCATTATTTTATGTCGTTTTTGAACTGATTGACAGAATTGTTCCAGACTCGAACTTGATGCATGAAGATGAGCTCGAGGCAGAATCAAAAAAAACAGTAAAGAACCCGCTACCAATCCAACAAAAACCCCTTCAACCAAGGCCTCAACCCCAATTGCTTCCTCAAAGATATGCGCATCCTTTTCCTGCACAACACTATAACCAATTTTATCAGGTGAGAAGATGAATGCGTTAAAGGCCACAGTTTGGATCGGCAAAAGAGGGATTACTGATTCTCAGACAAATGAGATTAAAGCCCAGCTTAGCAAGAAAAGTTTAATAAAGATAAAAGTGCTTAAAAACGCCTTGGGAAAAGTGACAATCAAGGAGATTGCAGCAAAAATCGCGCTAGACGCCAACGCTGAATTAGTTTCTGTGATTGGTTTGGTTATTGTGCTGAGGAAAAGTAATGGCTGACAAAAAAGACAAGGGGTCTGACAACCTTCTTAAAAAGTACAAGTTTGACAAGGAAGAAAAAGATGAGATTGAATGGCAAGCCTATGACATTTTGACTGGTTATCCAGAGCCTGATGGAAAGTTAAAATACCACATGGTCTTTGAGACCAACCAGCAGTATATCGAAGAGCATTACTACTGGATTCTGCACAACCTAAGATATGACTTCGGTTTCACCCATTACGACAAGATAACAGACATATTTGCTGCATCTGAACAGTCAGCTTTTTTCGGAGTCTCAGAACAAAGGCTTGCCTTGCAGCAGGACAGGATTTCGCAATTCCTAAGAGGGATTAGCGATATGATGAAGGCATTATTCCAGCTCGTAAGGGAAATAAGGATTATTGATGAGCGCCTAACTTTCTACAATGACAGTTTCAATAGAGGCCAGGAAGCGCAGGGTTCAGAAATAACTTTGAAGGGAATCTGGATTGACCAGGTTGAAGGAGGCGTGAAAAACGCTGGCTCAGTTTATGGCCTTGCGCAAACAGTTGGCTTCTCGATTTTGCCAGATTTATTCTTCAGAATAAAGATTGACGATAAGGGCCTTGACAAATACGCTTACAATTGGGAGGAATTCCAGCAAAAAACAGTTGGCTTCCCAGAAAAAATTGATGAGATGATAACAAAGCTTGATTTCAACGAAAAAGTCAAGGAAGTGCTCAAGAGAAAGCTTACACAATATTACATTTGGAAAGTCAGAACTTTCAAAGAGCTGTGCGTCAGGAAGAAGTTCACAGTGAAGTATTTACGACAGCATTATGACACAATTAAGCTTTACATGGGATGGATTAAGCCTTA
>JBBSVZ010000171.1:0-1187 GCA_038046545.1 Nanobdellota archaeon | reverse complement strand
ATTAAGCGTTACGCTGGATGAAGAACTAGTTCAAAAAATAATGTCATCTCTTTCTACTGGCAAGTTTCGCAACAAGAGTCACGTTGTAGAATTTGCGGTTAAGAAGTTGCTGGAAGAAAACAACGAGGAAGTGGACGAGCCACTTTTGCAGGAGGTAAAAAATGGCTGAGGAACCTCATGCTCCTGCACAATCAGAACTTGAAAAATTGGCAGAATCTGCTAAAGGACAAGCTGATGCTCATCCATCAGCACATGGCCCAGAGGCGCATGGAAAAGAAGCAAAAAAGCCAATGGGCACTTTAGAAAGTGTGGTAGATGAATTAGGCGGAGCAATAAAAGGAACTTTTAATATTGGATTAGGGGCGGCTACACCTGTTGCAGGCTACGCTTTGACGGGAAACCCTGGTGTTTTTGCCATATCAGCTGGATATTTGCTAGGTACAAAAGGAAAAAAGGATTCAAAGACTATTAGAGATGAGCTAATGAGCGGAGGATTTTTTGGAGCAATGGCCCACTACTTGCTGCTTCCTCTAAAAAAATTGTCCATGCTTGGAAAAACTCTTTACATGACTGCATTCCCCTTGGCAGGAAATGCCGCTTATATGTTTGAAGACCATCTTGTGAAGAAAAAAACCTTCAGCGGCATGAAAGAGACTTTTAAAAATTATGGTGCAAACTTGAAAAGAGCGTTTAAGTCAGTTTATTGGATTCAGCTCGCTTCAGCACTTATACTGCCTCAGTCTTATGTCCTCGGGGCAGTAGGCCTTGGCTCTTTTGTTTACAGAAGATTTGTTATCAAGGCAAAAGGTGAAGAATACCAAGACAAAAGAGCATATCTTTATGTAGCCACAGGGCTTGTGCAAAAATTAGTTGGCAACACAGCCAGGGGAGTGTACCAAAGCATCGGAGCAATAGCAAGCGGGGTGGGGGATACTTATAAGTCACTAGCCTCAGGCAGCGAAAAATCAGCACCAGCTGCTGCCCATCCAGAGCCAGCCGCAGCACACGGACACTAATAAAAAAATAATTTAATATTTTAGCGCTAGTTTAATCTCGTCAATGTGATTTTCTGGGTTTACTTTGTAGAATATCTTTTGTATTTTTTCTTTTTCATCTATCAAGAATGTTGACCTGTTTATTCCCATATATTTTCTTCCCATAAAAGATTTCTCTCCGTAAACTCCATA
>JBBSVZ010000170.1:0-32031 GCA_038046545.1 Nanobdellota archaeon | reverse complement strand
GACTGAAGCATTCCAGCCGGCATCAATTGATCCTTCTATTCTCACGGCGGGCAACTGGCAGACTCCACAAGCATTCAAAATTGAAAACAAAAAAGGAACTTGCGTGGTGACTGGATTTGGCTAGGGCAAACATGGCAATCGACACCATATTCATCATGGTAGTCAGCGTCATAAGCATATTCTTCCTACTATTCTTATTTACAGGCAAGCTACCAGGAGTCGGGAAGGAAGTTTACTGCAAGACATTCTTCCATCTTGCTTCAAGCAAATTATTCCCTGAGCAGATAAGGCAGTCACAGGATTATTGCGTGAATTCTGACAAGGAAAAAGCAATAATTTATCAGGCAAACCCCAGAAAATTCGTGCGGTCAACTCTAGCAGATGGTGCAACAACTGCAAGGATAAGCCCCAGCATTGTTGGCAGTGAAATCCTGACATTATCAATTCCTGATGATGCGAGGGTAATCTCGACGAATTTCACATTTTTCACAAAAGAAACTTTACCGTCATTAGAAATAAATGTTGGAAATGATTTAACCACCGAATTCACTCTCCTTAATCCAGATCTAAATAAAAGATTCTCAATCAGCGACCTTTCAATAACTGACGAAATTTACCGCCAGCTCAATTTATCTGCAAAACCCTGCCCACTTGGAGAATGCCAGATTCCAATAAAAATCACTGCCGGAGGAAATGTGACTCTTACTGGATTTGAGATTCAGTATTCAAGCTGTGGGATAATCAGCACGACAATAGCTCAAATGCAGCTGTGCAATGAAAGAAGCGGCCTAGGAACATCGGCAGTAAACATAATATGCGGAGAAATAGCTGTCTCATCAAGCTGCCAGGCTGCAGTGGCAGACAATGCAGAAATCGCCAAGCGCATCATCAAGGAAAACCTTTGCCAGCAACTGCCAATGGAATCATTTGGCTGCGGCGCAGGAGAAAAAGTGATGTGGCTGCGAACTTCAATAAATCCTGCCGAGAACATCCTCATAGAATATAGGGCAGATACCAAACAAATAGCAGTCAGTTAGAGTTTGTCGAATTTGTAGGTGCTGGAATTTTTTAGTAATAAATATGCGCTCACTCGCCGCGCGGGCTTTATTGATCTGGGCACTTTATCGTCGCAAAGCGACTTCAGGGTGCAATAGCAAAATCTTGGCCTCTCTGGCCTTGAAGACAAAATATAATTTAGCTCCCGAGTTCGAGACAATAATTTTCAGTTAGGCTTCCATGTTATCTGGACTGCATCAAAACCTGTTTTTGTGATTTTAAATGTTATGACGGCAGGTTGCTTGGCGCCAGTCAATCTTTGAATCATGTAGAACGGCGTTTGGTCTGCCTCGAAAACAACGGAATTCATTTTTGTTTCGCAAGTGTCAATTTTTTCGCATTGGCTTCCAGCCTGATTCCTTATCCACAGGCAAATATCGTTTCCCTGTCCTTCAATCAAATCCTTGTCAACAACAGCAATTTTGGAAGCGACCGAGGGAATCCGCAAAGTCATTGTCTCCTCGCTGTAAATGCCAAGCCTGCAAATCTTTTTAGAAATTTCAGCTATCTGATTAAAATTAGACCGTGCAATTCCAATGTCCTGGCTGTTGAGGTACCTTGCAAGAAGGCTCGAGCCTGCAACAAACATTATCGAGCCTATCAGAAGACCGGCAATCACCCACATCCACACCTCAACGCTTTCCATGATCAGATTATAGCAATGCTCCTGTCTTTCCTATGAAAAGTTACGACCATTTTCGTGTCAGCTGGATTAGCATACATCGAGCCGTTAACACCCTCAGTAACAAGATCTGCATTCACATCATTTTGCATGCTTGCAGGGCATCCCCCCCGAGAGAGGATTGTATAACAAATCGAAACTTCATTTGAAGCAAGCTCAAGCCAACGCTCATAGCAAAGCTTTGCGTGCTTGACTATCTCTGTGCGAACTCGTGTGCAATCATTAATGCTTGTAAGGTTGATTACCTGGTTATCAGGAACAGGCGGAGCATCTTTGTTGCAAGTGCCTGCGATTTTACAGAAGAGCATGTTGCCACTGAATGCGAATTTGATTACCAAAGTCACAACCACCATCACGACAATTACTGCAAGAAAAATAAGGAAAGTGAACTCAATTGACATATCTCCCTTCTTCACTTGGAAACCTCTTTGAGAACAAACCACAAAAGAAAAAGGGCAACAACTACAGCGAGTATTCCAAAGATAAATATCAAGCTTGATTTTATGTGATTACCTGAAGAAGCTTCTTTTTCTGGCTCGAAAGGCGAGTCAAGGCCATAATCCTCTCTCTGGACTGCAGCAGAAATTTCTGCCATCTGGATCCGTTTCAGATTTCCAAGATTATCAGAACGAAAAATAGGCATTGGAACTCCACTCCTGAACTCAACTGCCTCTTTGAGCGTATCGAATTCATGCCTCGATTTCCCGTCAGTAACGACATAAGCCATTGTGCAAACCTTTGATTTTAGCGTTTATATTCTTTACTGTTAAACTGGATTCTGAATCTGCTTGACTAGCTCGTTCATTATAAGTACACCAACAAACGAAACAAGGACGTAGATTACTATTGCATAAATCATGTTCTTTGCAATAGTTGCCTGCTTGGAAACATTATCAAAGCCATTCTCAACCCCATTTGAAAGATTTGATAGCAAGTAAACAGCCTCGACGAGATAAACTCCCACCATCGCTTGAAACATTGTCGGAGGAGTGACTCTTGAAAGGTTGAAAAGCCCTCCGAGAATATCCCCGGCGTTCACAACACCTAAAGAAAGCGATTTTATTATCGCATCGAGCTGCTGAGTCATTAACCATAACGATCTCACTATGACGAAAGTCAAAGAGCCTACAACTGCTGCAAGGAAAGGCGCAAGGAATTTTGCCTGAACATTTATTGAAGTTACAGTTTCAGTAAGCAAGTCGTACAGCAATTCTTTTATTTTCTTCATGCTAGTAAGATAAATAGATATTTTTGTTGTGACATTGTAAAGTATCTGTGCTCCTTTCTTAGCACCTTCAACTAGAATCCACGATATCTCTTTTAGAAGAACTGATGGATACCTTACCAATACACCTTCCTTTGGATGGAAGATGGCATCACCAAATGTCATACCCATATTCTGCATCTTTTGGAGGATTGCAGAAAAAAAGAGGTAAATGCTCCGCTTGCTAAGATTAAGGCTGTCATACTCCATCACGAAATTCTTTACTGCTTCCTCAACAGGAATTCTCTCTGTGAACTGATTGCCAAGCTGGAATAATGATTCTGGCAAATCATCTTCTATTTCTAAAATCTGGTTCCTAACTTTTATTCTTTGCACACTGTTAAAATAACAATAAAAAATGAGCCCAGTTGCCAATCCTAAAGGAATCGTGACCATTACCAGCAAGGACTGCCACGTATACTCTTCAGCAAGATGAGATCCTGCAGCAATCGAGTCGGTTTTTGTTAGCGTTTTTCCTTCTTCAAATGCTGGCAGTGTGTTAGAGAAGAAGTGATGAATGCCAGGTATCATTATTAGACCAGCCATTATTATTGCAATAGGCATCAATTTAACGAGCTTCTCAAACTTTCCTATCTTGAACCGGTAATACCCAAGTGGCGGAATGAACGGATTGCTAGTGATGTCTGGATGCGAGAACGCACCAGGCCTTTTGGCGATAAGGCGGCTTGTGAAAAAGAAAAGAAGAGCAGGAAGAATGATAATGTATGTGAAGAAAAGGTAAGAAATGTTAACCTGGTCTGCCATAAAAACGCTAATCATTGGAAACGCAAGAAGGCCGATAAGCGGAAGCATCATGCCAAAAGTTTGCAGAACCATAACAGGCCCCTGAAGCTCGTGGCTGTAATGTTTCATCTTATCATAAGTTTCATTGAGCAAAGTGTCCAAAGCCTTGTTAAGAATCCTGCTCTGGTTTTCCTCATCAGCCTGATTAAGAATCTGCTTAAGGATAAGGAATGCCTTGACGAAATCAGGATTGCGTTTTGTCCACAAAGGCATGAAAAATTCTGTTGCCTCAGAAACTGTCGATGCCTTGCCTGATTCCATAAGCCACATCAGCTGCTTAAGGTCCCTACCGAAAGGCCCATTAAGGTGCTGCGACGCAAAATAAATAGCGTTTTCAAGAACAGGATTGACTTTTAAGTAAATCGTCATGTACAGCATGGCAAGAAGCGCTTCCTGCTGGACCTTGATTCGTGTGATTTGTGCCTGAAAGTTAGGGTAAGTGTAAACTATGTACGCGATGAAAGCGCCAGAGCACCACAGGAAAAAAGCGAAATCACGGATGCCAAGTATGTAGAAAGGAATTCCCACGAATAATGCCAGAATGCAAGTCATGAAAGTTGCTGCCCAAACAGCCTGCGGAGTCGTGCTCATTCCAGCGACTATTAAGCTGTCCCAGAACTCGCGCTCTTTCTTCTCACCGGGCTTGAGAAATGATAAGTAACGGGAAGCGAGGTAACAGTAACGCTCATAAAAGGTCTGGGGCTTAAACCTTTTTTCCTCTGTCTTTTCGAATTGCTGGTATGTTGAAGAAGTATCTGTTAATGCTTTGTTGCCTAGAAGGGAGTCAAGCTTTCGCTTGTACTTGACGTTAATATCTCCTTGTGAAGACATAGCATGGATTTATGGGCAGCTCGTTGGGCGCAAAGGATTGGCTGGATCGCAAGTTTGGGCAGCATCAAGGATGTAGTCGCCCACTATCTTCCAGTTGCGAGCCTCATCCTCAACAGCGAATTTCGTCCCTGCAACTGGCAAGTCACAACCATCACTGGGCGAAACTTGAACTATGATTCCAATATCAGTAACAAGCTTATTGTACAAATCCCAAGTTGCTTGGTCCTGAAGTAATAAATTCTTACAGCTAGTCATAGTAAACTGGCCGCCTTGGCAGCTGTCTATAATCAGAAAGCAGGGAACCTTAGTCTTGCAGAACTCGAATTTTCCGTATCTTGCCTTTTCAGCAATCTTTGACTTGTCGGCATCTGGGTCTAATGATTGGTAATTAGCGCAGAATTCAATTGCGCTGTTGACATCATTAATTCCATCGCAAAGCGCCTGGCAATTCAACTTTAATCTGTTGACTTCCTGCGACTTCAATTCTGCAGCAGATGACTTCTCGACCTGGCCGAAACCTTTCTTAGATGTTTGAAGGAAAATGTTGAGAATAACAAGAGTGATTATGAGAAGTATGAACAAGCCGAATATCATTTGGAGCTCTTTTTCGCCGCGTTTGTTCAAGCTATCACCGCTTTTTCTTAGATATTCCTGTTTAAATAGCTTTTTAAATATTTCGATATGGCTGTCCAAACCTTTATATAATATCTAATATTTACATTTAACTATAGTTAACATGAAGCCAAAACTCGAAACACCGCAGGAAGTGGAAGTGTGGTACTTGCTGCCAGCTATAAGAAAGCAGCTAGTTATCGCGATGATAAACAAAGGGCTGAAGCAAAAAGATGTGGCAAAGCACCTTAAGCTTACTGACGCTGCAATAAGCCAGTACATGCACAACAAAAGAGCTGCAGACCTTAGACTCCCTGAACATTTGATAAAGAAAATAGACAAGTCAGCCCTCAAAATAATGAGCAAGGAAAGCTCACTTCAAAAAGAAGTCCAGGATATTGTACATTCAATGCGGGACAGCAAGTTCATTTGCGGTGTTTGCAGGAATTGCACTGGAGCATCTTCAGACTGCGGAGTCTGCTACACATGAAGGCGTCAAAACTTGAAATAAAGGACTTGTGCGCAAGCGTTGATGGCAAACAAATTCTCAAAGGAGTAAGCCTCACAATAAACAAAGGAGAAATACACGCCTTGATGGGACCAAACGGCTCAGGCAAGAGCACTTTATCATCAATACTTCTCGGACATCCAAAATACAAGGTTGATTCCGGCGACATACTTCTCGACGGGCAAAGTATTCTAAATATGAAGCCTGACGAGAGAGCAAAAAAAGGTCTGTTCCTCGCATTCCAATACCCGATGGAAATTCCTGGAGTCAATTATCTCACATTCCTTTTTACGGCAGCAAAGGCTCAGAGAAACGAGCCGAAAATGAGCCTGTTGAATTTCAGGAAGGAGGTCATTGAAAAGCTGAAAGTCCTCGACCTTAAACCATCGTTCCTTGAGCGCCATTTGAATCAGGGATTCTCAGGCGGTGAAAAAAAAAGAGCAGAAATACTTCAAATGCTTGTTTTCAACCCCTCGCTGGCAGTACTGGATGAAACTGACTCCGGCCTTGATGTCGACTCTCTAAAAATTGTCTCAAAAGCGATAAACACAGTTCGAGGCAAGGAATTTGGCTGCCTTCTCATAACGCATTACAACAGGATACTAAATCACGTAGAGCCAGATATTGTCCACGTGATGATTGACGGAAAAATAGCAGTTACCGGAGACAAAAGCCTTGCCGAGGAAATCGAACAGAAAGGCTATCATGCAATCGAAATGAAGGCAACAATATGACTGAAGTCCTGGAAAAACTTAAAGATAATTATGAAGAAAAGTACGGCTTTCACGACGAAGAAGCATCACTATTCAGAACAGAAAAAGGGCTCAGCGAGGCAGTCGTTCGGCAGATATCAAAAATAAAAAACGAGCCCGAATGGATGCTTAATATTAGGCTTAAAGCTCTCAAGGCATTCACCTCAAAACCAATGCCATCTTGGGGACCTGACCTGTCCACAATTAAATTCGACGAAATAACATACTATCTTAGGTCAATGGATAAAGCTGGGAGGACATGGGAGGAAGTGCCTGACGCAATAAAGAATACCTTCGAGAAACTGGGCATTCCTGAAGCCGAAAGAAAATTTCTGGGAGGAGTTGGAGCGCAGTACGACTCTGAAAGCGTTTACCACAAGCTCAACAAGAGACTAGAGGACCAAGGAGTAATATTCCTCGACATGGATGTTGGCCTGCAAAAATATCCGGAAATTGTAAAAAAGTATTTTGGAACAATAATCCCATTCAACGACAATAAATTCGCTTCGCTTAATACAGCAGTTTGGAGCGGAGGCTCATTCATCTACATTCCAAAAGGTGTGCACGTTGATATTCCACTTCAAGCTTATTTCAGGATAAATGCCAAAAACTTTGGACAGTTTGAGCGGACTCTAATAATAGCTGACGAAGGAAGCTCAGTTTCCTACGTTGAGGGTTGTACTGCCCCAGTCTATTCAACTGACTCGCTGCACGCAGCAGTTGTTGAACTGATTGCACTTAAAGGCGCAAAGATAAGGTATTCAACAATACAAAACTGGTCAAATAATGTTTACAATCTCGTCACAAAGAGAGCTTATGCTTACGAAAATGCTGTGGTCGAATGGATTGATGGCAACCTCGGAAGCAAAATAACTATGAAGTACCCAAGCGTTTTTCTCGTCGGCAGAGGGGCAAAGGCAGATGTTCTTTCAGTTGCTTTCGCTGGAAATGGCCAGCACCAGGACGCAGGCGGAAAAGTAATTCACATGGCATCAGACACAACTTCATCAATAATTTCGAAGTCGATATCAATGGGCACAGGAAGAGCAACATACAGAGGCCAGCTTCGCGTCGATAAAGGCGCTGAGAATGTAAAATCACAAGTCAACTGCGACGCTCTTTTACTTGATGAAACATCAAAGACTGACACTTACCCATACATAGAAGTGGAGGACGAGACAGCAACTATCGGGCACGAAGCCACGGTCGGAAAAATAGGGGAGGACCAGATTTTTTATTTGACAAGCAGGGGATTGACAGAACCAGAAGCCAAAGCCTTGATTGTTCAAGGTTTCATTGAGCCTTTTACGAAACTTCTTCCAATGGAGTATGCAGTTGAACTCAATAGGCTGATTCAGCTTGAAATGGAAGGCAGCGTTGGATAAAAATGCAGCAGCTATTAAAGGAAAAACAGCGCGAGTTATTCGCACAGATACCGCCAAAAAAAAATCATTATGTTGACCTGACGCGAACTGACTATGCTTCTGAAATGGCGAGCAGGCCGGCAACTGTAACAATAAAATCAGAACTTGTTTCCAAACTTGCATCAATTGATGAAACCATATTATCATCAATAACTAAAGACCGAATCAGCCACAGCAAAACCTCAGCTTTCGTCGATATGACCGCTGATAACGGAACGATTATTGTTGTTCCTAAAAACCAGGACGCTGGAGATATTGAATTAAAAACCGATGCTCTTGGCAGACAGGCAAGCCGGAACATCATAATTCTAGAGGAGAACTCCAAAGCAAATATAACATGGCAGAATTTTGGAGCTGGATTCCTCGCAACAAACACAGATATAGTTTTAAAGCAGGGGAGTGAGCTCAACTTTTCTGAAGTCCAGGAACTCGATGACAATTCTACAGTATTAATGCACACAGAAGCAAGAATTCACAGAGATGCAAAACTGCAATGGAACGTCATAACTCTCGGCTCAAAAATCCAGAGCGTGGAAAGGCACATCCAGCTTCTCGAACCAGGAGCTGAAGGAAAATTTGTTGAGGTATTCTTCGGCAATGGCAGTCAAATCTTTGACAACAACCTTGTACTGGGACATAAGAGCAGAGAAACAAGTGGAAATGTTTTGTCAAACGGAATACTAACAGATAGTGCAAGAAATGTTTTTTTCGGGCTGATAAAAATAGAGGAGAACGCCCAAAAAACCAGCTCGTTCCTGGCACAGCATGCAATGCTTCTCTCACCAGATGCCATATGCAACTCCATCCCTTCTCTTGAAATAGCTGCAAATGACGTCAAGGCCTCGCACGCAGCAAGTGTTGGGCAGATTGACAAAGAACAAATTTTTTATTTGATGGCACGTGGGATTCCAGAAGCAGAAGCAAAAAAACTTATAGTCCTGGGCTTTCTCGAACCTGCGCTCTCAAGAATTCCATCAGATGAAATCAAAAACCGACTGAAAGAGCAAATTGAAACAAAGTGGTGTTGAAAAATGGAGCAAGCAACTAAGCATGGTTTCAATCTTGCCGGCTGGTTAAAAAAATTAACATACAATAGAGGCATAGGAGCAAAAATAGTTCAGCCTGATTGGGCATTTTCGTTAGATGATAAAATTGCTTTGTATATTGATGGTTCCACAGCACACCATGGTCGCTTTGATGAGTATAAAGTTACTGCAATTGACGAAACCAACAAAGGACCAAACAACAATGTGAATTATTATTTCGAAAAATCTTCTGTACCCCAGAAGCCATTGGACTGGCTAGATGATGTCGGGAAAAATTTAGCTGAAGCAGGCTACAAAAACGTTCAGATATACTATAATTCCCAATTCATTGGCATATACGGGCAGGATGATGAAAAATGAAAAAAAACAAAATAATAGTTGAATTTCCAATACTTTCAAGAAAGATAAAAGAAAAACACCTTGTCTACCTGGATAATGCTGCCACAACACAAAAACCAAAACAGGTAATCAAAGCTCTTGTTGATTATTACGAGAATAATAATGCGAATGTTCATCGCGGAGTGCACACATTAAGCGTCGAAGCCACGGAAGCCTATGAAGAGAGCAGGAACAAGACAGCAAAATTCATCAATGCTGAAAGGCAAGAGATAATCTTCACAAAAAACCAGACAGAATCCTCGAATCTCATACTTTACAGCTGGGCTTTTGACAACTTGAAGAGAGGGGATGAAGTGGTTCTAAGTGTAATGGAGCACCACTCCAATCTTGTTCCATGGCAGCAATTACAAAAAAAAGGTGTGAAGCTCAAATTTATTGATATTGATTCAAACGGCGAGCTGAAAATTGAACAGGCAAAAAAATTCATCGGAAATAAAACAAAATTAGTCACCGTTTGCCACGCATCAAACGTCCTCGGAACAATAAATCCTGTTAAAGAATTAGCAAGAATGGCACATGAAAAAGGAGCGCTAATTCATGTCGACGGTGCTCAGTCTGTTCCTCACATGCCTGTAAATGTGAAAGAACTTGATGTCGACTTTCTCTCTTTTTCTGCTCACAAGATGCTAGGTCCGACTGGAATCGGCGTGCTCTATGGCAGGAAAGAGCTGCTTGAGAATATGAAGCCGTTCATGTACGGCGGAGACATGATAAAGGAAGTCAAGCTTTATGAAACAAGATACAATGACCTTCCGTACAAATTTGAGGCAGGCACACCAAACATAGCGGATGCAATTGCTTTCGGGGCGGCGATTGATTATCTTACCAAGTTTGGAATGCAGAATATTGCCAACCACCAGGAAAAACTGATGAAGTATGCCATACCGAATATTAAAAAAATAAAAGGGCTGACTTTATTTGGCCCCAATGATGCTAAAAAAAGAGTTGGTGTCTTGTCTTTCTCGCTGAAAGGGATTCATCCGCATGATATTGCCTCAATACTTGATGCTGAGGGAGTTGCAATAAGGTCAGGGCATCTTTGCTGCCAGCCATTGATGAACAGGCTGGGAGTGAACGCCCTTGCAAGGGCAAGCACTTACATATATAACACAGAAGACTGCCTTGATGTTTTGTTTGAGGGAATCAAGAAAGCGCAGAAGGTATTTTCTTAGCATGATAATCTCAATTAGAAATGAAAATAATTATGCGCTCAAACGCCGCGCGGGCTTAGTTGGCAACATTCCTTCGGAGGATACATGAGCTACGAACTATACCAAGAAAACATTCTTGACTATTACAAACATCCAAGAAACAAAGGGAAAGTCAGCAACCCAGACATAAAATTCAGGGAATTGAATCCGCTTTGCGGCGACGATATTGAAGTAACCATCAAAATTGAAGGAAATAAAATCAAACAAATACTTTTTGACGGAAAAGGCTGTGCGATTTCACAGGCTGCTGCTTCAATGATGGCTGAACACATTGAAGGAAAGACACTTGAAGAATCAGCTAAACTCTCTAAAGAAAACACACTTGAAATGCTAGGCATACCGATTTCCGTAGCACGATTGGGATGCGCGCTTCTTGGAACCAGAGTGATGAAGGAAGGAGTGTACGCCTTTTTAGACAGAAAAAAACATGGTAAAGCAGTCACAATTTCCATAAGAGAACGTTTGGCTAAAGAAGGGCTTATTTTCTGAGCTTCTTCACAAAGGGCATCAATTTTTCTTTTAATTGCAAGACAAGATAAGGATCATCTCTATAGTAAACATTTAGAATATCGAGATTGATAACCTTGCTAGTAGAATTTGGAAAGTTCTTTTTTATGAAAAAAACATGATCTTCTTCCATAACAAAAACTAAATCGGCTTGCTTCAGCATTTCGGCTGTCAATTGTTGGCCACCAAGCTTGACATTTGCTTCAGTGCCGGCAGAATTTACACTGACCTCAGGAATCCCCCTGACTAGCTCTTTGAAAACTGATTCTGCAGTCTTGCTTCTTTGAACATTCCAAGTGCAAACGAATAATGCAAACATATTATCCGCTTCAGGCGCTCTTATAAACACTTTTACCTTCAGCAAAATATATAAACTCTGGAGTAGAGAATATCACAAATGAATTGCTTTGACCACGGAAAAGAATTCACTGGCCTTTGTGGCTGGTGCGGCAAGCAAGTGTGCCCCGGCTGTATTGGAAGGCAGGACGGCAGAAAGAAGTATTGCCGTGACTGCGCTGCCAAGATGGGCAACTTCAAATCAGGAGAAAGCAGCTTTGGAAAAACAGTCGAAGAACAAACGCCAATCCACCATGATGAAGAGCAGCCAAAGATAACTCCAATAGCACAAAAGAGGCCTGCTGTAGCCTTCGGACCAACAAAGCATGTTGATCCAAGGCACTTCGAGCTCGATGATGTGGACGACCATCCAAGAAGGACTGCTGCGCCACCAGTCCATATTCAGCCGCACAGAATTGAACCACAAATTAATCCACAAAATCCAATTGGACTTCGTGTCCAACCTGAAAAAATAGTACATGACGACAAGCCAAAACCTCAAGTGGGTTCAGCAATGGGATCGAATAGATATGGTTCTCCTGAAGCAGCAAGAGCAGCTTTTGGAATGTTAGCTCAGCAAGCAAAAACTACTTCGGCAGCTCCACAAACTGAATCCAAGCCCCACCTACAAACTGGCAGCACTGTGCAAAAGAACGCCGGAACTGGAGCTGCATCAAAGGCATTTAGTTTTCTTGCTGATGCTGCTAAAGAAACGGCGAAGAAATGAGTAAACTTCTAACATTTTGTGATGCATTGATACAGATGATTGATTATCTTGTTGCAGGAAAAACGAGGCCTGAAAAAGTCAGAGGGTTCATTTTGGATCATATAACTTTTGTAAAAAAAGCATGTGAAAAAGTCCAGGGTGTAGACAAAGAAATGAGTGAGTATATATATTATTTGGATCAATTAAAAGGTCCATTAAACAAGGCTTTTACAGGCTCGGCAAAAAGAAATGCTGAAGAAGTTAAAAATAAATTACGTCCTTCTTTTGAAAATAAACTGCGTGCAGTTGCACCAAATAATATTCTTCTAAAATAATACGCCAGGGCCCGGACTTCCAACTTTTTGACCAAAAAGTTTTTGAACCGGGATACCTTTGCAGGATACTAGTGGGTCAGACTAGTCGCCATACCAGGTTTGGCTTCCCTGGCGCAATTTCTTGTATTATTAACTTCTTAATATGTATTTGGATGAAATTTTCGCAAATTTTCCGACGACAATCGAAAATTTCCGAATTTTGAATTTTTTTCCGAAAAATTATCGAGAACTAATCAATTCTAATATATTTGTCCTCAATCGGCGGACAGCCTTAAAAATTCTGAATTAATCCGTCTTTACAACTGAAAGAACATTCTTGACCAGTTTTATTTCTTTCATCACATGAACCATATCAGTATCTTCACCTTTTGGCAGAAGCTCGAATGTTATTACAAGCCTGTCCTTGACCATCTTCTGGTTAATTGTTTCTACATTGACTTTATTCCGTGCAAGAATGTTCAGTATGTCTGCCAAAAGTCCGACCCTGTCAACGATATCAACCTTTAGCTTGACTACCTTCTTCTCGATTTTTTTCTCCCAGTCAAGCCGAACTTTTCGTTTATCATCAAGCGTATGCAAAGTTTCGCAAGTCAGAGAATGCACGGCAATCTTTCCATCCTTCATTTGGTATCCTACAATCTCCTTCCCATCATTTAGTTTGCAGCATTTCGGCCTGGTCAGCTGGTTTTTCTTGACGCCCTTTGCCTCGATTCTTCCAAGAAGCTGGTCATCGCTCTGAACATCGACAACCTCTGATTTTCTGTCCCTATCTTTAGTCAAGTTTAATGCCTGCCTAATTTTTTCTTTTGCCTGGGTTGTCTTTACAATTGATAGCCAATGCCTGGAAACAGTCGACTTCTTAGATAAAACAATCTCAACAATGTCTCCGCTTTTAAGCTCGGAATCAAGTGGCTGGATATGTGTGTTGACTTTTGCCTGCTGACAGTGATTTCCAATCTCGGTATGAACCATATATGCAAAATCAATTGGTGAGGCGCCTTCAGCAAGAGGAATCGGGTCACCTTTTGGAGTGAAAACAATTATTTGGTCCTTGAACAAATCAACTTTCAACGACTCAATAAATTCCTCAGCATCTTTAGATGTTCTCTTCCATTCCAGAATTTGCTTCAGCCATGTTATTTTCTTGTCAAAAGCCTTGTCGCGCTCAGTTCCGTGATACCTCCAATGCGCTGCAATCCCGTCCTCAGCCTGATAATGCATATCCAAAGTCCTGATTTGGATCTCAACAGGCCTGCCATTGATTATCACTTCAGTATGAATGGACTGGTACATGTTCGGCTTTGGAGTGGCTATGTAATCATCAAACATTCGAGGAACTGGAGTCCAGTTGCTGTGAATAATACCAAGTGCCCGGTAGCATTCATCAGTTGAATCGACGATAATCCGAATAGCGTAAAGGTCGTGAATCTCATCAAAAGGAATCCCTTTCTTCTTCATTTTCTTGTAAATACTGTAGAAGCTCTTCGCCCTACCAGTCACATAGCCCTTTAGCTTTTTTTCCTCAAGAAGGTTCTTTAGTTCTTTTATTATTGACTCAACTTCCTTTTCACGCTCATCCTTTTTCTTCACAACCCTATCTTTTATTTCAGTGTAAGCCTTCGGGTCAAGATATCTCAAAGAAAGGTCTTCAAGCTCAGACTTGATTCTGTACATGCCAAGCTTATACGCAATCGGCGAATAAATGTTGAGAGTCTCGAGGGCGATTTGATACTGCTTCTGAGGGTCAAGATGCTTAAGAGTGCGCATGTTATGAAGCCTGTCAACAAGCTTGATAAGAATTACCCGCGCATCCTTGCTCGTAGCAAGCATGACTTTGCGGAGGTTCTGCATCTTAGTCTTGTCCTGCAGCTTCAAATCCATTGGCTTAATCTTGGTAACTCCCTCGACGAGGCTCATTATTTCCTTGCCGAACTGCTCCTCGAGAAGTTTAGGCTTTACACCAGTGTCCTCTATCGTGTCGTGAAGCAATGCAGCGGCGACAGTATCAGAATCAAGCCTCAGCTCGGCGAGAAGGTAAGCAACCTCAAGGACATGTGTGAAGTGCTCTGCTCCAGAAGCTCTTAGCTGACCTTTATGCATCTGTTTCGCGAAATCATACGCCTTGCCAATTAAATCAATATTAGCGTGAGTATTGAATCTCTTCACTTCTGCAAGGAACTCCTCCCTGCTCATATCCTTTGTTTTGTTCTCCTTGACCACGGAAAACGCAGATATTTGCCAGGGCTATTTTAATTTAGCTATCAAACGCAGAATTTTTAAACTTTTGATTAGAACTCAGCCACATGGCCAAGCCAAGAGTATTTGCCACCCGCTGGGCGTTGGGCAATTTAGTCACGCTAATAATAGTGTTCTTCATTTACCTTTATGCTGACACGCAGGCAAAAATTGTTGGCAGCAATTTCGGCTGGGGGATATTAGCGTTCATAACAAAATGGTATCTTATCATCAGTATCGCATTTTTAGCATTGACAATATTAATACCGCTTTTGATCATACTAATTGCCATCATAATTTCCTTCCGGCAATTCTCAAAAGCCAGAAAGAAAAAGAAAGATTACCTTGACATCGACTATGAGGTGAAAGAATAACAACCAAAAAAAAGATTTTGTTCGTAAGCCCCACAAGAGAATGGCTTAGAATCAAGAATTTTGGGGACCAACCTACGGGCACTCAGTTTCTGAGAGTTCCTCCTTTAGCCGCTGCAACATTAAAAGCTTTGACTCCGCCAGAGTTTGAATTCATTTTTGTCGATGAGCAAGTTGATTTCCTTGATTTTGAGACTAATGTTGATCTTGTAGCTGTGATGTGCAACACAGCAACTGCAAAAAGAGCTTACTTAATCGCTGACAAATTTTCAGAAAAAGACATTCCGGTTGTGATTGGCGGCATACATCCAACCTTGAATACCGCTGAAACAATAAAACACGGAACTGTTGTAGCAGGACTAGCTGAGTCCGTTTGGAAAACAATACTAGATGATTTCTCGAAAGGCAGAATCAAAAAAATTTATCACGGGTCTGAATGCAAATTCGTAATCCCTGACCGCACAATATTCAAAAATAAGCCGTATTATTTTACATCTCTGGTTGAAACATCCAGAGGATGCATCCATAATTGCAATTTTTGTTCAACCGCGTCAGCGTTCAAGGGAAAATATTTAGCCAAGGACATTGATATGGTAATCTCAGAAATCAAAGGGCTCGACAGCAAATTCATTGCTTTCATAGATGACAACATCATCGCCAATCCCGAACATGCAAAAAAGCTGTTCAAAGCCCTGATACCCCTGAAAATAAAGTGGGGATCCCAATCAACATACCTTCTGGGACTAAATGAAGAGCTGCTCGAACTAGCCGCAAAAAGCGGGTGCATCGGATTGTTCATCGGTTTCGAATCAATATCAGATGACACCTTAAGAAAACATGATAAAACGTTCGGGAAAGTTGAACTATACAGAAAGGCAATAAAAAACCTGCACAAATACGGGATTATGGTCCTGGGCAGCTTTATTTTCGGTGCGGATTCTGACAATACAAAGGTGTTTGATTCAACATTCAACTTCATCCAGAAAAATAACATAGACGGAATATTTTTCGGAATCTATACTCCGCTGCCAATGACTCCCACTTATACTCGACTCAAAGCTGAACATAGAATAACAGACACTGATTGGGATAATTATGATTATAGGCACTGCGTCTTCAAGCCAAAAGAGATGACAGAAAAGCAATTGATAGATGGAATCTCGCACATCCACAAAATGTTTTTCAGATTTGACAGGATTCTATTTCGATTTGTCAGGTCTATTGGAATAATGCAAAAAAGAGGCACTTTACCGATATTTCTGGGATACTATTCCATGGTTCTCTCAAGAATTGCTATGCTGAAGAAACTCAAGCAACTGAGTTAATCCTTGCATAGGGCTTTGCAGAACATCAACACTCCTAAAAAAATGGAGCCAGCAGGTATTATCAAGGCGTATTTTATTGGCTCGAAAAAAGCGCTCAAAATCAAGATTAAAGGCATAGTTATCGAGCCGAAAATAAGAATGTATGAAATATTTTTATCAATTTTTAATGAAAGAGTTTTCGCGCTGATTCCATACATCCAGTTTAGAAAACCAAGGCCGAGAAATGAAATGTGTGCAAGCCGCAGAAACCTGCGAGGCAAAGAAGAATAATCCATGAATTCTGGAGGAAGCTGCAAAGGCCCATTAAATGCGAACATTCCCAATATCATTCCGGAAACTATTCCAAAAAAGATCCAAAGCCAGCCGAACTTTATGTTTAGCCGAGAATCAGCCATTTGGATATACTTTTTTGTAAAACAAAACAAGAGGAACAAGTATTATCGCATCAGGGATTGCGAACAAAAAGAAGATTAAGTGAGCTGACTGGACGATAAAATAAAAGTAAAGAGCCAGGATGACATACAGTGCCTTAAACATTATGCCCATCTTGTACAGATCTTTATTTTTGTCAATTGATTTGTAGACAAAATAGAACGCGACACCGAACAGTGCAATTAACAGCGCTCCCCCAATCAAATATTGCGTATCAGAAGGAACTGGAATCCCGAGATAATTAAAAATCTGGACATGGAAAAAAGCAAATATCAGCCCAAGAGTGAAATCATAAATCGCTGCCAGAAGAAAAATCGTTCTTGCAACTTGCTTTGCGTCCATAGTAATGCCCAGTTGCTAAGCATTTAAATATTTTTTGAGGAAATTTCGTCTTTATTTCCTGCAAATCAGCGCAGCGCCAAGAATTCCAGAATCAACTGTCGATGCTCTTGCAATCGGCGGCATCGGGAAAAAGCATGACTCCTGCGCTTTAATCTTCATTGATTGGCGGAAGTATTTCCACGCCTTGCTTATCTGGCCTCCAACAATAACGACTTGGGGATCGACTGCATAAACTATGTTTGCAATCCCAATTCCCAAATATTCTCCAAACTTTTCCCATACAAACTTTGCCTCTCCATCCCCTTTCTCAGCTAGCTTGTAAACATGTTCAGGGCTGATGACTGAAACGCGCTTGGCAAGCCGCATAACCCCTCTGCTTCCGACATATTCTTCAAGATGGCCTTGAAGACCGGTAGGACTCATCCAGCCGTTCATGTCAAGGGTGATATGCCCGAATTCTCCAGCATTGCTTCTTCCGTGAAACAGTTTTTTATTTATGACAATGCCCCCGCCGACTCCGGTTCCAAGAACAATACCTGCAACAAAATCATAGTTCTTTCCCGCGCCATGCACAGCCTCTGCAAGAATGAAACAGCTCGCATCATTATCCATATACACTGGAAGCTTGTGTTTTTTACAGATAACCTCGCGCAGAGGAAAATTCCTTAAGGGCGTGTTTGGGGAGTTGATTACTATCCCTTTCTTGACATCAATTGCCCCAGCACAGGCTATTCCGATAGCCTTGATTTTTTTCCCTGCCTTTAATTTTGAAATGACTGAATTAATATTATCAACAAATTCTTTTTCGCTTTTTTTGGCAAGGGAAGGAACCTGAATTTTTTTCAATATTTTTCCGTCTCTGACAAGCCCTGCTTTTATGTAAGTGCCTCCGACATCAACTCCTATCACCAAACTCATTTTTTTAGCTCTTCTTTGAGACGTTCAATTACAGGAACAGGGTACGGGTCAATCTTAAGCTCCTCTGCAAGATAATAAGTGATGAGATCTCCCAAATGGATTACGTATGCGAACCTCTCTAATGGTGATGAACCTTTAATATCGATAACAATGCTCTTGCTTGGCTTAATCAATTCTTGCGTAACAAGAACTCGTTTTCTTACCCGCTCATGGTCATCAGGATAATCCAGGAACAATGTGAGAGTCTTTGCGAATGTCTTTGTATAGCCTAGAATCTCGTTGTGATTCAATTCAGGAAGGACGTGAAAAAAAGCATGAACCTTGCTGTTCTCATTGAACTGCGTCTTCCAGCGATATGCAACAGCGCCGTTTGGCTCGGAAGCGTAAATAAGCGGGACTGTGCCCTTACATTCTTTGGCAATTTTTTTTGCGAGCTCCTCAACAGACTTATCCTCTGCGAAATTTGCAACACCCGAGATGTCAGGAATTGAGAGCAATTTATTTTCAACAAATAGTCTTAGAAGTGCGAAGAACTGGAACCCAAGGCTTGCGCGCGGAGGCATGTCAGCAGGTAGCTTTATCACCGGAACTTTGTTTGCGATTGCTAACTTTTCAAGCTCGCCTCCGGACGTTACCACAACCATAGTAAACTTTGCAGCCAAAGCCTCTCCAAAAGTGGCAATAGTCTCTTCTGTATTTCCAGAATACGAAATCAGTACAACCAATGCTTTCTTATCAATGAATTTAGGCAATCCGTAGTATCGGTTTGAAACTGCAGGAACAATTCCTTCGAGAAATGGAAGCAGAAGAGAGCCGGCAATAGCGCTACCGCCCATCCCACAAAAAACAACCTTCGAGGGCTTATGAAGACTTATCCCCTTACCAAGCTCATAGCCAGTCCTGATTTGTTCTGGAAATGAGTCTATTAACGCCTTAGTTTTTTGAGAGCCAGCAGCCATACAAAAAAACTTGAATTTCAAGCATATTTAAAGGTTTTTAAACAACAAGCTTTTTAAAACCTCCAGAGTTTCTTGAAGCACTAATGGCACTATCAAAATACCTAAAGCAAACATGGGCAGAACACTCTCATTCTTTATGGACTGAAAGGCTCAAAGTGTGGAGAAAAGAGGAATCAACCATAAGAGAGGAACGCCCAATAAGGCTTGACAGGGCAAGAGCTGTAGGATACAAAGCAAAACCAGGCATCATAGTTCTAAGGCAACGGATAAAAAGAGGCGGGAAAATGAGGCCGCAAATACGGGCAGGCAGAAGATCAAAACACATGCGAAGGAAGTTCATTCTTTCAAAGAGCTATCAAGCAATGGCAGAGATGAGGGCAAATAAGAAGTACCCGAACCTTGAAGTACTTAATTCATACTATTTGGCATCTGATGGAAACCACACTTGGTACGAAATAATTATGGTTGACCCGAGTAGCCCTTCAATAGTATCTGATCCCCATTATGCTTGGACTGCTGCCAATAGGAAAAAGGCTTTCAGAGGCCTTACAATGGCAGGCAGAAGAAGCAGAGGGCTATTACACAAGGGCAGAGGGACAGAAAAAATAAGGCCATCTCTTAGAAGCCACCTCAGGCGAGGAACTGCGTGATTACGCAGGACGGCAGCAAAGTAACAGTTGAATATACGGGAAAGCTTTCTGACGGCAGTGTTTTTGATTCTTCAAAAGGTCGCGAGCCATTGACCTTTACAATTGGAAAGCACGAAGTCATTTCAGGCTTTGAAAATGGAGCTAAGGGGATGACAATTGGCGACACCCGAACTATAGAAATTCCACCTGACGAAGGCTACGGCCAAAAGGAAGACCATCTGGTAATCCAAGTTCCTAAAACAGCTGTTGCTCAAGGCAACGATCTCCAGCCAGGAATGGAATTCCAGACAACAGCGCCAAACGGAGCTGTGCTACGCGGCTCTGTGACTGAAGTGCTTGACGAACAAGTAATTCTTGACTTTAATCATCCGCTTGCTGGAAAAACATTATTCTTTGAAGTTAAGGTATTGGAGATAAAAGAATAAATCTAATTTTGAAAAAGTCAACTAAACTCGGCCCGGAGCGCAAAAAATTATTTTCAAATAATAAATATGCCCTCAAACGTCGGGCGACCTTTAATTTCACACTTTTTTAATCATAACTTTTATTACACTAAACTTTATTTGGCATGTAATGGACATCCCAGTCTTCGAATGCCACAAGTGCGGCAACTGCTGCAAGAGCGTTTACCGCTCAACAGAGTTTCACGACGGCTTTTTCGTGACAGATTCGGAGGCTGACTGGCTAAGAAAAGAGGCAAAGGAGAAAGGGATTAGTTTATCACTAAAAGCTCAAGTAGGCATTGCTGACAAAATCTCAAAGAAATACATCGTAACGCTTTGGAAAGTAAATCACGATTCCTGTCCCTTCTTTAAAGAGGGGCTTTGTTCAGCATATGAGAAAAGACCGCTGATT
Organism: Nanobdellota archaeon; assembly: GCA_038046545.1. GTDB lineage: Archaea > Nanobdellota > Nanobdellia > Woesearchaeales > JBBSVZ01 > JBBSVZ01. Next base: position 11,471 of record JBBSVZ010000170.1, on the reverse strand, counting down.
TGCAGATCCTTCCCAGTTGTCAGCACAGGACTCCATGATGGGCAACCTATGGTTCGAAGCCTTGTCTGCCCACAAGAACAAAGTACAGTCATGCCAGAAAAGCAGCCTACAAAAATAGCAATTGAGACACTAACGAAACGTTATGCGAATAATTTTCATTCCGCCTTTCTGATGGAAGATCTGCAGATGGATGAAAGGGGAGTTGTTGATGATTTGATAAAAGGAAATGTCATAAATTCTCGCACAGAAAAAGGAGCGTTCAAGGAGATAAGCCTTTACGACTTCTTGGAAGAAATCGGAGCTGCAGGAAATGAGAGGAAAGCAATAATACAGAAAGAAATCGAAACGCTTGAAATAACCAAAGAGAAGATAAGAAAATTAGTTCTTGTCCCGGTTTCGCCAAAGGAACTTGAAAGGAGTAAGAACCACGAAGAGAATAACGCCGAAGACAGCCCTGACAACACTGAAAACATAACCAAAGACCATTGAAATTATTGTTAATAAGGTTTGAAGCAGTTCAAAAATTGAAGATAGCAGGCTTAGCACACCCCATAATGAGACGTAAAGATTTAAATAGATTGGCATTCAATTAAAAAGGTTAATGGATATCGTTCATTTCTCGGTGAAAGGATGATTGATAAAACAGTGGCATATGGAATTCTTGCCATACTCCTGCTGACGGTCGCTTCCATCACGACCAATATTTTTCAGCCAGACTTAACCGGTTTGGCATCCGGCAATTTAGTGAGAACATGTTTCGATTCGGATGGAGGGAAGAATTACAGCGTCCAAGGCTATACCAAAGGTACTACCACCCGAATTAATTATGAGCTTTGGGACAATTGCCAAGACTCAACTTACCTTATGGAGCAATATTGCTATAAGGACCTAAGAGGCACAAAAAAATTTGCTTGTCCAAGCGGAACAGCATGCCAGGCAGGTGCTTGTGTCAAGATAACAAATTTTTGTAATGGATTGTGCGAACCAGGAGATTCAATAACCTGCCCAACAGATTGCGCAGTTCAACCGCCACCTCCGGTATGTGGAAATGGAATATGCGAATCAAATGAAGTGACAACCTGCCCTGGAGACTGCGTTACACAAGAAAGCTGTTTTGATTCAGATGGCGGAAACAACCCAGGTATTTCTGGAACACTAACGGTAGTTAATGCCACCGGAACTTTCAGCTTTAATGATTATTGCGGTCTAAATAATGTTGTAACAGAGCAATACTGCAGCGGTAACAAAGCCATGACTGGCATAATTGAATGCCCAGTAGGACAAACATGCAGCAATGGTGCGTGTATAATAGATCAAAACGGAAATTCAACTAATGTTACAGTTTACCCTGCTAATGAAAAAGTTATTACTTCCTTTGACTTCGAAACCGGAAGCGGAACAACACCCCCGTCTTGGACTACTGTTGCCTATATATTATCACAAGCAAAATTCAAATGGGAAAGCACATTTGGCCACTCAGGCCAAAGAAGCCTCAACATCAACCTCAGTAGCCCTAATGATGCCCGATGGGTTTATAAAATAAAATTAGAACCCCAAAGAAGCTATCGCCTCGCAGGATACATAAAGGGAGAAAATATTGTGACAAATAACCGAGGGACAACTGGTGCCAATTTGAATGCAAACGACTGGGACAGGTCTCAAGATATTACGGGCACTTTCGGATGGACAAACGTTAGCTTTATTTTTCAAGGTGCAACAAACACAGAAATAAAGTGCCGCCTTGGATTTTATAGCAATACTGTTACCGGAACTGCTTGGTGCGACGATTTAGTCCTGACATCCGATCCATTGACAGCTTATGCAGGAACGCACATACACTTTTTCTTGGAACCGCAAGAATTGGCATCAATAACTGATGCTAACATGAAACAGTGGGTGAGCAACCTTGACCAAGTTTACAATGCTTATGTAGACCTAGTTGGTGGTTCGCCTTTTAACGGCCAAAGCATAGGAATCATGTCAGTTGCAAGGTATCCTGGCGGATGGGCAGTCTCTGGCAATCCAATACAATGGTTCAACATATACATCAACGAAGAGCTAGCCCGAGTCAACACAGGAGACTGGTCTTTTGGAATTATGCACGAAATCAGCCATGATTTCGACCTAGGAGGCGGCATCTGGAATTTCGATGCAGAATTCTGGGCTAACACAAAGATGTATTATGCTGTTGAAATGCTTAATGCAAAAGTCAATATGGGCAAGGATTACACTGGATCTGAATTAAAAAACTACTACAAAACTGATGCTGGAGCGAGCTGGGATAAAACATTAGCTCTCGGAGTTTTTAGCGGGGATGGATTGACTTACAAATTCATCCAGATTCGCGACCAGATTGGATGGGATTCGTACAAGCAAACTTTCCGCTATTTCCAAAGCTTAAGCCCAAGCCAAGTGCCAACAACAAGGCTAGGCAAATTCAACCTCTTTTTGGATAAACTAACAGAATACTCCGGATTCGATGTCAGAACACTTTTCACGCAAACAGAGATGGATGCAATAACTACAGAATATAGTAAATAGTTTTCTCTAAAAGGTTTTGACACAATAGTTTGGTTATCATCAAATAAAAAAAAATAAATATGCGCTCAGACGCCGCGCGGGCTTTATTGATTCCTTTTTCTGCAGTAAAATCAGAAATCAGGACATGGCCTGCACGGCCTCGAGTGCTATTTATTTTTAAAACTCAATATAATTCATTCGTCCGCTAAGTTTTTAATCAAAAGTCAAACCCATATTTGCAAGGGCTCGTAGTTCATCGGCAGAACGCACCCCTCGCACGGGTGAGGCACCGGGTTCAATTCCCGGCGAGTCCAGTTCTCAATTTTAGTTCAAGATGGAATCAACGTTGAATTGTAACTGGACGAAGCGGGGACCTTCGAACGTTTTCGAAGTGGACCCGGCGAGTCCATCCGACACTTTGGGTCAGATTCTAGTCCACTAGCGCATTATCGACTAGATAGTGACCATTTCGCCGAGCAGCGACCATCGTTTAGTGACGTGAACAACGGCTTCTCTCATCACTTATTTTCTAATAATTGTTGCGTTGTTTTTATTTTTATTAAAGTTTGCGCCTCAAAAGAAGATATTACAAAACTCATAGAACATACACGACAAAATCCAGGCACTTCTTACTTAATTGATTTAAACTCAAAAACATTAACTTATGACGAGTAATCTGTTGCAATTGAAATTGCTGAATCTACCAGAACTGCCTTAACAACCGGGATGTGGAATGCTGTTGAAATGCTAAGGGCAAATTTACCTCAAGCTACAAATGTTGCTATAAAGTTTCCTTATATGAATGGTTTTTCTGAATAACTGAGTCGCAACAAAAACAATTAAAATAGGAATGAAAATCAAGGTTGATAGCATGAATGGCATTTTGGCAAGTTTAGGTTGAATGAGTTTGTGCTAAAAATCGGACATCTAGTTTTATACAAGTTCAACCTTTATGCGTTTGCACATCACAAAACCAAAATAAAAAACAATAAGTTTAGTGATACTCGATTATGACCCTGAGTTACAGCTAATCAGCGATTTTTCGAAACCCCTATTCTTTCATCAAGAATTTTTGTACGTATTCCATTACTTTATTTTTCATAATCAAGTTTATTGAAATCTGTTCGCCATAACTTGTTCTTTTTGGAAGCAGGATCCTTTCTTTTTTCAGTTCAATTACCATCTCTTTTGCTCTCCCTTGCAAATGGCTCGGGAACCCTTTTTGCAAATTCTCAATTGCAGTGTGGCTCGCTTCGAATTTACCGAAACGAACAAGCTTGTGGAGTACTTTCCCCTTAATTTCATCATCAGTCCAAGAGTCCATAATAATAGACTTTGAAAGGCAACATTTATATACTTTTCTTAACTCAAATATAACATGAAAACTGAACAGAAAAGCCTCTTATTGCAATTGACTGGCGAAATGTCGCTCTTCAGAATAATCGATTTTCTTGTCGACAATAAAGGAATGGACTACTCAAAAAAGGACATTGCAGAAGGCTCAGGCGTGGCGAGAGCATCACTGTTCAACTACTGGAAAGAACTTGAGACCAGGGGAATCGTCAAGGAAACAAGAAGGTATGGCAAAACAAAACTTTACACGCTCAACTCGGAAAACCTCATAACAAAGAAAATTCTCGAATTGGAAGCGACTTTGATCCGACAAGCCCTAGAAACTGCAACCATCCAGAAAAAAATAAAGGCATAATCCCGAATTTAGTGATACTCGATTATGACCCTGAGGTACTGCTATTCGGCGAGTCCATCATTTCTTTCCTCGAGATGCAGATAAAGGCTTTCGCTTTATCCCCGTATGTTATTGATTATTGCCATGAACGCATTCCACATCGATTTCATCATATTGCTAATCGCATTTCCCTCAGAAGTCTTTGCTGATGTTTGCGTATCATTTATTGGTGGTGTTTCAGTTACAACAATTGGAGCTGGTTCAGTTACGACAGTGAGCGCAGGGGGTGGTGCGGGCGCTAACGGTGCTATGTCATACACAGGAGTAAGAGCAGTGCTGAGTGCCGAGCTGTAATACTCACTTGCGGCAACAGCGAACACCTCAGTTAGACCGCTCACTTGAATCGGTACATTCCTATTGGAATTCGTGCCATCACCGAGCTCGCCATAGTAGTTGGCGCCCCAGCTCCAGACAGTCCCATCTGATTTAAGCGCGAGGCTATGTTCGAAACCTGCTGCCACCGACTTTACGTCGGTGAGACCGACTACCTGAACAGGTGTGTTTATGGCTCTAGAGGTGTATGTACCGTCGCCAAGTTCCCCACGATAATTATTATTTGAACGGTGAGCCCATGTCCAGACTGTGCCATCCGATTTGACTGCCACGCCATGATTCTTGCCTGTTGCAATCGAAACAATCCCGGTTAGCATGACCTGAACAGGCGCGGAAAATCCTTGCCAGACTGTGCCATCTGATTTTAATGCAACAAGTTGACCGCCGGTAGCGATATCCACAATTCCGGTGAGGCCTAATACTTGAGTTGGCGCATACGAACCCGATCCCCAACTCCAGACTGTGCCATCTGATTTCAGTGCTATGCTATTGGCAAAACCGGCAGCGACTGATATTACGCCGGTGATGGGTACCTGAATCGGTTGTGACACAATACTTCTCGCTACTCCCGGAGACCCTCCTGAAGAGCCGCCGAGCTGTCCGTTTTCTTTGTCTCCCCAAGCCCAGACACTACCGTCGGATTTTACCGCAAGGCTATGTGAAGCGCCAGCGGCAATGCTGACTACTCCACTGAGGTTGATCACCTGAACAGGTGTGTTCCTGTTCGTAGTGGTTCCATCGCCAAGCTGTCCGCGGTGGTTAAGGCCCCATGACCAGACCGTGCCATCTGACTTTAACGCCAGTGCATGGCCATTGCCTACGGCAATGTCTACAACTCCGCTAAGACTGCTGAGCTGAACGGGGATTTTACTGTCAGCAGCATTACCATCGCCAAGTCCAGTGGCGCCTTTAGAACCCCATGCCCATACACTCCCCGCAGGGGCAACAGCTGGAGATTCAAGAGCCAGAACAGATGCCACCATACCTAAACTGAAAATCAGTGTTAGCACAGCCAAGCTGATGAAAATAAATGATCGTGTACCTGTGTTTTTTATTTTGTTTTTCATAATAATTCATCATAACAGATAACCCATATATCAACCTTTAGAAAATCAGACCCTGGACTTTAGTCTGGGGAGAATGCATTCCCATAAGATATTTATACTGAGATTATCGTTGCTTCAGAAATGGATTTAATCGAGTTCATTGGCTTTACTGCAGGCTTGTTGGTAGCCCTGTCATCATTGCCCCAACTTATTAAATCTTGGAAAACAAAACAAACAAAAGACATTGCAATAATGTGGTTATTGATTAATATTGCAGGCCAAGTTTTGTGGATGGCATACGGTTATTTCAAAGACAGTTTATCTCTAATCGTGATGAGTGCCATTACGTTATTGATGGTTAGCTCAGTATTAATTTTGAAAATGAGATATGATCGAAAATAACCCCGAGGCACTCACAATCGGTTTGTGTTCAGGTAACACAAAATTTATATATAAATTTATATAAATAGTTGTATATATCTATATAGGTGATAATAATGCAAAAACTAATACACTACCCTAACCTTAAAACAGTTCTAATGGTAGAGGAAACTCTGAAGAACGCGAAGTTGCCAATGACCCGAGAAAAATTGAAGAACAAGTTACGAAAACAGGTGATGCACCAGACTTTGAATGTAATACTAAAATACCTTGAAGAGAGCAACAAAATAATAGATGGAAGAAAAGGAATAACCTGGATTTACAATCCAAGCCCGAAACTTCGAAAAGGAATAGCAGAAGGTAGAGAAATGTGACATTCAAAGGTAAAACAGTAAAAGTAATATTAACAGGAGATGCTCTTGAACAGTTTGATGAATTGAACAAACTTGTCGGAGAAGAAATAAAAGAAGGCATAAACAAGAGCGATCATCAAATCCTGCTGAATTCGATAAAACAGAAGCTTGAGTTCTTGAAATCCAACCCACAGTATGGCATTCACATACCAAAAGATAGAATTCCAAAAGAATATACTCAAAATTATGATGCCAATAACTTATGGAAAGTCAATCTTTCAGGAGCATGGAGAATGATCTACACCATAAATGGCAATGAAATCGAGATAATCGCGTTGATCCTTGATATTATCAACCATAAAGACTACGATAAAAAGTTCGGCTACAGAAGAAAGTAATTTAGTGACACTCGATTCTGACCACGAGGTACTGCTATTTTGCATCTCTCAAAAGATGCCATTCATAACGTTTGAACTCCGCAGAAACAATCATAGTTCGTAAATATAGTCTATAGGAATCTATTATATATCTCCCTGCATTCTTCTGGTTGGGGCGGTAATCATGACTGGATACTTCGGACATATTGAAAAACAAACAGAAAAAAATGATTATTTTAGGCAAGTACTATTCACAGGAAAGCACTGCCAGCTTGTCGTCATGTGCTTGCAGCCAAATGAAGAAATCAGCAATGAAATGCATCCTGATGTCGACCAGTTCTTCCGCATAGAAAAAGGGACTGCCAATACGTTTTCTTAAGCTCTGGCAAGGCAAGAAAGGACGCGCACAGGTTCTATTCTAAATTCGGGTTTCAGCAGTACGGATTCAGTTATAGGAAAAGATTATAAATTTCGAGAACAAACCCCTATTTAGCCGAAAAGTTTATATATACAAAAGTGTTACTACTCAACATGGACAACAAAATATACATCGTAATCATGGTGACCGTCCTCCTGTTATGCACGGGAGTTTCAGCGAACCCGCAATTTTTAATACCAAAAAATGCGGTAAAAATATCTGACAATCTCTACAGCCTCGGGTCAGCATTCGATAAGGATGGAAAAAAGGTCGATGGCCTAATGTTTGTTCACAAAAGAATGGATGCTAAACCAGGAACAGGTGGAGGATCAACCGGATCATCTTCATGTTATCTTCCCTTAGCAAGAGGGACCAAATGGAAAACAACCGAAAGTTACATCCTTGACCCGACAAACAATAATGGAATAAATAACACAATTATAAGTGAATCAGTCCAGAAAAGCATGGATGCCTGGGACACTCAAACTTCATACGATGTTTTTGGAAATCGTGATTTCTCTCAAGTTGTAGATGGTGTTGACACTGCCGGACCTGACGGTAAAAATGAAGTCTTATTCGGAATAAGCGATCCAAATGTCATAGCAGTCACGACAGTCTGGGGGATTTTCAGCGGTCCCACAAACCAAAGACAAATTGTCGAGTACGACTTACTTTTCAATGATGATTTCGCCTTTGGCAATGCAGGCCCGACAAGTGAAACAAGCCTCGGAAACACAAGCCTCATGGACTTGGAGGCAATTGGAACACATGAGCTTGGGCACGCGCTAGGCCTTGGACACCCTGGTTCAACCTGTACTGAAGAAACGATGTACGCTTATGCTTCTTTTGGTGAAACAAAGAAAAGGACTTTGAACAATGGGGATAAAGCAGGATTAAAGAGCATTTACGGATAATTATTTTTTTATATTTTCTTTAAGCAACCTTTTTAAACAATCTCTTTGTTGCTTGGGCGATGAGCAAAGAATTTTCTGACCTAAAAGAGATTGTCCATGAGCTCCGGACTAAATGCCCATGGGACAAGGAACAAACTTTAACGTCACTAAGGGACAATATCGTAGAGGAGGCAAGAGAGGTAAAGGAAGCCATAGAAATTAATGACAATGAGAATCTCAAGGAAGAAATTGGTGATGTAATTCTTGTAGCTTTAATGCTCTCAGAGATTGCTGAAGAAAAAGGACTTTTCAAAATTGAGGATTCGCTAAAAGTTGTTTCTGAAAAAATGAAAAGAAGGCACCCTCACGTTTTCGGCAATGCAAAAGCAAACACAGCTGAAGAAGCTCTGAAACTCTTTCACGAAGTGAAAATAAAAGAAAAGAACGGCGATTTCAAATGAGAACGATATATTTTGCAACATCCAATAAGGCAAAAGCCGAAGAGGCAAAGAAAGCATTATTGCCTTTTAGAATAACAATAAAGCACTTAAATATCACAAAGCCTGAAGAGCAACATGCAAGTATTGAAGAGATTGCAAAAGATGGCGCTGAGTTTCTTGCAGACATGACAAAAAAAGAATTGCTCGTCGAGGATACAGGACTATTCTTTGACGCCTATCCTGGGTTTCCAGGCCCGAATACAAAGCAACTTTTCGAACAGCTCGGCTACGATGGACTGCTTCGGTTGCTTAAGGGAAAAAAAAGAACAGCTTATTTCAAGACAGCGATAGGTTATGCCAAACCAGGGAAGGCTGCAAGACTGTTTATTGGAATTTCAAAGGGGAGTATCGCAAAAAAAATTCAAGGAAAATATGATAAAAATGTGCCGTATGACATCATTTTCATCCCCAAAGGCTACAAAAAAACTTATGCGCTCATTCCTGAAATTAAAGAAATAACATCCCACAGAGTTGTTGCATTCCAAAAACTTGGAAAGTGGCTAAAAAAGCAATGATAAAAAACGTAATCTTTGATTTTGACGATACTCTTACGCACACGCATAGAGGGGAATACACAAGGCATATGAAAGTAGCCAAGAAAATGGGACTTCCAAAGCTGACAAAAAATCAGTTTCTTACGATGTGGGGGCCTCCTTGGAGTGTCTTGATTTCACAGCTATGGCCAGCCTGTAACGTGAAAAAATTCCAACTGGCATATAAGTCAATGTTCGGATTTAAGCGGCACAAACTTGTTGGAGGGGCGAAGAAGACCCTGGATTATCTCAAGAAAAAGGGTTACCAGATATATGTCCTAAGCTCGAGAGATGACAAGAGCCTTATGCACAACCTCCAAACCAACGGAATACATGACCATTTCAAACAAATACATTCTGCAGACCATGCGCAATTCCACAAGCCCGATCCAAGAGTCTTTACAGACTTTGCAGAACAACATGGGCTCAATATAAAAGAGAGCGCCTACATTGGAGATCTGCTAATAGACTACGAAGGCGCATCAAAAGCGGGGATGGAATTCATAGCCGTGCTCACCGGGATACATGACAAGGAAAAATTTGTTAGGGCAGGCCTCAACCCAAAGAATATTATACCTTCAATAAAAGAGCTTCCTGAATGGCTAATGAGGAACAACAAATGATAAGCTGCATTTTTTGCGATATAATAAATGGAAAAATTCCATCGTCAAAAGTATACGAAGACAATAATGTTCTCGGATTTCTTGATATAGCGCCCATACATCCCGGACATACGCTAATCATTCCCAAGAAACACTCTGAAACGATGTTTGATGCGCAGGACACAGACTTAAAAAACTTGTTTCTTGCCGCAAAAAAAATTGGCATCGCAATTATGAAATCAACAGGCGCAACAGGAATTAACATCGGAGTAAACAATTATAAATCATCAGGGCAGGTGGTTTTTCATACCCACCTCCACGTAATACCAAGACATGACAACGACGGCCTTAAAAGCTGGCCACACGGAAAATATTCTGAAGGCGAGATGAACGAATGGGCAGAAAAAATAAAAAAAAACCTTTGAAAGAAGTCCTGGAAGAGGCAAAGAAACTTCTATCTCCAACTGAGGAAGAAATTTCTGAAAGCAAAAAGGTTGCAGAAGAAGTGCTTAAAAAAATAAATGCAGTCGCAAAGCCTGCAAGAACAATTATTGGGGGCTCGGGAGCTAAAAATACATTTCTTCGTGGACAGTTCGACATTGATCTGTTTCTATTATTCCCATACGCTAAGTTTAAACACAGGTCTGCAGAGCTTTCAGATTTAGCAGAAATAAAACTAAAGAAAGTGTTCAGGAATCTCAGCAGGATTCACGGAAGCAGGGATTATTTCAGGCTAAATCACAGAGAAATACAATTTGAGATAATCCCAATACTTGACATAAAAAAAGCTGCACAGGCAGTGAATATAACTGACATTTCTCCACTGCACAGCTCATGGGTAAGAAAGAACACCAATACGAAGATGCAGGATGAGATAAGGCTGACGAAAGCGTTCTGCAAAGGCGCTGGAATTTACGGCGCTGAGTCCTACATCAGAGGATTTTCCGGCTATGTTTGCGAAATATTGACAATACACTACGGCTCATTCCTTGGAGTCTTGAAAGCAACACAAAAATGGATTCCGGGAGATGTCATTGACACTGAAAAATTGCTTAAAGGGAAACCGGCATTTTCAGTTCTAAACAAGTCAAAACTCCAAAGCCCGCTGGTAGTAATTGACCCAGTTCAGCGCGAAAGGAATGCATCAGCAGCACTCGACAATGAAGCATTCTACAGAATAAAGAAAAAAGCTGTAGAATTTATCAATAACCCCTCAACAGAATATTTCTTTCGGGTTTACCTGACGACCGAACAGATAAATGAAAAAAACAAAGGCAAGGCGACAATAATAACCGTGCAGCCGATTGAGGGGAAGGAAGATGTCTCTGGAAGCGCACTACATAAAGCATTCCAGTATCTTGAAACTCATGCTGAAAAGAACGGATTCAAATTAAAGGAATCAGACTGGGAGTGGGACAAAAAAAATCACGCAATATTTTGGTTCGTGCCACAAAAAGAACCTTTGCCTGAAACTTATTTGCATGAGGGGCCTTCACTCAAGTACGAGCAGCATGCTAAGAAATTCAAAAAGCAATACAAGCAAGTAATCGAAAAAAGAAGAAAATTGTTTGCAATAATCCCCCGAAAGCACAGGACGTTGAAATCATTGTTTACAGACTTGCTTGCAAAGGATGAACTATTGAAAATGAAAGGGAAAGAATACAGGATGGTTTGAATTCTTTATAAAAGACACAACAATATTCTCGTAAATATTACGGCAGACAGCGAAAATGTTACGAAGTTTTGCTAAAAAGACATATTAAAATAA
>JBBSVZ010000169.1:0-7052 GCA_038046545.1 Nanobdellota archaeon | reverse complement strand
TTCGTACTTAAAATTTGGTTGATTCCTGTTTTTTTCTTGCTCTTCGAGGAGTTCCTCAACTGTCTTTGGTTCGTAATCGGGATAGTTAGTGTTAACATAATCTTGGAGTTCAGAATTATTAAACCTTATACCAATGCTCCCCAAATCATTCGTCCCTGCCAAAATCACGACAGCATAGGGTTTAGTGGCCAAAACTTCTTTCTCAAACTCATAATCCATCAATTCTGAAATTTTATATCCATTATGCTGATGGCCGACAACTTCGATATCATGCGCAGAGCGGACGATTTCATCTAACGTCTTGTAATAGGCTGGATCAGTCAGGCTGTCACCGAACGCAACGATTTTCACATCAGCACCCCAATTAAGCCTGGGCAAACCACAGAATTAAAAAGATATTGTTCAATTCAGCTTTTTATCTCTTTTTCCTTCTTCTCTTATTTAAAGTCAAACCCTTTCTCTTGAAATGGCCAACTAGGGCTGAGGTAATGAAAACGAGCACTAAAGTCAACCAAAAGTAAACGTTAGTGTAATAATCAACAACTGTTTGAGATGTTCCGGCAGTGGTTAAAGTATATGTCGTGAAGAAAAACATGTCGATTAAAAAGCTGACTGCTATGATTATCGTGCCGAATTTGAATCCTTCCTCTGCCGAGGTTTTTTCGCCTTTGAAATACAAATTTGCGCAAAATACTGTTATCAAGACGCTGGTGAACATTCCAATTATATATGCTGAATTAGGTATGTCAGTTCCTGTAGATGGATCTATACGAAGGATGAGCAAAGTGATAATTCCAGCAGCGAACGATAACGCATAGGCAAGCAGACCGGTAAGGATGGCTTTTTTCAGGTTCATCATCGCTCATTCTTGTTATTAATTCATAAATCTTTCGTGCAAAAACAATTAATACAAGAATAATCTCTGTTTCTCATGGTTGACGATATAAAAAAAGACCTTCAATTACTTGCAAACCCGCGAAAGGCAAAATTCCTCGCGGGTTTCTTCAAGACTGGAAAAGGTCAATACGCAGAGGGGGATGTATTTTTGGGAATAACTGTTCCTGAACAAAGAGAGGTTGCAAAAAAACACATAAATTCATCACTTGCCGAGCTGGAATTGCTTCTTAAAAGTCCGATCCACGAGTTTAGGCTTACAGCATTATTGATAGCTGTCCTTAAGTATGATAAAACTAATGACGAGAAGATAGCAATGTGGTTCCTCAAAAACTCAAAAAGCGCTAACAACTGGGACCTAGTTGACCTTTCAGCAGACAAGATTCTTGGAAAATACCTGCTTAATAAGGATAGGTCAGTTCTTTACAAACTAGCAAAATCAAAAAATCTCTGGGAAAGGCGTATATCCATAGTTTCAACTTTCGCTTTCATTCGGGCTGAAATGTTTGATGACACCCTGAAAATTTGCGAATTATTAATGTATGACAAACATGACTTAATCCACAAGGCATGTGGCTGGATGCTAAGGGAAGTCGGCAAACGGGAAGAAAAAGTGCTACGAAAATTTCTTGACTCCCATTCTAAGAGGATGCCAAGGACCATGCTGCGCTATTCGATAGAGCGGCTCGACGAGAAGTCAAAAAGAAAATACATGAATATGATAAATTTAGCCCTAATCAAATAATTCTAAAATGAGCTTAATGCGGAAGCCTCATCTATTTCTCTGAAAAAGCGCATATAAACTTTGCATAACTTTTTTGAAACAAAAGAATCGGCTTTAATGTAAAGTATTAATTTTTTAAACAACTTTTTAAACATATAGGTATTTTTATGGGTTGTGAAAATAGGCTACGTATTGAATGTTTTTCCGAAATTATCGGAGATGTTTGTGCTTAATGAGATAATAGAACTAAGAAAACTTGGCCACGAAATAATTATCTTCTCGGTATATGCCTCTTCAGAAAAAATAAAGCACAGCGAAGTTGATGAATATGACCTTCTCAAAAATACCTATTATCTCCCGCCTCTTAAAAAACCGCTAAATGCCGTAAAGACTGCTATTGCTTCCCTGGGCTTTTTTGGATGGGGCTATCCTGCAAGTGATTTTAACGAAAAACTAATTGGCATCGCAGCTGCAAAACGATTCTCAAAAATAGCCAGGCGCGAAAAAATAGACGTCATACATTCTCATTTTAACACCATTTCTACACATACAGCAATGCTCATGTCAAAATTGACAGGAATCCCCTACACCTTTACAGCCCATGCATTCGACATATTTGTCAACAACTCCCCAAAAGTCCTGCGGACAAGAATTGATAATTCTAATTTTGCAGTTACCGAGTCGAAATTCAACCAGAGATACATGGCTGGACTTAGCGGATGCTCTGAAGAAAGGATAAAAGTAGTTCACATTTACCCAAATATCGACACAATAAAAAAAATTCCAAAGCCAAAAAAGCACGATAAAGAAATAAATCTCATTAGCGTGGCAAGATTAGTTGAAAAGAAAGGCCTGACTTACTCAATTGATGCCATAAAAAAAATAGTCCGAAAGTATCCTGATGTTAAATATACAATAATTGGCAAGGGTCCCCTTGAGGCAGAACTCAAAGAGAAGATAGCAGCTCTTAGCTTAGAAAAAAATGTCATACTTGTCAGCGAATTGCCAAACATAGATGTTCTTAGGCAAATAAATAACTCCGACATCTTTGTGATGGCCTGCATAAAAGCAAAAAATGGCGACATGGATGGAACACCAAATTCAATACTTGAGGCAATGGCTCTTGGAGTTCCAGTTGTTTCTACAAAGCTTGCAGGAATACCCGAAGTAATCTCAGACGGTAAAGAGGGGCTATTGGTTGAGCCAAAAAATTCAGAGCAGTTAACCGAGGCAATAATTAGGCTTATTGAAGATAAAGGCTTGAGATCCAAAATAATAAAGAATGCAAAAATAAAAATAGACAATGAGTTTAATGCCCACAAGGAAATAAAGAAGCTAATTGCCCTTTGGTCCTGAAAACATTTTTATAATTCAGCCACCAAATAAGGATTATGGGTGAACGGCTGGAGGCACTGGTAAGGATTCCTATAGCCATAATAACATACATTATTGTCGAAATCTGGGAGTTCTTTACATTTATTGGAGCGGTCTTGCATTGGTTTTTAGTCATTATAACAGGAAGAAGAAGCAAAAGCCTGGCAAAATTCTCAAATATTTTCGCATCTTACCAGTATAAAGTTTACAAATATGCATTCTTTGCAACCAATATCAGACCCTTTCCATTCAATGATTTTCCTAAGGAACTAGAACCACTTGATTTCAAAAAGAAGAAATAAACACTTATTTTTTAACTCCTGCCCTCCTTAATACCTCATTATTAAAAATAGATTCAGGAAGCATTTTCTTTAGGAAAAGCGTTTGGCGGGCATTCGCGTTACCAGCGTACCTTAGCTTGGGATTTTCATCAGTTATTGATTTAAAAATAACTTCAGCAACGTCCTCAGGCTTTCCAGCGTTACCTTCCATCTTGTTGTACATGTTCCTCCAATGCGTGATCATGGAATGGTATGGAGATTCTTTTCCAGTGTTCATTCCCTCTATTTTTTTCTCTGCAGTCTCTGCAAACCGAGTTTTTACATATCCCGGTTCTATTAGAATGACATCAATGTTGAATTGTTTCAGTTCTCCGCTAATGGATTCGCTTAAACCTTCCAAAGCAAATTTAGATGCATTGTAAATTGAAGCGAGCGGAAAAGCAATTCTTCCACCCACTGAGCTTATGTTCACGATTTTTCCTTTCCTCTGATTCCGCATCGGCGGGATAACAAGCTGCATCATCCGCACCGAGGCGAAGAAGTTAGTTTCCATCTGGTCTCGGATTTGTTTATCCGTTAAATCCTCAAGCGGGCCCATCTGGCCAAAACCTGCATTGTTGATCAGAATGTCAATTTTTCCTTCTTTTTTCACTATTGCACTTACGACTTTTCTGCATGTTGTCACATCATTCACATCAAGCTGAGCGCCGTAAATCTGTTTTCCTATTTTCTTGCTGTCTTCGACGATACTTTTGAGGTCTTCCTGTTTTCGAGCAGTCGCGTAAACAGTGTAATCTCTGTTAGCAAGGTAAAGTGCAGTCGTCCTTCCGATGCCTGATGAGCATCCAGTTATCAAAACTACTTCTGCCATGAGCTGAAATTGGGAATGAAAGAATAAAAATGTTATGGTTTCACAATTGTGGCTGGATGGAGACGAAATTTAGAATTTTGATTTTATTTCACATTTCAATAAAAGACACTCTGTAAAATTAATCCAAAAACTATTCCTCCTATGACGAGAAGAGCGAGCCCGAGAGCTAAATATTTTCCCCATTTTTCATTCTTCCACGTTCCCCATGCGGCAGTAAGCCATAACGCACCAAAAATGATAACTAAAGAACTAATTATTCTGGAAGTATTTTCTGAAAATATCTTCATTTCCGAAGAAGGTATAAAGAGAAAAATCCCCGCGATGATAAGTAGAACACCTAATATTGCTTGTAAAACTGCCGTGATATTATTCAATTTCATCTTGATTTAAAAGGGATAGCTATTTAATAAAATTTCTATTATTTATTCTTCGCGCGCGTTCTAATAAATTATTTTTCTAAAAAAAAACGAAATCTATTTATAACAACAATTATTCGATTGTTTTGCATGACAAAAGAAAAAATAATGATGCATCGTCGGGCTGATGATGAACTTCATGACGGCTTCGGTGATCATTTACAGCCTCTTGAACCATTAGACTTAAGCAAAGTATCGACGATAAATGACATGGTCGTCGCCATGGGAAATACTGCTTTCTCTGCAAGGTCGCTAAGCCACGCAGCCGACATTCTCGAAAAGATGACAAAGGAGAATTGCTACACAGTCCTGACGCTCTCAGGTGCTATGACTATTGCTAAAATGGGACTTGTTGTGTGCGACATGATAGAAAAAGGAATGATTGATGCCATCGTTAGCACAGGTGCGCTTATGGCTCACGGATTTGTTGAAGGCACTGGAAAAACACATTTCAAGTATGACCCATCAATGGATGATACACAGCTTTACGAATATGGTTATAATCGAGTTTATGATACTTTGGAATTAGAAAAAAATCTTGATGATGCAGAAACGATAATGGACGAGATCTTAAGTTCCTATCCTGATGGAAGTGAACTATCAAGCTTCCAATTGCACGCTGCGATAGGAAAATACCTGAAAGAAAAAACAGAAGGCCGCGCAATCCTGAAATCAGCTTATGAAAAAAATATTCCAGTATATGTTCCGGCATTTACAGATTCAGAATTAGGCTTGGACTTTGCCATCCATAACAAAAGAAGAGAACTAGCTAAAAGAAAGCCGATAATCTTCAACGCATTTCTTGACTTAGATGATTATGCTGAACGAATCAAGAACCAAAAAAATATTGGAATCTTCACAATTGGTGGCGGGGTTCCGAGGAACTGGGCTCAACAAGTTGGCCCATACCTTGATATCACAAAGAAAAGAATTGCTGAGATAAGACACAGAGCGCTTCCTCATGACCCAGCAAACGATCCTTACTTCAAGCGATTCAAATATGCAGTAAGAATTTGCCCCGAGCCAGTCGAGTTAGGAGGCCTATCAGGCTGCACTTACTCAGAAGGTGTTTCATGGGGCAAATTTGTGCCACGCGAAGAAGGAGGAGATTGGGCAGAAGTTTATTCAGAAGCAACAATTGCATGGCCATTGATTGTCAAGGCAGTGTTGGAAAGACTCGAAAAATAGTAGAGAGGGGGTAATAAAATGAAAAAAAACAATATTGTATTAACAACGTTTTTACTAACTTTGATGGTGGTAATGGTTCTGTCTGTATCAGGATGCTTTGGTGGAAGCAAGGTGAAAAACGAACCGCAGGTGGTTGAGAATGTCGAGCCTACAGTTCCGCAAACTGCGCCTCCAACAGCAGAAGTTAAGGAGACTGCTCCAAAACCAGTTTCTCCGCCAAATGGCGTGGTTCTTTATGATTACAGCAAGATAGGATCATATGAGTACAAGATAACGAGCACAGCTTCAGGCGCTACCAATGTGGCCAACATAAATTATAAGGTGTCATCATCAACATTTGAGGGCCAGGCTGTATGGGCTCTTGAATCAAATGTCGAAACTGAAGGAGTCTCATCAAAGACAACTACCTACATTAGCAAGGCAAATAGAAATTGCGTAGCGACCGAATCTGAAACTTTGGTTATGGGCCAGTCGTATAAAACAAAGGGAGAATGTAATACCGCGTCAAAATCTAACACTGATGCCACTGGTAATTCAGATGTAACTGTTGTTGGAACTGAAAGTGTGACTGTTCCAGCAGGAACATTTACTGCTACGAAGTACCAGTCAAAGAATGGTGGGCTATTCTGGCTTAGCACTGGGATTGCAATACCTGTTAAGTTCTCCGCAGGAACTGATGCTGCGGGGTCAGTCGGAGAACTCGTCAGTTATAGCTGAACTTTTTGTAGAATGCCGGCGAAAGCCGGCTTTTCAATTTTTAATTCTTCATACAATTCGTCTGGAACCCCAATATAGCCAAGATACAACTCTCCAACAAATTCTTTTCCAATAACGCAGCCTTTTTTTACAGCGCTAAGCGCCAAAGTGTAACTTGCTTTGATACAAGGAGAGTAAGCTTCGCCAGAATCAGCATCCAAACCTGAAGGAACGTCAACAGAAAGAATAGGAATGCCTGATGAATTTACCTGTCTTATTATTGAGGCGTAAGGTTCTCTGGGGTTTCCGACAAGATTAAACCCGAGCAATGCGTCTATAATCAGGTCGAAATTAGAGAACTCAATATCAGTCGGCCAATAATTGATGTTAATTCCCATTTTTATTAGCGTATTAAACTGTTTTTCAGAAGGTTCGCTTAACTCTTTTTTAGCAATAATTATTGAGACAGAGTAGCCATAATTAATCA
Source organism: Nanobdellota archaeon (assembly GCA_038046545.1). Taxonomy (GTDB): domain Archaea; phylum Nanobdellota; class Nanobdellia; order Woesearchaeales; family JBBSVZ01; genus JBBSVZ01. Next base: position 121 of record JBBSVZ010000169.1, on the reverse strand, counting down.
GGTGCCTTGCAGCGCACAACCCATCCCCGCCGTTGTTTCCGTGACCGCATAAAACAAGAATGCGCTTGCCCTTTGAAACCTGCATCGCAAGCTGAGCGACTGAAAGACCAGCGATTTCCAT
>JBBSVZ010000168.1:0-1694 GCA_038046545.1 Nanobdellota archaeon | reverse complement strand
GAACAAACACTTACAAGCTTGACGCGCCGTTTTTTGTTCTTGCAACGCAAAACCCGATTGAGCAGGAGGGAAGCCTAGCATTGGGCGAATCAGTTTTTGTAAATGGAGAGCTGAAAACAGGACAGGAGCTGCTTGATTTGGCCCATGACAAATGCATTGCAGAGGATGAAAAAAACATAAAGCTCTACGACATCAATGCCTGGACTTTTTCCCTTAATAAATTTGGAAAATTGCAAAAGGAAAAATGCCTGCTCTATACTTTGCCCTATAAAGAGGAAATGATAAGCATAGCAACAAAAACCGGGAAAAGATTAACAGTCACAAAAAACCATCCGTTCTTGGTAAATGACTGCGGAATCATTGCCTGGAAGAAAGCAGAAGAGCTGACAAAAAATGACTTTTTGGTCAATCCCGCAAGGCTGCCGGAAATTGAACCCAAGCACGTAATGTCCCACGCAGAAGCAGTTTCAAAAATGACGCAGAAGCCTTTGAAGCGTGAAATTGCTTTTGATAAGGATTTTGCTTTTTGGAGCGCATTCCTTTTGTCTGACGGGTATATTGGAGAGAAATGCGTCGAGGTGTGCCAAAAAAATTATCCTAAAGCCCTTGACAGGTTTGTTGAAATATCAAGAAATTACGGTTTTGAACCGTCTGTAACTGAAAGGAAAGGCTGCAGGTACGCAAGGATTTATTCCAAACCATTGGTCGAGTATTTAAGCATAAGGTTTTGCATCCACGGCGGAAAAGGCAAAGAAATTCCCTCATGGTTTATTAGCCTGCCGGCTGAAATGAATTCTGAATTTGTCAGGACTTTTATTTCGCTGGAGTCGTCAGTGGGGGACAATAAGATTGTTTTCACGCAGAAGAGCGAAAAAAATGTGAGCATAATCTCCTACATGCTGTTGCGCGAAGGCATTTTGTCGTGGATAAGGCATGACGGCAGGATTTACAGGCTGAAGATACAGGGAAAAGACTTTACAAGTTTCCTTAAGAAAATTGGACACGTGTCTGACGGGAAAGTAAATGGAATAGACCTGGAAAGGACCGCAATATCAAGCTTCAGGGTTGTGCCTGTCGACAGGAAATCAATTTTAAGGCTGGTTGAATTATTGGGCCTGAACAGTTTTCATACCCTCAAAAACTGGAAACCAATTACATCAAGGAAATGGTACGCCAGTTACAAGGGAATAAAAGAAGGGGAGCTTGTGATGTCTGTTGATTCATTGAAGGAATTTGTCAATGACATTAAAAGTGAGATTGAAGCCAGAAAACAGCCGGATTATTTGGGCAGCCTTGAAAATAATCCACGCAGGTTTGCTGCCGGAATCGGATTGCCTATGACAGAGATTTCAAGGCAGATGAATATTTCAAAAAATCAGTTATGGAGCTTGTACAGGCAAGGCAATCCGCAAAGTTCTGCAGAGATAAAAACTTTTCTTGCTGACCAGCACCTGCTGGTGATTTCGGAAGCTGAAAGCCTACTGAATTACTGCACGGCATTGTTGAGTGAGGACCTGTATTACGACCGAATAAAATCGATAGATTATACTGATTCGGGCGGAATGGCCTTTGGGCTTACGGTGCCAGGGCTCAAAAATTACATTGCCGGGTTCGGAGGATGCGGAATAAACCATAATACCTACCCATTGCCGGAGGCGCAGTCTGACCGATTCCTGCTGAAAATAAAAGTGGCT
>JBBSVZ010000167.1:0-1699 GCA_038046545.1 Nanobdellota archaeon | reverse complement strand
CTATGCAAAAGGGGCAGTTATCAATAGTTCGATGGCATGATGGACATTTTGGGGGATTCTTTATCTTTCGATCCAAGCAATACACTTGAATTCCGGGTTGCTTATTTAACCAGCTATTTATCCATTTATAAAAACTATCATTTAAACTTTTTGGGTTATGGGAAGTATAAATATTGGTGCCTTCGTAAGTAAAATTCGAAATATTGGCTGTTTTTAAAGCTTGCTCAGCCAGCCATTCTCCAGCTTTCTGCCAATTAAGAGGCACTTTATCCTGATTTTTAGGGCTCATGCGTAGAAACTATGGGTAAAAAAGTGGAAAAAAAAGCATCTGATGTAGTAATATAATCTCCAATACTCTTGGCAGAGAATGGAGGGCTACACCAGATGCAAAAGAATTATCTTACAGAACTGCTTGGATTTCAAGGGTTTCGAGTAGTGAAAGTTGAAAAAATGCAGGTAGATGGACAAAGCGAGGTAATAATGGAACTGAAAAGGAAAAAGGTTGGATATGTCTGCGGAGGATGTCACCGAATAATGCGAAGCGCTTATGACAGCTCTTGGCAACAAATTCAGCATTTAGGGCTATGGCAGCATAGAACGTTTTTAAGATTCAAGCATTATCGCGTCAATTGTCCATCCTGCGGTATTAAAACAGAAGCATTGGATTTTGTGGGGATAAGAGGCCCTCGTGTTACCAGGATGCTTTCTCACATGGTAACGGAGTTATGCAAAGTAATGACGATAAAAAGCGTGGCATTGTTGGAAGGATTATCACGGGACACCGTAAAAGCCATTGATAAGCTGGCATTGCAGAAGATTCAAGAGAGCAGATGTATGGACGGAATAACGACGTTGGGCGTGGATGAAATATCGGTAGGTAAAGGGCAAAATTATATGCACCTTGTCAGTGCTCTTGAAGGGCCAAGGGGGCCGGAAATGCTTTACATAGGCAAAGGGCGGAAAGAGAAAGACTTGAAGAAGTTCTGGAAATGGTTCGGCAAAGAAAGAGCGCTTAACGTGACATATGCCGTAATGGACATGTGGAAAGGATTTATCAAGAGTTTTAAGGCGAATTGTCCAAAAGTGGAAATCATCTATGATAAATTCCACATCATAAGTCATCTGCTTGAAGCGTTAAATAAAGTTCGTAAGAACGTATTACAGACAGCAGAAGAAGAATTACGTGAAGAATTAACCGGCAAGAAGTTTATCCTCTTGTCGCGGTGTGCGCATGTAAGAGGCAAGGCAAGAGAGGCGTTGAGTCTCCTGCTTGGCTCAAGCAAGCGTTTATTCAAGGCATATATGCTTAAAGAATCCTTCGGGCATTTATGGGAATACAAATCTAAGACGTGCGCCAGGAGGTTTTTCAAGAATTGGGTTGACAGTCTTAAATGGAGCCGACTTCCATCATACAAAAAGTTTGCATCCATGGTGGAAAAACATCTGGACGGCATTCTTGCTTGTTGCGATAAAAAAGTTTCCTTAGGGTATATCGAAGCAAGCAATCTAAAAGCGCGAAATATTATTCGCAGAGCCTACGGTTACAGGGACAGGGAATACATGAATCTTAAAATCATACAGGGTTGTACCCATTGGATGATTCAATTTCGCCCGTGGGAATTCACCCATACTATGTCGTCATGAGCCCAATAAAATAACTTCAGAGAATGCTCGTCAAACTCGGCATGCCCGTCGAAAT
>JBBSVZ010000166.1:0-1688 GCA_038046545.1 Nanobdellota archaeon | reverse complement strand
GCCAGATTGACGCATGAAGGCGGCAATCTCGGTAAAGTCGCCTTTCTCCCACAACGCTTTGTTTGGATTCATATTTTTATTCTTTGATTAATTGTTAGTTTTGATATTATTTTACCAAATCTTCCATTGGCACAGACATCGTCTGATTAAGCTTCCTCAATGTATTCACATTTCGAACAGCCACCTATTTATATATCTTTGTGCCGATAAGTTTTGGTATTAACTAAACAAAATTTGGTTGCTTCAACTTTTTGCTTCATTTATTTTCATCCTTGCTTTAATAAGCTTCTTTATGAGCGCAATTGGAAGTTTTTGATCCACAGGAAAACGGATTGTCGCTTTGGCAGTTTCATAAATTTCCAAATCTTTATTGTGTTCCTGAATAATTGGAGGGGTGATATACAGCCCAATGTGTGCTTTTGCAAAGGCAAAATAAGCCAGCCGCCCTTTGTATCCGTAATAAGGCATTCCGTAACTTATTTTTTCCAGAGCGTTGGGTGCAGTTTGCCTGATTGCCGCTCTAAGCTCCTTAAGTTTGCCCTGCGTTTCTTTTGGGGCGCTTGCGATATAAGCTTCTACATTTTTTGGTTTCGATATTTTTTTCATGATATCTCCAAGCCCAGCCAGCGCAAAAAGTTTTTCGCCAAGCACGATTTTCAATTGCTGATTTAATAAACTTATTGAAGAAAAAAACTATTCGCCCTTTGGAGCAGCAAGGCGTGGCGGGTTGGCTGCAGAAAGAAGGTATTGTCCAGCTACTTCATGCACTCTTTTTTTGCCGTCCTCGACAATTCGGGTTATTTCATCTGCATTTTCAGTAGCTTCTTTTCTGTATTTGTCGATAAGCGGCAGTGAATCTTGCTGGAACTGGACGATTGAGTCGACTAGCACTTTAACTGCATCCGCGCCTATAGTACGGCCGTAAGCAGGCTCTAGTGCGTCTGTTGCGACTTTTGTACCTATAGTTGCGACGTCTTTTATTGCTTCTTCGGCTCCCCTCTGCATAGCAGCGACTGTTCGAGCAGCTTCATTAAGACCAAAGGTTGAGGTGTAAAGAGCAGAAAGCAGGGTATAAACGTGCTCGTTTGTGCTGAAGAAGACAACAGCCTTCCTATAAAGCTGGTCTTTCACGTCATGAGTTTGCTGGAGCTTATCAATAAGCGATTCCCCAATATTGTAACCAACCTGGATATTATCAGCAACATCTTTGAGCAATTGGTATCGTCTTTCTTCTACCTTGAAAGCCCTGCCTGCCTCATCGCGGGCAAGCTGCAATCTTGAATGTTCAGGTAAGGAAACATCTCCCTTGTAGGTTTCAACTACTTTGGTTGCAGCTGCAAAATCATTGTGGGCGCGATCATAATTCTTTAGCTGAACCTGTAAAACTTCAAAAGCCAGCCCTTCAGAACTCTTCAAAGCGAGCCTGAAATCAGAGTATCCTTTAAGAACAACTTTTTCCTTGCTTAGCTGTTCGTCGGTATCAGAAGCAACATCATTGTACACTCCAACTATCTTATTGAAACGTTTTGCAGGAGTTCCCCTTCTAATTCTCATCCACATATATTGCACGCGCTCTCCGAGTGTGAACTTCCCGTCCTCAACGCTCGCAAGCCTTGTTTTTGTGTCTTCCCTGATTGAGTCAAACATTCCAGTGATGTCCGTATATCTGTCTGCGACATTCATTTCAG
>JBBSVZ010000165.1:0-13985 GCA_038046545.1 Nanobdellota archaeon | reverse complement strand
CCCTTCGGGGTGTCAGACGAGGAGCGATAGCGACGACTGCCGCCATTATTGGCTGATACGATTCGTAGAAATTATAACACCACCAACTTGACTTAACCCTAAAACAGTGCTTATTTATCTAAACTCCTTATTATACTGCTCATAACTCATCTTCTGTTCTTTGTCCCTGACAAACCTCATCCAGGCATTCAAATAATAAGAAGTTGTCTTAAAAAGCCCATCACCTTTGTATCTTCGTGCAGACGTAAACATGGTAATGCCTGTGTCCTGCTTCAACTTGCCGGCTTTCTGCAGTCTTTTGCCAAGCTCAACGTCCATATTGATTCCGTTATAGATTTTGGCGTCGTAGCCGCCAACCTGAAAATAGACCTTCCGCTTCATGGCACAATTAAAGCCAGGCGTTGTATGGAAATTAAAAAATAATTTTCCCAGCTTTATGAACATAGTGTAAAGCGGCTCACTAATAAAATTGACAATAAAATTATGGTCATAAAATTTGCATGTGCCGTAAACTGCTACCACATCCGGATTCTTTCTGAAATCATCCATTATTTTTTGCAGCCAGTCTTTCGGATAAAGGCTGTCAGCATCGCAAAAGCAGATGATTTCTCCCCTTGCTTCCTTGGCGCCGCGATTTGTTGCGTTATGATAACCCTTCTTTTTCTCAACAACGACTCGGTCTGCAAATTTTTTTGCAATCTGGTTGGTTTTGTCCTTGGAATTGTTATCAACGACAATAAGCTCGTAATCCCTGTAAGTCTGCTCCTTCAAAGTCTTCAAAGTTTTGGCGAGATACTTTTCCTCGTTATAGGCAGGAACAATGACCGAAACCTTCATGAAAATGTTAACTCGGGCAACTTTAAAATATTTACTAAACTAGGCTGTCTTAAGTGGCCTTTCTTTTTCCTTAATAAATTCAAAAATAGCCTCGTTAACCTCATCCGGGCTATTCACAATCGGGTTATGGTTCTTTCCCTTCAGAAGCAAAAATCTTGAGCCTCTTATTATCTGGCTGAATTCCCTTGAATATTTCTCCCTGACAATAATGTCCCTGCTTCCATGGATAATAAGCACTGGAACTGCAATCCTTCGTGCCATTCCCACGCCGTCAAATGAATAAATTTCTTTAAGGTAATTGAGCATGGTCTGCGGCGAAGCGACTTTAATCAGTTTAAAGAGTTTCAGAAAATCCAAATCCTTTATTGGCCTAAACTCATCCCAATTTATAGTTGAATAATATTTTTTCCTGTAGACTAGCCTCAGGGCGTGGATAAGCACTAAATACGCCCTTCCAACCACAATATATCCGATGTCATCTTTTGGCCTTATATGCGGGCTTATGAATACGAGTTTTTTTATTAGATGTGGTTTTGTCATATAGAGCAGCATTGCAATATAAGTCCCGAAGCAATGGCAAACAAAAATTGCGTTGCTTATCCCCTCTTTCTCCATAATCAGGTCGACATCTTTAGAAGCGCCGTAAATTGAATATTTTTTAGAGCTATCGGGCTTTCCGCTTTTTGCATGCCCCCTTATGTCTATGCTCAGAATGGAATATCCTTTTGCTGAAAAATAAGGCATTATATATTGCCAAACACTTGAGCCAGAGCTAAGGCCGTGAAGAAAGATGATGCATTGCTTCTTGTTTTTTTTGTAGATGTAATGAATTTTTGTCCCGTCAAAACTTGTGATGAATTTTTCTTTCATAGGTCATCTTTTATCAAGGCTTTTTTAATATTTAAGCTTTAGTGGTGATTTTTTTGCCGGCGTTAGCCTCTGAGGGTCTCCAGACAGTGGTTTCCTCTTCCCCTTTTAATATCTTGTTTATAGCCTCCACGCCCTGCATCAAACTGTGGTCCTGGTTGGAAACCTCGTATTTCCACGCCCCGAAACGGCCTCGGGAGTAAATGCCAAGCGAGTCCAATTTTTTAAGAATGCCAAGCGCCTCGTCGCGTTTTAAGGACGGTGTAGGATAGCCGTAGCTCTCGAAGTGCTGCCACACGTCAATTATCTCAGATTTCGATTTAATCAGCTTGGTGCTTAGCACGCCTTCTATGACTTCATCCTTGATTTTTTCATGGTCAACTTTTTTCTTTGGAGATTCAGAAACCTCAAGCATCAATGACCAGTATTTTTTTATGTCCGGAACATTATTAGGGGAATAATTTGAGAAAACTGTCGCCCTGTAAAAAGGGGCATTAGATTCCGGAAAATACATCCAGCATTTGGTTTTAAGATGCTCTGGAGGCTTACCCTTAATCCCCAGGCCAAAAATATGCACAGATGAGTGGACTAAATTTTTTGAAGATTCTTTTTCCTTAATATCTGACATCAAAAGCAGCTTATCCAATGGAATTGTGCTAATAAGCGAATCATAGCTTTCTTTTTTTCCGTCTTTGAAAACAACATACTTTTTCTTGGTATTTACCTGTACTGCCTCTGAATTGAGAAAAATTTTATCCTTATCAATTCGTGAAGCGAGCCTTTTCCAAATCTCCCCGGTACCGCCCTTTAGCGGAAAGCGGAACTTGTTATTTGGCCCCCAAGAAACGTCATCCTTCTCTTGCATAACGTTTTCAACAACCCTCTTCAGGTCGACAACAGAAACCCTTTCTCCAACCCAGCCATAAGCGAGGTCTTCAGGAGGGTAAGCCCAAACCTTGTAATTATATGGAATCATGAATAACTCTGCTATCCCTTCGCCAAAAGTGTACATTATCCATTCCCTGAAATTTTTTGGAGCAGGGCTCTTCTTCACATACAAATCAACAAGCCCAGAAATGCATTTCCAGACATCTTCCTTCGGCAAGTGCCTGATATTGTTCTGGAAAGGATAAGGAACGAATCGGTTTTTTATCCAAATCCAAGACTCCCTCTCGTGCTCAAGCCATTCATCCTTAAGCAAAGAATCCATCAGGCTGTCGAAATAGGCGTAGTGCGAAAACTGGACATGCCCGCCAATGTCCCATGTAAAACCTTTTTCGTCAGTGAAAGATCTTGCCAGGCCTCCTGCATTTGAACCCATCTCGAAGAGCTTGAAGTTATTGTAATTAAGCTCCTGCAACCGCCAAGCTGCCCCAAGGCCTGTGGGACCTGCTCCGAGAATCACTACTTTTTTTTGCATTGTTTCCATATACTAGTCATATTTAAATAGATTTCTTGAATAGACTATTCATGCACTTCGTATTCGTCATCTCAAACTACGGTCTTGGCCACGCAACAAGAATGCTCCCTGTGATCATGAAGCTTATAGAGCAGGGCGAGAAAGTAACAATCGTAGCTAAGGGAAACTCCCTGCTAATGCTGAAAAATGAGCTTGGAGACGCATCAAATTACGAGCTTATGCAATACGAGGTGCCCCTAAAGTTTAGCGATAAGGGATTTTCAATGTTTGAAACTTTGAAAGCAGGCCCCTCATTCATATCCCTGATCAGCTCTCAAAAAAAATGGCTGGAAAATTTCTCAGCCAAGGAGAAAATTGACAGGGTCATAGCTGACGGCGAGATAGGCTATCATCTAAAAAATAAAAAGAGTTTTTTTGTCAACAACCAGCTTAGGCTCCTTCCAGGATCGCTATTGGGAGATGGAACAGAGCTGTTAACTGATGTTTTTTCAAAAGGGTTTGAGAAAGTCATAGTTCCTGACGATGAGAATGGCACCCTGGGAGGCCTTCTTACTTCAAAGACGAGGTTTTACGACAAAAAAAGGCTTGCCTATGTAGGAATACTATCAAGCATCCGCAAGAAGAACGTGGTCAGGAATGTGGACTATTTCATCAGCATATCTGGACCGGGGATATCCAAAGAAGTCTTTACAAGACAAGTTATGGAACAGCTCCATTTACTCAAAGGGAAAGTGGTTGTTGCCCTCGGCAGACCAGACCTGAAAGAAATCGCAAGCAAGGGCAATGCCAAAATTTACCCTTATCTAAACAGGAAGCAACAGGAATCATTTCTGAACAAAGCAAAGCTAGTAATTTCAAGGTCAGGATATACCACAATGATGGAATTAGCCGAGATCGATAAAAAAGCCTTCTTCATTCCAACTCTGAATCACCCTGAGCAGGAATACCTGGCAAAATTCCAAAAGAATTCAGGCCGATTTCATTACAGTAAACAAGACAGTTTTAATTTTAAGGAAGATATTGATGAAGCGAAGCAATATCCTGGATTCAAAAATGTTCCAAAAACAAAAAAAAGCGTTGAGAAATTTCTCGAAGCAATTTATTAATTCCGGCCATGCTTTTAGCTCAAGGTTTTTAAAAGCCTCCAATATCCTTGGAATATGCTAATAGGAATAGTTGGAAAGGCAAACGTAGGAAAATCAACATTCTTCAAAGCCATAACTCTTGCAGACACAGAAATAGCAAACTTCCCGTTCGCAACAATTAAGCCTCACCATGGAATTGGATATGTAAAGATAAGCTGTGTCGACAAGGATTTCGGAAAGCAGTGCAAGCCAAGGGAAGGCTACTGCAAGAACGGATTCAGGTTTGTTCCTGTCGAGCTTCTGGATGTTGCAGGATTGGTTCCGGGTGCTCATCAGGGCAAGGGGATGGGCAACCAATTCCTCGACGACCTAAGGCAGGCCGATGTTCTAATCCACGTAATAGACGCTGCAGGAACAACAAATGAGATGGGAGAGCCAAGAGAGCCTGGAAGCTATGACCCTGCAAACGATATCAAATTTCTCGAAACAGAGCTTGATATGTGGTACTTGCAGATACTGCGGAAAAGCTGGGAGAAGTTCGCAAGGATGGCGCATATGGAGCATGTGCCTGCACACAGGGCGATTGCGAGACAATTCGGCGGGCTGAAAGTCAGCGAAGATATGGTAAGAAGCATAATAGCAAAGCTCCAGCTTGACCCAGAAAACGCGGATACTTGGACAGAAGTCCAGCTTGCAGGTTTTGCTGTTGCGCTAAGGAAAGCGAGCAAACCAATGATTATTGCAGCGAACAAGGCAGACATACCGATTGCCAGAGAAAACGTTGAGAAGCTAAAAAAACAGTTTCCAGAATACACAATAATAGCCTGCAGCGCTGACAGTGAGCTTGCATTGAAGGAAGCTGCTAAAGCAAAACTGATAGATTATACTCCAGGAGAAAATTCATTTACAATAATTGAAGAGCAAAAGCTAAAAGATGTGCAGAAAAAAGCCCTTGAATTCATAAAAATCAGCGTCTTAAACAATCTCGGAAGCACAGGGTGCCAGCAAGTGCTCGATTATTCAGTGTTCAATATTCTTGGATACATAACAATTTTTCCTGGAGGAGTCAATAAGCTCGAAGACCAACACGGCAATCCGCTTCCTGATTGCTTTTTGATGCCACCTAAAAGCACAGCTCTTGACTTTGCCTACAAAATACATACTGACCTAGGAAAGAATTTCATAAAAGCATTAGACGTCAAAAGCAAAAAAGCTGTTGGCAAGGAACACCTTCTCCAGAATCGGGATGTAATAGAGATAGTAACTTCAAAATAATCCATTTCCAAAGAAATTGTTTCAAATAAAATTATACAAATAATATGCGCTCAAGCGCCGCGCGGGCTTAATTGACCAATTATTGCAATAAATTGATGTGCCGACACTTTCCCACGCAAGAGGGGTGATTATGGCACTAGGATGCTTCGATAGCTCCACAATATAGAAAACTATATAAATTTTTGATTTGATAGTATTTAATATGGGCCTGAAGTCAGTATTGGGATTAATTACCTGGCCGTTCAGGTTTCTATGGAAACACAAGAACAGGTTCCTATCAGAAAACAAGATAGAAAAGCAAGTCGTAATCAATGAAGACAGTAAGAAAGTATCATCTAGAGCTCCAGCAATAAGCATTAAGCATGAAAAGGTTGATTTCAATCTAAATGTGCCTCATGAAAACCCATTCTACCTTAACAACGGCAAGGTTCTTAACAACCTAAATGAGCTATCCAATGAGCTAATAAGCATGGACAGCGATACATTCCACCATCATGTTAACGACCAGAAAAATGATTTTTCAAACTGGATAAAAGACGTCATACACTCGCCCGAACTCGCGATTGAACTCTCGGCAACACACGACATCTATTCGACAAGAGAAATACTTGAGAAGCATAGGGTTTAAGCCCAGACGAAAAAAATTTAAAGGCCTCAACTCTTGATTTTTAATATGTGGCCATTCAAAAAAGCAAAAAGCTTGTACTCTCTGCCCAAACTCCCTCCATTGCCACAAGCGATGGTGACTCCGCAGATCCCATTAACTGATGACATTGACCTTCCTGAACCACCTCTGCCAGGAAATTTTTTACCTTCTACAAATCCAATGCCTGTTCCAGAAGTGGTTGAACCGAAGAAAGAATCCCTTGAGCTTCCTGAGACAATCCTTCCGGAAATGAAGCCTGTAGAGCCTGAGCCAATATTGCCCCTCCCTCTCGACAGCATTACATTATGGCTTTCTAATGGAGTTGTCGTAAAGACTCTGGAGGAGCTTTCTGAGGCAGTTTCCGCTATGAGCGAAGCCACATTCCACTACCACGTAAATACTGAAAGAAACGACCTTGCCAACTGGATTCAAGACGTTCTGGGCGAAAGGGATATTGCCATGAAATTAGCGCCAGTCCATAAGCGAACTGATTTCCTCAACATATTGCAAGCACACTTAAGCAGCCCTAAAATAATAAAATCAAAGAAAAGTTATGATCCTACAGTTGGCTCGCAGCGCTTTGCATACCTCGGACTACGAGGAATGGCAACCTCTCTTGATCCTGCATCAGAATTTATAGGCTTTCGCGCGAGCGCTAAAAGCAGCCTTTTGAAACCAAAGAAAGAACTCGTGCCGGAAAAGAAGGTATCCTCAATAGAGCCTGCCAGAAAAGCGCTTGAGCAGTTTGAATCCATGAGAATTAAGGCAGAAACCATAGCTGCCAAGCCAGAAAAAAAGACTTACACAGGAGGAGAGATTTATTCAAAACAAGCAATTGCACAGCTTGACTCCATGAAAAATAAGACCGAATCCACGCTTGCCAAGCCAGAAAGAAAGACTTTTTCCGGAGGAGGGATTTATTCCAAGCAAGCTATTGAGCAGCTTGACTCCATGAGAGATGCAGAAGTTATGCTCACCCGCATCCAGCCGAAAGGAACAATGCTTGCAGAGATTCTAAGAAAAAAACATGAAGAAAGGATGAAGGCCAGGTCAATTATTCTAGCCCAGGACCACAGCATAGCAACAATTCCTCAGTCTCCACTAGCCATACCAAAACTTGTCCTGAATCCCACAAAAAAGGTCAGGGCACAAAGAGACGCACAACAACAGGTAATACTTATCCATACCCTCGAGGAAGCAAAGCAGAAAGCTGAGGAAAGTGACGTTCCTTCCGCAAAGAAATTATTAGAGGACGCAAGAAACATCATAAAAATCCACTTCAACGGAAAAAAGAAACCCTTCCAATACTACATTTGGGATGCAGAAAACTCTCTTCGCCGCGCCCAGTTAAGCTAATGTTCTCATTGATAAAGAATAACAAAAGTTTATAATTAATACCCAGAGGTTTCTCTTAACGGGGGAATACCGCGTGCCATACAAAATCATAGTAAAAAAAGCAACCAAGAACCATCCGACCCCTGTTTTGCACGCTCACGAAGTGCATAGAAAGCTCATTGAGAAGAACCTTGCTTTATCGGGGCTAAATAAAAAGGACTCAGTCCTCAATGCCGCCTTTGCCAGCCTGGAAGAACAGCTAAGGCAAAAACAAACTCTTCTTGTTGAAAAAAACCAGCTCCTAAAAAAACTTCAGTCAGATATGGACGCAAAGGAAGCGGAAGTCAACAGCAAAAAAGCTTACCTTAACCACCATGAAAGCGCAACAATAAAGCGCAAGGAAGAGATAAATAAGCTGCTTGCAGAGCTTGAGTCTCACGAACACAATCTGAAAACACGCTCGGAGGGACTTAACCGCGCCCAAAATCTGATAGACCAGAAAGAAAAAGAGCACAAGCAAAGAGAGCAAGTTCTCAAAATAGAAGTTGGGAAGCTCGAATCATTAGGGCAAAAAACAAGCGCGGTACTCAAAGCAACAGAGCATAAGCTTGCGGCAATTAACCACGAGATAAAAACAAAAGAAAGCGTGTTGCAGGATCGGACTGTAGCTCTTAAAGCCCTCGAAAAAAGTTTAGAATCAAATCGGACCAGATTAACTGAAACTAGAGGAAAACTACACACTGAAGAAAAAAACATACACCAACAAATACACAAGGAACGCTTATACCACCAGCAATTACGGGCAAGTATATCACAGCTCGATAAAAAAAGGCATGCAGCTGAAACGCATTTACAGGCAATAATGAAGAAAAAAGAGCTGCATGGCCATCAAGAAGCATCCCTAAAAAAACTTGAGCAAGGCCTCAAGACCCGAGCTGCTGAAGTTGAGCGCTTGGAATCGAGCTTAATCCTTGAAAGGCAGCACATGAAACGTTTCAAGGAAGCATCAGAACTTTCAGAAGCAGACCTTAAAACAAAAGATAAAGAGATTAGCAGAAGAGAACAACAATTCTCAACTCAACAATTGTCTCTCGAAACAATGACAAGCAGGGTGAGTGAGCAAGAATCAAAGCTCAAAGAGCACATTAGAAAAGCCGAAGAAAGAGTTAAGCGAATAGAGAACTATGAAAAAGGCCTTGAAGAAAGAGCAACGCAACTCGAGCAAAGAAAAGGGCTGCTTCACGAACACATCACACACACTCAAAAAAAGCTTGCGCAAGATGAACATAAGCTCAAAGAAAAAGAAAGCCTCATCTCGCTAAGGGATCGCACACTTCTTGAGCTTAAGGAAAGGATACAAGCCCGCGAAACCGAACTAGTAAAGCGCGAATCCCTGATAGAAAATAAGCGCAGCGAACTCATAAACGAGCACAAAAAACTCGAATCTGCGATTGCGATAACCAAATCAGAACTCTCTGCATTGGATAAAAAGAAGGATGCAACGCTAAAGTCATCCAAACAAATGGAAAAAGAAAGATCATCACTTAATTCTAATCTTGAAAAAGCCCGCGATGAATACCAAAAAAGAAGAATCGCGTTAGATGCTTCAAAAGGAATATTGCATAACATCGAGAAGGATGCCACTGTAAAGAAGAAAGAATTGGCAGCGCTCGAAAAAATTCTATTGGAACGAAACGAAGATTACCTAACAGTCCTACGAAGAATCAATGAGTCAAAAGAGCAGCTAAAAGGCTATGAAGAAAGACTCAGGAGTGAAAGAAGCGAGATAATCAATCAGAAAGCAGCACTCGGAACAGCTTCAGGAAGCCTCGGAAAAACAATGCGCGATAGTTTCAAGGATACTGATACCCTCAAAAAGCAGCTTGAAGCAAGAGAAAAATCCTTGAGAAAAGAGGAAGAAAAGATTACAACGCTGAATTCAGAACTCGCAGCAAAAACATCACAGTTCGAAAAACAGGCAGTGCATACACGACAACTCGAATCATACCTCAAGGACAAGCAGAGGCAGCTAGAATCAACTGAAGGAAAGTCAAAGAGCATAAAGACTACATACGAGCAGCAGCTCAGCCAGCTCGAGAAGAAAGAGCAGGAACTGCTTATTAAAGACAAGCACTTGGAAGAGAAGATAAAAGACATGAGAGATTACGCTAAACGCCTCAAGAGTTTCGAGCAAGAACAAAGCAAGGAAATAAAGGAACTAACAACAAGAGTGGATAAGCTCCGCGAAGAAGAAGAGCAGATGAAAGTCAAGGTGTCCGAACGCAACCATGATGTTGAGCGCCTTGAGTCCCAGTTAAAAGCTCAGGAAGAACGCCTTAAGCAACAATCACAAAGCACGCGAGAAGTATCATCCTTAACTCATGACGCAAGCGAGCAGGTCGTTTCATTAAGAGAGGAATTATCAAAGAAAAACGAGGACCTGCATGAAAAAGAAGCTGCACTGCAGGAATTGAGAAAGCACCTTGAACAGACAACAAGACAGCAAGCCCATAAGAAACAGGAATCAAGAAGTGTCTCAGCTTCAACAATTTTCCAGAAGATAAGAGAAATTGAGGAGCTCATAGACAGAAAAGACTACCCGCAGATAGAGCACACTTACGAGCATATTAGAAAGCTTTATTCAGGGCTGCCGCAAGAAGACAAGGAAAGAGTCTACCAGAAAATAATTGGTTTGAAGGATGTAATAGAAAAGACTGTCAAGGAGTAAACAACAATTTATTTTCTTTATCGACTTTTATTGCATTCCCCAAGAATTTCTCAACAACATAACAGTTGCTGATTAGATGATCTGAGACTTTACCGAGAAGAAATTTCCCACCGGCAATCGCAAGAAAAGGAACAATTTGGTCAGACATATGGGAATCAATACACGCTCCTGAATGTATTTCAGAAAGCAAGGATTCTGCTGCATTCGCACCAACAATTTCAGCGCGAACCCTTTTCTCTCCAAGCGCACTACCACCAAGCACAACTGACTGTTCATCATCGGATTCTCCAAAATTCGCCCAAAGAGAAATTACAGTACCAGTTGACCTTGTTTCGCCATAAAACGATTCAATCTTTACAGGGCAGCCAAGAGCCCTAAGTGCATGCTTGGCTGCTCGTGCCTGCCTCTCGGCAACCTCATCTGAACTAAGTTCCTTGGACGCAAATGAAAGTCCACGGATTGCAGCAATTTTCGGCCTTGAAGTTTTTGAGAATTTTTTTACAGACTCTTTTATTGTGGAAGAATATGAGTCAAATGAAAGATTCTCTCCAAACACTTGTTTAGGCCGCACAATAATCTCAACTGCGCCTCCGCCAGCCGGATAGAACCCTCTTTTGCTGACCGTAAAATCAATCTTGGCAAACCTAGAAAGATATGGAAAAAGAATGTTGCTCATATAATCAACTGGAGGGCTGAAAGGGACATCAGTTCCGCCTGAAAGCTTCAGACGCACCTTTCCAGGGCCGAAAACAAGAGCAGGCATTACAGTCTGCAAAAGCAGGGTTAACGAGCCAGCAGTTCCTATGTCGATAGAAAGAGTCCTTGGCTTAATCTTTCGAGGATAAAAAACAACATTTTGGCAACCGAGCTCATCTCCTTCAACAACAGAATCTGAAAGCTCCTTACAAAGCCTTATTCCTGCGAGGTGTTGGTTCTTCAGCCCTGGCTCAGTTCTCCCTTTCCGGATGGAATGCATGGAAAAAGCCTTGCCAGTAAGAAGTGACAACCCAAGCGCTGTTCTGAGCATCTGGCCTCCGCCTTCGCCAAAACCGCCGTCAAGCTGTATCATGCTTATTGAAACTGCAAATAGTTATAAAAATTTGTCCACTTTTGTAACATTGGGGTTTTTCAGTTTATAAAAATTATAAATATGCGCTCATATGCCGCGCGGGCTTGATTGTGCTCGGCGCGTTATTGTCGCAAAGCGACTTTAGAGCGAAGCAAGACTAGACCTGGCCAGCACAGCCTAGAGTGCTAATTATTATTCCAAACACTAGTTTTAGACATTAAACCCACAAAGCTTTAAAGGCTGGCTGAATGTCCCTTATGCTTAATGCAAGACAACTCATTCGATGAGAAACTGAGAAAAAGTGACTCTTTCACAGACATAAAAGGACAAGTCCAAGCTAAGGAACAACTCAGGTCAGCACTATTAATGCATCGCAATGTCCTTATTATTGGCCCTCCAGGCGTCGGCAAGACAACACTCGCAAAAAATGTCGCCCGCCTTCTTCCAACTTTGAAAATGAACGATTGTGCTTACCATTGCCTTCCTGAAAAGCCATTATGCCCGGAATGCCGCATGGGAAAAACCAATGAAACAAAAACCGTTGCTGGCTTAGAAAGGTTTGTTCGAATACAAGGAAGCCCGGAACTATCTGCAGAAGATATGCTTGGGGATATAGACCCAATAAAAGCACTCGAATTCGGGCCATTTGCGCCGGAAGCATTCACTCCAGGAAAAATATTCAAGGCAAATCATGGAGTGCTATTTTTCGATGAGCTAAACCGCGCTCCGGAGAGGCTTCAAAACTCATTGCTTCAAGTCCTTGAGGAGAGAGTTGTAACTCTTGGAAATTACGACATTGACTTCGAGGCCAACTTCATATTCATAGCAACAATGAATCCTCAAGACTCCAGTACAGAAAAACTTTCAGACGTTCTCCTTGACCGATTCGATGTAATTTATATGGACTACCCTGAGACACTAGAAATCGAAAAAGAAATAGTAATTGAGAAAGGAAAAAAAACAACACAATTTCCGGATAATCTATTTGAAAAAACCTTAATATTCATACGAGGCCTTAGGGGCCATTCCCAATTAGAGAAGTATCCAAGTGTGAGAGCTTCCCTCGGCGTCTATGAGCGAGCCCAGTCGCTTTCCCAAATAAGGAACCATAAAACTGTGGAACTTTCAGATGTGAAGGATTCAATGCTTTCCGTGCTTGTGCACAGAATATCGCTGCGTGCATCAATAAAATATTTGAAAGACCCAAGCGAGGTGCTGAAGGAAGAATTTGAGAAGGCATTCTCGCCAAAATCCACCGAATCAGAAAGCGGTGATGCTGGGTAATGCTGCGCAAACAGAAGTAAATGAAAATGAAGAAATAACAGAACTAAGCGGAAAGCTTTCATTTCAAGCGCTTGATGACAAGCTGATGCACCTAATTCTTGAGAACGACTCTGATGCAATTGAAAAAGGAAAAACAATACAGGAGTCTCTTGATGCAGGAATAGGCGCGCTAACAGTCGACCTTATGATGGAAAACATGGTCAGAAGCTATTCCTGGGCACAAAAGCTGTTCGGAGACCGGCTGATTCGCACAATAACAGGTTATGACCCGGCATATATTGAAAACAACATAAGAATACCTGAATTCCAGCGTGAGCTCAAATCATCAATAGGCAAGCGAATAGAGGCTCTTAAAAAAGAAGGCCTTCTTGAAAAAGACGGAAGCATAACAGAAAAAGGCGTTGAGCTCTCATCACTATTATTATTCATTGAAGAACTGAACCATATCAAAGCAAGAACTTACGGAGAAAGGCATGACGATAAAGCTGCGCAGGAGGAGAAGCAGCCATACGCAAAACCGTTCAAGGGAGAAAGATTCAGGGACATTTCCCTCAAAAAAACACTTCGTGCTGCTATTCAAAGAAGCCGCAAAAAAATCCAGCGGGAAGACTTGCGAGTTGTTGAAACAAAAAAAAGAGGCGAACTCCACCTCGTTTATGCGATAGACGCTTCCGGCAGCATGAAGGGTGAAAAGATTCGGAATGCAAAAAAAGCAGGCATTGCCCTTGCTTACAGGGCGATTGAGGAGAAAAATAAAGTCGGCCTCCTGATATTTAGCAAGAGGACAAAAAGCGAAGTCCCGTGTGGCTCTTCATTTGTCAACATACTAAAATCGCTTGCAGCGATAAAAGCAAGAGAAGAAACCGATATAGCGCAGGCGATTCATTCTGCAGCAAATCTATTCCAAAAAACAAGCGCCTCAAAACATTTGATACTGCTCACTGACAGCATTCCAACAATAGGTGAGAAGCCAGTAGAAGAAACTTTGCACGAGGCTTCATCAGCAAGGGCGCAGGGCATAACAATCTCCCTTATCGGCCTCAACCTTAATGAAGAAGGCAGAAAGCTATCAGAAAGAATAGTTGAGCTCGGAGGTGGCAGGCTTTATCTGATAAGAGACATTGAAAAGCTTGACACAATAATACTTGAAGACTATGATGCTGCTTAGAACTCATCTTTTTGTTTAGTAAAGAAAAGGTACGCAGCAACTATTCCAGCCACAACTATCCCGGTTACAATCCAGAATACTAATGGTGAGATAGGTGGAGGTGTCGTTTGCTTTGGCTCTTTTTCTGGTGGAGTTGGCTCTGTAGGCCCTTCTTTTGGTTCAGGTTGTGTTGGTGGAGGAGGTATTGTGGTCGTACTCGGAGGAGGCACTGGCGGCGTAGTTTCTTTCTTACCAGCTATTGCAAAAGTGCTGAATCCCGGAGTATCCGCCC
>JBBSVZ010000164.1:0-1590 GCA_038046545.1 Nanobdellota archaeon | reverse complement strand
AGTTCCTGCCGGTCAAAAATACATTGGACTCGAGGCTGTTTTGCGGAAGAATCGCGCAATTGCGGAAGTCGAGCCAATTGATTCAATTATTGATAAAATGTCGCCCCTATCCACCGGCAGTTCTCAATTCGTCGCTGAGCGAGACAGAGTTCGCCTTGAAAGTGGCTATGTTAGTTATGAGCATCTGCTTTTCTACTTCGCGCCAAAGTCTGAGTCCCCGCACAAAATGGGCAAGCCCGGCAGGCTTGCTGGTGCCGAGTTGCCAGCCAGTGCGAATAATCCACCTATCGCAATAGGTTTTGCTTCTTACCGTGATTTATAGTAATTCCACAATCTTTTTAAACAATATTCTAGTTAACTATTCAAGGTGATAGCTTGGTTAAGATAGGAATCAACGGTTTCGGCAGGATTGGGCGGAACTTTCTTAGGGCAATGCTTTATGACACAAATGCTTTGGAATGCGTTGCAGTCAACGACCTAACCGACGCCAAAACTCTTGCTTTCTTGATGAAATATGATTCAGTTCATGGGAAGTTCAAAGGAACAATAGAAGCAAAAGGAAACTCAATCATAATTAACGGCAAGGAAATTAAAGTTCTCGCAGAAAAGGACCCTTCAGCTCTTCCTTGGAATAAACTTGGAGTTGACATTGTTGTTGAGAGCACAGGATTTTTTACAGATGCAGAAGGAGCAAAGAAGCACTTGCAAGCAGGAGCAAAAAAAGTCCTGATTTCAGCGCCTGCAAAAGGGCAGGACTTGACAATAGTCAAAGGAGTTAATGAGCACTTGTATGATAAGAAAAAGCACAATATAATCTCAAATGCATCCTGCACAACAAACTGCCTTGCTCCGATGGTCAAGGTTTTGCATGACAACTTCAAAGTGAGGCGCGGCTTCATGAACACAACTCACGCTTATACTAATGACCAAAAAATCCATGATTTTCCTCACAAGGATCTGCGGCGCGCAAGGGCAGCAGCGCTTTCCCAGATTCCCACAAGCACAGGCGCAGCGAAGGCTGTTGGCGAAGTGATTCCTGACCTAAAGGGTAAGCTTGACGGCCTATCAATCAGGGTGCCAGTTCCTGACGGCTCTATTGTCGACTTCACATGCGAAACTGAGAGAGGTACAACAAGAGAGGAAATCAATAGATTGTTCCACAGTGTTGCTCAGTACCATCTCAAAGGAATTCTTGAATATACCGACGAGCCGATTGTGTCAGCAGACATAGTTGGAAACCCGCACAGCTGCATTTTTGACAGCCAGCTAACCAGTGTGATTGGCGACAATTTCATAAAAATCATTGGCTGGTACGATAATGAGTGGGGATATAGCAACAGAATGGTAGATGTTTGCAAAATTCTAATTTAAGCCAGCGGTCCAGGCAGGGTGAGGCTTCCTGAGCTTGCGGTAGAAATGGCAGCTCCGATTAATGCAGTGATAAATGCGCCAATAAGGAAAATTAAGAGGAAGCCAATTATGGCGTTTATTATCATTTCAATAATTGTGCGTAAAACAAGCACGGCAAGCCCCCACCAGGCACTTTTCCCATGTAAAATTCCGAGCCCTTTTACATTAATGATTAAAGTC
>JBBSVZ010000163.1:0-3188 GCA_038046545.1 Nanobdellota archaeon | reverse complement strand
CCGAGCTGTTCTGTGGTAAAGAATTCTTGTTGTGAAATTGGCGTATTTTTGGGCGTTTTTATTACGAAATACTTAGGCGATTCATCGGCAATATTGACTGTGGCTTTATAAACAGTTTTCTCGACTCCTTGGTCTGACAATTTAAACACATTAATCTCTGAGATATCATTCGTTATGCCCATGTTCTTTATTATATCTCCCCAAGTATCTACTTCTGATTTATCAAGAGTGTTCGAGATATAGGTAATGTCTTGACTGGTTGCCCCGCTTATACTAACCCTTGCATCCCTCCTCAAGGTATCCGTAAGCATTAATGCTGCAAGCCTTTTTTTTTCATCTTCAGTTATTGTTTTTGCCTCGAATTTGAGGCCCAGCTCAACAAATTCATCAATATGTTCTTCTGAAATAATCTCGGTTGTCCTTAAAGCAGATTTGAAGGCTGTAACTCCCTCCCTGTCGATTATCTCTCTTATTGCAGGAAGTCGGCCTAACAATGCTGCAAGCCTTCCTTTGCCTGGCAGGTTGGGAAAGGGTAATATGTTCTCGACTCCTACGAAGCCAACTAAGAATGGAGCGACATAAACATAAGCGGCTCTATGAAGTGTGCTTTCAAGGTTATTTTTTGCATCTAGCGCGAGAGGCTGATAAAAAGTGCCAGGGTAATGATCGGTGGCATAGGTGAACATTTCCACAGCCTTGGCATCGCTCTTTCCCCTGAACTTTTCACCAAGATAGTAAAATATTGCTGACTCTTCTTCTCTTGTGTCTAATCCCTGTGCGCTCTTTCTATCGAATTCCTTGAAAGAATTAAAAATACCATTAAAGTGACCGTCGTCGGCATAAATCACATTCTTGATTACGCTTTCCTCCTTGCTCTTGAGAGCGTTCATTCTATCAATCATTCCCTCACTCAAGAAATAAAGAGGCGTGCACGTATTACCGTCTATTTGATTAGAAGCGGATCTAACATCGCATTCTTCAAGATTCTTGCCAACTTCTTGATTGAATTTATTTAAGGTTGCAACGTATTTTTGGTCAAGATAATTCCTGCCAGCTGAATTCAGGTTTCCTGATGAATCGACAAAAGACTTGTAGAAATTCAATGTTTGTTCCACATTCCTACCGCCCTGCAGGCCTTGCATAAGTAAATTATACCCAGTTATATCCTCTTGTAAATCGGCCAACTTCGGCAAGGTAACTGCTAAGACATAAAAATTTGTGATATCCATGCCGAATAAGCCAGGATGTTCCAGCTGATAAATCGTCTCAATAGAATTCGTAGTTGCTAGGTAAACGAATGATTTTGTTTTTTCATTTTGGTATGTTCCCAGCTTACAGCAAGATTGCCCGACAGTGAAAGGAGGGATTGAATAGTCTTCGCAGGAATAACTTCCTTGCACAGTTCCCCCATTTGCAGCACAAACATAATCTGATGCGCAAGCATATGGACAATTTGGTTTTGTTGATGCCGGACACCACGCCTTTCCCCACACCCAGTCCCAGTCAGGGACAGCTCTTCCACTCGGACCATCCAGGAAATGGCACTCATATGTTTCAGAACCAAACTGATCCCCCTTAAGACAAGAGTTAGTCTTCTTACACCAGCCGCAACCAGCCTGCAATGCACAATCCCCACAGGAACTCGAGCTTTCACACGGATCAGGCTTTTCAGTATTATCAGAAGATGACAGGCAATCGGTATCCGAAGGATAATCAACTTTAGAATCCCCGTCATTATCCTTGCCGTCACTGCACTCAGGAGAAACAACCAAGCTTTGGCAGCATACTGTTACTGCCAGATTTGATGGTAATACATTCGATGCAGCAACAAACTTGAAATAATACGCTGCACCTCCGAATATAGTAAGGGCTAAGATAAAAATAATCAACAATTTATGTCTAAGTAATGTACTCTTATATTTGCCCAATTGTCTCATCTGAGAAATCCCAGTCAATTAATCCTTTAAAAAAATTACTATTCGAAATCAATAATATTTTTAAACCTTCAGTTTTCTGGGATAATGGATGCAGCAAAATAGATCTCCATACTTTCATTTAGCTGGCGGTATTGTTATTGGAATATCCGTTTTAATTCTGGTCGGAGTTTTAAGCAACTGGGGAGCAAATGACTCTGAAAAAATAACTGGTTATGCTGTTTTCGGGACTGGAACCGACAGCGATGGTGACGGTTTCTCTGATGTTTTAGAGATGGCTATTGGCACTGATCCTGCCCAAAGGTGCGGCTCAAATGCATGGCCAGCAGACTTCAATAACGACATGAAAGTCGCGATAATCGACATTACCTCTTTTTTAGCACCAATTAGAAGAATAAACGTTCCAGCAAATTACGATCGGAGATACGATCTTAATGCAGATGGAAAAATAGCAATCCTAGATTTGACAACATTACTAGTTTTGGCGCCTCCCATGTTTGGGGAACAAAGAGCCTTCAATTATGGGTTATGCACACCGAATGCCAACACACAAAACAGCATAATAGGGATTACAACAATATGCAAAGCCAGGGTTAGCTTTTCATGGGTTCCTGCAACTGGCACGCAGCAGCAATTCCTTGATATTTCACCATATTCAAATTTCGGGACATCTCCTTGTCCGAGCTCCGCATGCATTTCTTATGATGTCACTGGAAGAACATCTTTTGAAATGAGTGAGCTGGCCAATACAGGTAACCCATATTACTGGAGAATACGCGCGAAGATTTCATCAACTTCTTTTGCAATTAGCGAACCGCAAATATTCTCTCCTCCCCCTTGCACTTCAACTGGACAATGCCCGGCAGCCTCATGCACTGAAAAACCTGCTTGCAGTTCTGTAAGTGACCAGATCTGCACAACCTCAATAGACATGTGTTTATCAGAAGGAGGAAGCTCAGTAAGTTCAACATATTCCTGCTCTCCAGGACAATTCTGCTGCCGCTTGCCCCCCACTCTGCCACCTTGTAGCTCGGCAGATAATCAGTTCTGCACAACTTCAATAGACATGTGCTTGGCTGAATCAGGCACATCAGTCAGCTCAGATTACTCTTGCCAATCCGGACAATTCTGCTGCAGAACACCACCACCAAAACCTGCATGTAGCTCGGTTGATAACCAATTCTGCACTACATCGGTAGACATGTGCTTATCAGAAGGAGGAAGCTCAGTAAGTTCAACATATTCCTGCTCTCC
>JBBSVZ010000162.1:0-5776 GCA_038046545.1 Nanobdellota archaeon | reverse complement strand
TGTTATCGATTACCTCAACGTAATCTGTCCAGCTGAGCTCTATGTATCAATAGCTCTGCCTGATTAAAGCATAAAGTTCGTGTATGTTGGTTTTTTCTGTTAGCGCAGACCCGTGCACGTGCTGAACTAAGACATCAAGGCAGTTTCTTGGAATGTGAATCCTATCAATTGTCCGCTCGACTGCTGCTTTCAAAAGGACCGAGCACTCAACCAAATCATCCCTGTCAAGAACGATTATTCTTCCTTTGGCAGTATCGCCAAGCTTGTGACCCGCCCTACCAATTCTCTGAATTGCTCTCGCAACGCTCTTTGGGCTTCCAAGAAGAATTACCAAATCAACAAAACCTATGTCAATACCCAACTCTAACGATGTGCTTGACACGCAAACTTTCAGTTTGCCTTCTCTCAACCTCTGCTCAATGCTTCTCCTATGCCCTGCAGAAAGGCTGCCGTGGTGGGCGCCTATTGCTTTTGCGCCTTCTTCGCTGTCCCAATCAGCGTAATTTTTGGGATACTTTTCTTTAAGCCTGTCAACAACTCGTTCTGTAGCTGAGCGAGTGTTCGTGAAAATAATCGTTGTCCTGTGATTCTGGATCAAACCGTCAATAAGCTCATACAACTTTTGCTGCATAGTCACATAATCTGTGTCAATTAGATTTGGAACGGGACACAAAACTTTAAGGTCCATTTTCTTGATGAAATGCACGTCAATAACTAGGCAATCCCTTTCCACGATTCCCTGCCTGCCAACAAGGAAGCGAGCGACATCATCGAGTGGAGCAATTGTTGCAGACAAACCCACCCTGCATAATGAGGTTGAGAGTTTCTGCATCCTCTCGAGAGATAGTGAGAGATGAACTCCCCTTTTATTTTCAGCAAGGGCGTGAACCTCATCTATTATCGCCCATTGCACATCGTGCAACAAATTGCTGAACTTTGTCGATGAGAGAACTATAGCAAGGGATTCGGGAGTCGTTATCAGGATGTGCGGTGGGTGCTTGAGCATCTTTGCTTTTTCGTTAGCCGTTGTGTCGCCTGTTCTGACTGCAACCCTTATCCCAAGTTTTTTCCCGGCAAGCTCTTCCATTTCATTTAAAGGGCCGATTAAGTTGACCTTGATGTCCTCATTCAATGCTTTAAGCGGGCTGATGTAGACGCAATATACTTTATCCTCCAAAATTCCTTTTTCAGAAGAATCAATCAACTCATTTAGCACTGAAAGAAATCCTGTAAGTGTCTTGGTTGCGCCAGTCGGCGCAGTTATGAGAACATTCTTGCGCGAGTGAATTTCAAGAACACCGAACAATTGCGGCAGGCTGTAGCTCGGGAATTTCTTGGAAAACCATTTCTTAATTAGCGGATGCAGTATTCTGTCCAGCTCTTCGGGAGTGTTTTCTTTTTCCTTGCGGGTTATCACTCAAATGAGATTTGCCATCTCTTTTTATAGCTGTGCTTTAAATTAATCATACTTTATATGTACTAGTATGTAATAGTAATATTTAAATAACCGCTAGTATACAACTATGTATATCAATAGATAAATATTTAAATTAAGATACAACAGTTATGCACATACGTATGTAGTTGTAATACACATGAAGGAACGTATCACCGTAACAGTTGACAAGGAACTTCTTGAGTGGATTGACAGAAAAATAGCTGAAAGAATTTTCGCAAATCGAAGCCACGGATTTGAATATCTAATAGCGGAGGAAATCAGGCGTGAAAGCCAGAATTACTCTGACAGTTGACAAGGAACTTTTAGTTTGGCTCGACTCAAAAGTATCGAGGAAAGTTTTCGCGAACCGAAGCCATGGAATGGAACTGCTGATAAAAAACAAAAAAGAAAATGAAAACAGGAAAATTTAGAAGGCACCTCTCAGGAAATGAGAGAACATTTTACAGCTTAGCAATATTCATAGTACTTGTCGCAACGCTGTTATTTGCTCTTTTCATCAACGATTACACTGGCCAGCTTTTCAACACACATGCGGCGCAGGCAGGAACTATTACTGAAATACAGATCTACCAGGAAAATCCAACAACATACTGGCACGGCTTCTTTGGAGCAGCTGTTACTGATCCAAGCTACAACAATTTGCAGTTTGACACTGCAACACCCAGTGGCACGCGCGAAATCAACCTTATTTTCCCATGTTTCCAGCCTGGAGCAGAACATGAAGTTTATGCACTAACTGTCGATCCTACAACAATTGATTGGACACAAGTAACTGCAGGAAACACTTCGATTGCTGACACTGCGCTTGGAATAACTAACGGCAGTGCAGTTTTCGACTCAGCAACAAACACATTTACTGACTTCATGAACGTAACAATAGGATCAACAACAATAATAAACATCCCCGCTACTTTCACAAGAACCCTTAGCAATCCCAATGCTCGAATTTTCAGGCTTGGAATTTTGAAATATAACAACCAGCCAATATTCGTCACAAAAGTTACAAACTTTTCTGCGGGCTTTAACGGCAGGACGTATAATTATCAGATGTTTGTCGCGGCTGCAAATTCAACCCTATATTACTTCTACACGGATCCAAATGATATTTGCCCTTCGGGAGCATTATCGGGAACAATCGGATATATACATGGTTTTGTAAATGATAATGAGACTGGCTTGGCCCTCCCAAATGTCACGATTTATGCTAACGGGGCAATTGCTTATACTAACGGAACTGGCTATTATAATATCACGGTCACTAATGGAACTCACGTTTTGGCAGGAATTCAAACTGGCTATCTTACTCATGTCGGTAATGTAACAGTTCCTGGTCAAACACAAGTTTGGCACAACTTCTCACTTGAGCCTGCACCTCCAATTAATGTTGGTCCTGGTGTTGGTCCTGGTGTGGGTCCTGGCGTCGGGCCAGGCGTAGGCCCTGGTGTTGGTCCTGGAATTGGGCCAGGTATTAGTTCCGGAACATCCAATGGTGTGGGTCCGGGCGTGGGGCCTTTTGTGGAACAACCCAGAAAAATTGAGGGATTTGATTACTGGATTTCAGTAGTTGATATATTCAGGAAGCTGAGGCAGGACACATTCCTTCAAGAAGGAATTGGGATTAAGAGCTTCAGAACAAAAATTATCAATTTGAGATTCGAGCTTAATGGGGATGCCGCACGATTAATTAAACTCGATAACGAGTCGCTAAGGGTAGGTCCCGAAGGATACGAAGTTTTACGTTACACAATATTTGGCAACGATGAGCCTGGAATCTATTTCGGCAACCTCACAGTTAAAGGTGATATAGAAGCGGTTATACCTGTAAGAATTACAATCCTTTCGCCAGACAGAATTCCTGTTCAGGCGCTATTAATTAATATTGAGGTGAAAGAAAAAACAGTTCATCAAGGAGATTCACTGAAATATACAGTAAAGCTTGACAACCTTCTAGAAGACCAGACTTACCCGGTTGTAGTCAATTATTATTACACTGACCTTGAGAGCAACAGAACTTTTACAACTCCGGGTGACCTTATAGAAATAAAAACAAGTTACTCAATATTAAAAACACTGAAAATCCCAAACAATTTTAGTGTAGGGGAGTATGCTGTAACCGCCAGGGCAGATTATCTCGGCCTCACTTCTACGGCAACAGCGTTATTCTCAGTAAATATTCCTATTTATCAATTCAGAGTATTTGGACTCATAGAAATATGGAAATTGCTTGCGCTTCTCCTTGCAATTTTAACTATTATTTTCGCTTTCCTTTACTACCGCAGGCGCGAAGAATCAAAGAAGCGTTTCCATGCAAAAGTCGAGACCAATCTGCTGCCAAAGCCAGGGCCACGCTCGATTTTCATCGGAAAAATTGCAGAGACCGAAACAAAGGCCTACTTTGATCTTGATGTACTCACTGTGCACTCAATAGTTGCAGGTTCAACCGGTGGAGGTAAATCTATCAGCGCACAAGTAATCGTTGAAGAGGCCTTGATGAAAGGCATTGCGGTAATAGTATTCGATCCCACAGCACAATGGTCAGGCATGTTGAGAAAATGTGACGACAAGAAAATGATGTTTTTCTATCCTGAATTCGGGCTAAAGCCAACAAGTGCAAGAGCGTTTAACGGCAACGTGAGATCGATAGAGAATGCGCGTGAAATAATCGACCTCAAGAAATTCTTCAAGCCAGGAGAAATTCAGGTTTTTACCATGAACAAACTGGACCCAAAAGAGATTGACGTGTTCGTGGCTAATACTGTAAGAGAAGTATTCCATCTCAACCTGCCTGAAAAGAGACAGCTTGAAGTCCTTCTGGTTTACGATGAAGTCCACAGGCTGCTGCCAAAATTCGGAGGTTCAGGAGAAGGCTTCCTGCAGATAGAAAGAGCATGCCGTGAATTCCGTAAGTGGGGAGTTGGGGTAATACTCATCTCACAAGTCCTGGCAGACTTCGTCGGACAAATCAAGGCGAACATCAACACTGAAGTACAGATGAAGACAAGGGATGAAGGCGACCTTGACAGGATAAAAACAAAGTACGGGCCAAGCTACATCCAGTCTCTTGTTAAGTCTCCGGTTGGTTCAGGTATGTTGCAGAACTCCAATTTCAATCGAGGTAATCCTTATTTCGTCACATTCAGGCCAATCCTGCACTCTGTCAAAAGACTGACTGATGAAGAGCTCGAGAAGTACAACAAGTACAACGAAATGGTTGAACAGCTTGACTTTGAGATGCAGCAGTTAGAGGAAATTGGGCAGGATGTGTTTGATCTTAAGCTGGAGCTAAAGCTCGCCAATGACAAGATAAAGCAAGGCAACTTTAATTTGGTAGATATTTATCTAGAAGGCCTGAAGCCCAGAGTTCAAAAGTTCTGGGAAACTCTAGACAAGCAGCCCAAAAAACTTGAAAGGAGGCTTGCTTCGTTAGCAGACCTTCAAGCAGAAAATGCTGCTGCAAAGGCTGAACACGATAAGGCATTGGCTCAGGAGGCAGCAACTCAAACGACTGTCCCCAAAGTCCTGAATGCGCCACTTGGATTCAAGGATGATGTTCCAGCCGATAAGATACTTAAGCTGAAAAACGACATGCTTGTAACAAATCTTTCTGGCTTGCAGGGTGAACTTGATCCTATGAGCGATGAAGTATTTGCGAAACACGTTGATGCAAATGGGTACAACATCTTGGTTACTTGGATTAGGGATGTAGTTCATGACAGTCAACTGGCTGATGTTCTTGAAACTATGCCCTCAAGACAAGAATGGATAAAAATGCTTGAGTTGAAGAGGAATAACAAACCATTGCCAAAGGTTGCTTTGAAGGTAAAGCCAGTTCAGGTTCCAATTGCGGTACAAACCGAAAACAAGCCAGCCCGGCCTGGCGAAGTGGCTACTCCTAAAAAGGAAGAACTTAAAAAGGAAGAACCGCCTAAAAAGGAGCCGCCTGAAAAGCTTCCTGAGCTCACAAGAAAGCCGCTGGCTTCTTATGTTGCGCCGCAGGAACAGTCATTCAAACTGGAGGACGGAAGAATCTTAATAACTCTAAAAGACCTTGACGAGGAATTGCTAGTGATTAATGATGATTTGTTCAGAAACCACGTTAATGATTCAAAGAACGACTTCGCCAGCTGGATTGAAGGAGTGTTCCACGAAAATGAATTGGCTTCAAATATTAAAAAAAGCAGATCAAAGGAAGACATGGTAAGAACTCTTGAATCGTTTGGTGCAGTATGACAGGAACAATAATGGGCAAGGAATTCGTGCTGGCTGATGGGAAGAAAATTTCCGAACCATCGCAGCTACTAACAGAGCTTGAAAATA
>JBBSVZ010000161.1:0-20648 GCA_038046545.1 Nanobdellota archaeon | reverse complement strand
AAGAATTTATGAAGGTTTATTATTAATTCGCGAGAAGGATAAATTATCCCTTCGTATATGATGATCTGTTGTTTATCGAATCCCTCTTCTGATAGCCACTTCAATACTTTTTCAATCATTTTGAGATTGCTTTAGTTTCTAGTTATAATTTTATTCATTAATCAAGCACACCATAGAAATATGAGTGGATTGAAGTGAAGGATTAGCCTATAATATCATAAATTTCAGCTTTCCAGCTCAATAAGTATGTGCCGTTTATCTGGCACGGAAATATAAATGTTCTCGCCTTTCTTTATTCCCAGGCTTCTGATTATGTGATTATTGAAATAGATTCCAAGGCGCTCAGCCGAGAGCCGGACGACTTTGTGCTTTATCTTCAAGGGCGTATCTTTCAGCTCATCAATAACATTTAGCGCAGATTTCTGCTCAAATTCAAAGTAATCGCATTTCGGGCATTGGTAACTGGCTGCTTTATTTACAGCTCCTTGTATCTTCACTTCGACTTTTCGAAGCAATGCATTGCATTTTGGGCATTTCATGTTTTTTTGGCGTTGATTACCCAGAGGGTCCTTGATTTTATTTCAAACAGTATGTAGTATCCATCCAGCTCTATCTCGAATTTGGTGCCTTTCTTGCGGGGATTCTTTGTAGTAATGATTAATTCCACTACAACATGCCAGGGCACTTCGGCTTCGTGATGTTCTTTGTAGTGTTTGGTTTTCCGAATCCATGTAAAATATACCATTAGCTGCCATGACTACATAAATGTAGTCTTTTTGACTATATTAATCTTTCCCATAATGCTTCGGAATAAAATAATAAGTCCTTAATATAACCTCGTCCGGAAAATTCGGAAGATTTACGGAAATTACGATCTTTTCTGCAATTTATTTATTAACTCTGAAAATCCTTCGATAATTTGAAGTAAAGACATATGAAGAAGTAAAGAAAACAAAAAAGTGGCACGGAAGCTGTGTCTGGTTCAGCGCCTATCTTGAGCAGATAGGGCCTGAATAAGGCACCCCGGTTCAAAAACCTTTCGCTCAAAGGGTTGGAAGTCCGGGCCGTGCCGCACTTTTATCGCTTTACCTATTTCAATTCACAATATTTAAAAGCCCTTAGAAGAATGTCCAAACTGCAAAACGGGTAAAAAGTGGTGCATGCAATCAACTTTGAAAGCTTCGGCAAGTTCGTGAATGAGCTTGCAGAGTCAGCTGATGTTTTTGGGCCTGTAAAAGGGAAAGTTACTTCTTTTGAAAAAATAAAAGATGCTTCAGAGCTTAATTTTGATGTTCTGACAGAGTATGGAGCCAAGGGAATATTGCTCAAGCCTGGCGAATTGATGTATTCTTACAAGAATGACATGATCATTGCGCCTGAGCTGTTAACTGCTAAACAAAAGAACAAAGTTCTTCTTGGGTTGCGCATGTGCGACTTGGCAGCAATAAAAAAACATGACATAGTCTTCAAAAAACAGGCGCCAGAAGACCCGTATTATGCGAAGAGGAGGGATAACACTCTTTTGTTCGGCTACCACCAGAAGCAGTGCGGTGATGAATGGTGCTTCTGCCAATCTATTGACCTTGACGTGAGCTTTGACCTAATGTTCTACAAGAGAAGCGACCACTACCTTGTTGAAATCGGCAGCGAAGAAGGCAAGAAAGTGATTGATAAGTTCAAAAAGTATTTTGACGAAAGCGATTATGTCATGACAGCTGATGACAAGCGGATAGACAACCAGATTAAGCTCGATGAAAAGGATATCAGCAAAATTTACGAAAATCATGAGTGGCAGAAACTTTCGGATGCGTGCATTTCATGCGGAGCATGCAATGTCTTGTGCCCGACGTGCTACTGTTTCGAGTTCAGGGACAACATCAAGCCGGACGGCACTTTTGAAAAGACAAGGGAGTTTTCCGAATGCCAGCTTTCATCATTCACAAAAGTTGCTGGCGGGCATAAATTCAGGGACAAGAAACTTGACAAGTTCAAGCACCGGATTTACCACCAGCTTCAATACTTTAAAGAAAAGACCGGCAAGACGCTTTGCGTCGGCTGCGGCAGATGCATAAGGCACTGCCCAGAGCGCATTGACTTCGTGAGCGGCATAAACAAGATGAATGCCGAGGTGAAACAGTGAAACAAGCTTCAGTCAAAGTTTTAAATCCTTACATGCCTTCAAAAGTTAAGGTGCTTGAGTTCTTCCGCGAATCACCAGATAATTTCTCGCTTACTGTTGGCTTCAAAAAAGAACACGAGCCAGGACAGTTCGTCATGGTTTCACTGCCTGGAATCGGCGAAGCAGCAATCTCAATAGCGTCCTACTCGAATAAGTCCATGAAACTAAACATTAGGGAAGTTGGCTCTGTAACAGATAATCTTGCCAAGCTCAGGAAAGGCGATTCTATTTTCATGAGAGGCCCATATGGTCGCGGCTACCCAATGAAGGAACTTGAAGGGAAAAACATTTTGATGATTGGAGGAGGATGTGGTGTTGCTCCGCTGAAGGGAGTCGTTGAGTATATCGCTACCAATCGCAAGAAGTACGGAGACATAACTTTGTTCTTCGGCTACCGCTCAGTTCAAGATGTGCTTTTCACAAGAGAGATTGACTCATGGAAAAAGCATTACAAGGTCATGCTTTCAATTGACAAAGTTCAGAAAAATGAAAGAGAATCATGCTATGACGCCACGCCTGGCTTTGTTACAGAAAATGTTGAGCGCGCCAATATTACGCCAGCAAACACAGTTGTTTTGATGTGCGGCCCGCCAAAAATGATGGAATTGACCATGCAGGCATTGCAAAAGAAAGGATTCCAATCAGACCAGTTATTTGTTAGCACTGAGCGCCTAATGCAATGCGCCTTTGGAAAGTGCGGGCACTGCATGATAAAAGGAAAGTATGTTTGCACTGACGGCCCTGTATTCAGGTGGGATGAAATAGAGGCATACAAAAATGACTAAGAAGCTGAAAGTCGGCTTTTACGGAATAACTGGATGCGCTGGCTGCTTGCTCTCAGTGATTTTTAACGAGAATGAGATTCTCGGGGTTGCAGATAAGATTGACATTGTATCATTCCCTTTCATTAAGGAAAGACAGACTGACGAACCGCTTGATGTTATTTTTCTTGAAGGCGTTGTTGCAAACAACCACGACCTTGAAACACTTAAAAAACTAAGAGCTCAAACCAAGGTTTTAGTTGCAATGGGCGCTTGTGCAACAACAGGGGGGACTCCCGCTCTGCGAAATTTCCAGGACCCGCACAACTTTGAAACTTTGCAGTACCATAAAGCGATCGGAATTGCAGACATTCCACCTCAACCCGTTGACAAGTTTGTTCACGTAGATTATTACATAGAAGGATGCCCACCGGACAAGAAAGAAATACTTGGCGTCATAAATGATTTTGTGCTTGGCAAGGAGCCTTTCATGTACTCAAAACCGGTTTGTGTCGAGTGCAGAAAAAACAAGAATCCATGCCTTCTTGAAATGGGACAGCCCTGCCTCGGCCCAGTCACAAGAGGCGGATGCAACGCAGTATGCACGAACAACGGTCTCGTCTGCTGGGGCTGCCGCGGACCTGCTTCAGAAACAGATGTCACTTTCAAAGAAATGGTTAGCTTGTTGAAGGTAAAGGGCTTTGACGAAAAATTCACAAGAGACCGCCTGAATACATTTGCAGGCTGGGAACATAAGGAAATGGAGGAAACAGGAAAGAATGAGCCGCACAGTTGAGCTAAATACAGTAACCAAAGTTGAGGGCCATGCAAGATTGCTCCTTAACATTGGCGCAAACAATGAGATCAGAAAATGCGAGCTTGAATCAGTCGAAGGCTCAAGATATTTTGAGGGCATGCTCAAAGGAAGGCAATATTTTGAGGCTTCTGAAATATCCTCAAGAATTTGCGGCATTTGTTCCTGCGCTCACGTTGCAGCCTCAATAAAAGCAATAGAAAAAGCGCTTGACGTAAAAGTAACACCACAAACAAAAGTGTTGAGGGAATTATTCACGGTTGGCGAGCGAATCAGGAGCCATGTCACGCACATGTACTTCCTGTCACTTCCTGATTATCTAGGCGCAGAGTCAGGGCTTGACCTCGCAAAAACTCACAGGAAAGAAGTTCTTCAGGCGTTGAAACAGATAAAGCTTGGAAACGATATTATTGTTGCATTTGCCGGGCGGGATTTGCACCCAGTTTCAGCGACTATTGGTGGCTTTCTGCATTACCCCAAGCAGGAGCAGGTCTCTTTGGTTCTCGCACGGCTAAAAGAGTGCCTACCAGACGCAGTTGCAGGCGTCAAGCTTTTCGCCTCACTTCCTTACAAGGATTACCCGAGAAAAACACAGTTCTGCTCGCTCATAGAAGACGGCCGCTACCCTTTAATGGAAGGAGACCTTTACTGTTCCACAGGAGAGCGCTTTTCTGAGGAAAAGTTTGATGAGTTTTTTAAGGAATATCATGAATCACACTCAACTGCCAATTTTGTCGTTAAGGACGGCAAGTCATACATGGTTGGCGCACTTGCTAGAATGAATAATAATCATCAGAATCTCTTGCCTCTCGCAAAAAAACTGGTCAAGGAATCAAATATCAAATTTCCAAATGACAACCCCTTCTTAATACCGTTCGCACAGGCAGTTGAGGTTGTGCATTTCATGGAGAGCAGCATACAGCTGCTTGAGGGATTGCAGGTGAAAGAGGAAGTGCCTGTGAAAGCACAGGTTAAAGCAGGAAAGGGAACTGGAATTATTGAAGTTCCTCGCGGACTGCTTGTGCACGAGTACGAAATTGATGACAAAGGATTAATCACAAAGGCAAACATTGTTACGCCAACTGCACAGAACCTAAGACTTATGGAAGACAGCATCAGGGATTACATTCCAAGTGTTCTAAAGCTTAACAATGATAAACTTACGATTGAAATTGAAAAGCTTATCCGGTCTTTCGACCCTTGCTTTTCATGCTCAACGCACTTCCTGGAAGTTAAATTTGAGGGTGTGAGGAATGCACGAGCAAGCGATAGCAAGAAAGATAATTGAGGAAGCAGAACTCCACGGCAGCGTGAAGAGCATCCGCGTTGAGTGCGGCGAACTTGCACACCTTCCTGCATCAGACCTTAGCAAAATGCTTCGCAACATGGCACAGTTCGAAGTTGAAGTTGATGAGAAACCAGCTATTGTTGCATGCGGAAAATGTGGCTTTAAAGGATCGCCGAGTATAGAAATGAAAGGGCATGATTTCAGCGTGTTTTTTTGCAGGAAGTGCGGAGCAGTTCCTGAAATAATTGATGGAAAGGAAATTGTCCTTAAAACAGTTGATGTAGAGTGAGGTGTTAATCGATGGATAAAAAAAATGGGCTTTTGCTAGTGCTGATTACTGCGGTAGTATCAGGGTTTTCCATATTTCTGAACAGCTTTGCTGTCAAAGGTTTTGACAGCTCAATTTTTACATTCTCAAAAAATTTGGTAGTTGCGATTTTGCTGCTCGCAGTAGTTATTGGAGCAGGCCAGTTGAAATTGCTCAAGCATCTCAAAGGAAAGCAATGGACTCAGCTTGCTGCAATCGGGCTTATCGGTGGTTCAATACCATTCCTGCTTTTCTTTAAGGGCTTGCAAATGACATCAGGACAAACAGGGAGTTTCATTCACAAGACAATGTTCATTTTCGTTGCAGTTTTCGCGCTCTTTTTCCTGAAAGAAAAAATAACAAAAGGAATTTTCATTGGCGCATTGTTATTGATTGCAGGAAATTTCTTGATGCTCAGACCTCAATTTTCTTTTTCATCAGGGTATCTGCTCGTCCTTGCTGCAACATTATTGTGGGCTGCTGAAAGTGTTTATTCAAAGCACGTCTTAAAGGAATTACCAGGAAATATTGTTGCTTTTGGCAGGATGTTCTTCGGCTCAATTTTCATTTTAGCATTCCTGGTCGTAACGGGAAAGACTGCAATTACATGGAGCATGAGCCCTGCACAATACGGCTGGATAGGACTGTCTTCAGTTTTGCTGCTGGTTTACGTTACAAGCTTTTACAATGGGTTGCGCCAAGTCAGCGTTACGACTGCCACGTGCATTCTGTCACTCGGCGCTCCAATAACAACAATGCTATCATGGGCGTTTTCAGGCGTCCAGGTAACGCTATTTGATGCAGTTGGAATTTTACTTATAACCGCAGGCATTGTAATCGTTGTTTGGTTTGCTACAGTGGCAGCCTACTTTGGAAGGCATTTCAATGCGAGAGCTTATGGACGGGATTGAGCTTGCATTAAGATTCTCATACATGCCTAACAAGCTACGATTTTGCGGCCCAAAAGAAGCGCAGGAAATCTTCACAAATTACCTCAAGGAAAAGGATAATGAAACTTCAGTTGCAAGTAATATCAAGAGATTTGAGGGATTGTATCCTTACCTTTCTGCGATTGCGTCAAAATCTGGAAAAAAATTCACGGATTATGATGTGGTTGAAGCATACTGGATTGGGAACAAACTACTCGACAAGTTCAGTGATAAAGACCTTAAATCAACGCTCTTGTCCTTGGTAAAAGGAGGGCTTCCAAGGTCAATTGCAGAATCCCGCGCAAGGAATCTTCCATCAGGGCTTGTGCCGCACCATAACTTCAATGTTTTTTTTGTTGGCGTTGGGCAGATTACAGGATCAGTTCCAACAACTATTGAAAACATGAACAGCTGCATGGTGAGCCAAGGAACTGTGCTGAAAATTAATAAGAACAAGCTTATTGTTTCACGACAACATCTGTTGCTCAAGAAAAACAAATTCGTTTTCGGTAAGGAAAAAGATGTTGAGGTGAAATATCTTTCGCTAATGTTAAGAAACGTGAAGAAAAATGATATTGTCGCAATGCACTGGGGCTTCGCACCACTAGTTCTTACAGAAAAGCAGAGCAAGAATCTGATGCACTACACGGAAAAAATAATAAATGTTTTGAATAAGTCGAGGGCTCACAATAAGGTTGGTTAGATCTCTTTACGATTTGGAGAATAGATGGATTAAATGAACAATTCTGCTAAATCTATTTTAAAGAAAAGACTGACCTGCGGATTGGTCGTACCTCTTTGCCAAAATTAGGCAATACTAAAGAAATCTCTATAGTTTTCCAATTCTTTTAATCGCTTCTCGATATTTCTGCAGAGTCCTTTCTGTGTATTCTGAGAATACTGTTTCATCTTGTTTATTATCTTCTTTTGAACTCATCTATCTCACCTGTCTTAAGCCAATGTTTGGTGGCTTCTTTAGTATAATAATCTTCTCTTATTCCCTGAAGTATGTAAACGTCGAAATCTTCTTTTACCTTCGATTCTTTTCCATTTGCAAGAAGGAAATTTTGGCATACTGCGAAGGCGGTTCTTCTATTTCCACTGGCAAAAGGGTGAGCTTGAATTAGCCCCTTCAACAAATCTATGGCTTTATCGTAAATATCGCCTTTGTCACCTTCAACCGTTACAAGCACTTTTTCAATTTTAGATCTGCTCAATATTTGATGCTTATCAGATTTTTTGGCAACTGTGTCTTTGATAACCTTCTGATTGATTGTTATTATATCTTCAACACTTGGATAATTAATCATACGCTAAACAGCGGCATTAAATTATAAAAAGTTTGTCCAGTTAGCAGTCCCTCCTGGTCAATTTCGAGTATCACAATACTTCTCCGAATTCAGTCTCCAAGTCTTTTGACAAGTCCTTTAATTACAAGTTCTCTCTTTTCCTTGCTCAGGGAGAAAAGTTCCTTTTTTATCATTTTTTCTGAGATGGTGAATATGTAGTTCAGCTTTATGACGCTTTCCTTTATTGCGCCCTCTTTCTTGGAGAGAGGCACACCACCCATTTCGGTATTGCTTGTGATGCCTGCAACCACGATATTTCCGTATTCTTCAAAGAGCACAACTGCTGGCCGTGTCTTAACCTCGAATGTATCTGTGAATTGGATTTCGGCAAGAATGACAGTTCCCTGCTTACGCACGTTCCCACCCTTCATCTGCATCGTTGTCCCAGAGCTCGCGCATTTTTTGCTGCTGAATCTTGTGGAGGAATTCGTCGTATTGATTATTTTTCTTGCGCAACAAGTGCTGCTTGCTCAGGTGTCTTAGCAATTCATCATAAGTTTGTCTGGGATGGTCTTTTGCTTTTTGTAAAAGGCCGATGGTATCTTTGCTAATGAGGATAGTAGATTTGTCTTTCATGTATAATCACTTATGTATTGAGTATATATCAGCTATATAAAGGTTGTGGAGATAATTTAGTCGGCTAGAAATATATTGCAACCAGATAAGAGCAATGTCACAGGACCAAATTGTTAAGAACTTTGAGCTGCAACTTTTTTACAATATTCTAGGTAGGATTCGCAGCCTTGGTCGTATTGGCCATATTTTTCTCTCTGAGTTTGATCCGCATAGCAAGAATCTCCATTTTCACACCTGAAGCAAAAAGGATTGATCGCATTACACGTTTCAGGGTCTTTTTTGGCTTTGGCAACTTCAGTTACGCATCTAGAATCAACAAAGCCCTCCGAATTGTTATTGCAATATCGGATATCTCCAATAGTTATAGCCAGATCATTATAACATTCGAGACTATCGCCGTCAGATTTTGATGCATAGGTTTTACAATCCTCCTCTGTCAGCGAATAGTTCTCAATCTCACTTAATCTGGCTATACACACTTTATAATATCGATATGAACTGAACTTCTTACACGCTGAAACATCGGAATAACCGACTTTTTTAAAGCACTCAAAGATATTGGAATTCGGTTCATCCTTGCTCTCCCACGCAGAGCAAATTTCCTCCGATGGATTTTTTTCAAAAAGTTTTTGATAGCATTGATCTATAAGGTTATCACACCTAATTGAGCCGCAAAACATATTAATTTGGCTGCACGCGGTCGGCACAAAATCGGCTAACTCAAAAAAACACTGGTTTTGGATTTTTTTGTCATTTATTTTATTACAGAAGGTAATATCCTTGGATTCCAATGCCTTTTTTATAAGATCTTTGTTGCTACAACCAACTGAAAAAACCATCAAGAGAATAATAAATGTCAATAGGATTAATTTTAACATAAGAAAAACTTTCTATACGCGTATATAAATGTTATTATGACTTCAATCAAATATAAAACTAGACTCATCGATATTCGGAATTTAGGCAAGGCTAAATCCTAAATAAATTTGAGAAAAAGTCGAATATGGAAGAAAAAAAGTTTCCAGAATTAATCATTTTTATGCTATGTGTTCCACAAAGCAATCTGTGATGTTCCTTTCCAAGCTCGCCATATTTCTTAATATATAATCTTAAATTTTTACCTTCTGTTATAGAATTATTTTTTATCAAAAAACTACGCATGACTATTTTGTGACCCGAAAAATTTCCTTTCACAACAGAATTAATATCAATTCTAATTTCTTTTGACCTCGAAGTTTTATACACTTTTTTAACTTTAACATCCACGATAATGTCGGACAAGTTTTCCATTTCTTCAGTAGTCAAAGAATCCTTACAGAGAGCATTTATTTCAGGCAACCCATTATAATCTTTACTTAAATTTTTATATTCTGATTCCCATAATTCCATGATGGGATATTTATAAGATAGAAATAACCGAGAATGTTGCTCAATTGCTGTCCAGTTCAGATTTCTACTTAAAGTTAATAAATAAATATTTCCATCTTCTGTTACATAAAAGTTTAGAGTGGTTCCGATTTTTTTATTCGAGTTCGGTACTGCTAATTCATAATATCTCCAATCATCCGCTTTCTTGCTTTTAGCATTTGCAAAAAGAATAATGTTATCTTCCAGAAAATATTTAAAGTCTGTAGGATCAAACTCATTTATTAATGCCAATATTTCTTTACTGTGCTTAATCAATGTTGCTTTAGAGTCAATATCCGATAATACCGAATCATTTGTTTGTAATAAGAAATAGGGCAGGGGAGACTGTGTAGGTGGAGTTCCATAAGCTGAATGCGCAGAAAAAATAAGGAGAATAAACATGAAAAAAATGGATTCCCTCATCTCCCCAATTATTTGATGTTTAGTTTATAAAAGTTTGTAAAGAATTAAGATTAGAATAGTATCGCCGAATAACATGACTCACTCCTTCGCAACCGCTTCTGCGTAGAATTTTAACGCTTCCAAGGCTTCTTTTTCAGGTATTTTCTGGATTACAACTTTCCCGCTTACTATCACGTAGTCGCCAATACAAAATTCATCTCCCAATACTGCTGCTTGGCGCTTTTCAACACCATAGTCCACTGTAGCTATTCCTTTCTTTATGCGCACAATTTTTCCTGGGACTGCGAGACACATCTTATTCAAAACTCCTTATCAGTTTGATAACTTCTTCCTTGAACTCTTCAGGATTGCGGTTGTTCGGAATTGCAACAATCTTCACTTTAGTTAATTCTCCTACTTCTTTTAATATTTTTAGGAAGGAAGCCAAGTCCATGTCGTGGGCTGTGACTTTCATTGCATATTTTATGTCGTCTACATCGGTTATTGCGATTGGCTTCTCTATGCCTTTTGCGACGTCAAGTATAATGAAGTCCCTGCCAATGAAGTCCATCAGCTGCTCGGGCCTTGATGCTCTAAATACAGAGTATTCTGGAAGCGTTTCTTTAAGGAAGCCAATCAGCTTTATGGCTCCGTTGTCATACTCAAAATCCTCATTACCGAAGATCATGATTGTTTTCATGCAGATTAAACAGTTAGTCTGAATTAAAATAATTATTGGAAAAGAATTTAAACCATGAATTTGGAGATACAGCCATGATGCTCGGCTATGCGGAGTCTGTTAAGCTCTTAAAGAAATATAATATTGGCCACCCTAACGCTGTGCTCATAAAAAACGCTGATAATTTCAAAAAGAGCTTGCGCTTCCCTGTAGTTCTCAAGGTTGATTCCCCCGATGTTGTACACAAGTCGGACATCGGGCTGGTCTTTACCGGGCTTAGGAATCCTGCTGATGTAAGGAAAAGTGCAAAAGCTGCAGTAAAGGTGCTTAACTCAAAGAAAATCTCCAATTACCGGCTTATTGTTCAGGAGCAGCTGAAGGGAGTTGAGCTTATTGTCGGCATGAAGCGGGATGAAACTTTTGGCCCAGTAATAGTTTTTGGAATTGGCGGAGTCTTAGTTGAGATTATGAGTGATGTAAGCATGCGCATTGCTCCGCTCACAAAACAAGATTGCCTTGAGATGATTGAAGAAATTAAGGGAAGGAAATTGTTAAACGGTTATCGTAATTTGCCGAAAGTTGACAAGAAAAGCCTGGTAAAGCTGCTGCTTGCTATTTCAAAGATGTCGCTTAAGGAGAAAAAAATTTCTGAGATTGACTTTAATCCTGTGATTGCTGCAGGAAAAAATATTTTGGTCGCCGATGCGAGGATTGTGAAAAATGCTTGAGATGTTTTTTGATCCGAAATCAGTCGCTGTGATTGGCGCGTCAAGAGATCCAAAATCCGCAGGTTACGGCATTCTCAAGAGCCTTCTGAAAGGTGGAGTTTTTGAGAGCGAAACAAACATTCCGTTTAAGGGAAAGGTTTATGCGATTAATCCGAAAGCAAAAAAATTACTTGGAATAAAATGTTATGCTTCCATACTCGAAATCAAGAACAAGATTGACTTGGCAGTGATTGTAGTTCCTGCAAAAATTGTTCCAGCAGTAATGAAGGACTGCGCAAAAAAGAAAGTCAAGGGAGCCATAATAATTTCTGCTGGCTTTGGTGAAATTGGCGAGACAGGGAAAAAATTAGAGGAGGAAGTTTTAGGAATAGCAAAAAAGGCAGGCATCAGGATTGTTGGACCGAATTGCCTTGGCTTGATGAGGCCTACGAATAGCTTAAACGCAACCTTTGGCCCATGCATGGCGCCCAAAGGAAATGTTGCTTTTTTCTCTCAATCTGGCGCCCTCGTTGACAGTGTCATTGACTGGTCTCTTGAAAGGAATTATGGCTTCAGCGTGGTAGTAAGCATGGGCAACAGTGCTGACTTATCAGTTTCTGATTTTCTTTTGTGGGCAGAGTCAGACAAAAACACGAAAGCAATAGCATTATACCTCGAGGGATTGAAAGATGGCAAGCTATTCATGAAAGTCGCAAAACAAGTCGGCATAAAAAAGCCAATAGTTGTGTTAAAAGCCGGGCGCTCAGCAACTGGAATGTCAGCGGTAAGCAGCCATACTGGAAGCCTGGCTGGCAGCTATGAGATTTACCTTGCTGCATTCAAACAATGCGGAATTCATGTTGCTAATGACGTTGACGACCTATTCGAAATGGCAGAAGCTCTCGCAGACCAGCCACCTTGCAAAGAAAATGGCATTGCAATCATTACGAATGGCGGCGGTGCAGGCGTATTGTGCGCTGACCACTGCGAAAAGCTTGGCTTGAAGCTAACAAAACTGAGCGATGCAACGGTGAAGAAGCTTGATCTCTCTGGAAAAATGCACCCCGCCTATTCAAGGAAAAACCCGCTTGACCTTGTAGGTGATGCGCTGCATGAACGATATGTTTCAGCTCTTGATGCTGTGATGAAACAAAGTGATGTTCATGGCGTTATTGTAATTCAGACCCTGCAGACGATGACAGAGCCAATTCTTGACGCAAAAGCTGTAATCGCAGCAAGAAAAAAATATCCAAGCAAGCCAATTGTCACCAGCTACATGGGAGGGAAATTTTCAAGGGCATCAGTCGAGCTGCTTGAGGCGAATCACGTTCCTGACTTCAACGTTCCTTACAAATCCGCGAGGGCGATGAATGCACTGGTCGAGCGTGGAAAGTGGCTTCGCGGGAGGAAGTAATTCTTTTATGCTGATAGAAAAGCGGATGAAAGTTCCAAACGGGAAACTGCTCATCTTGAAAGCAACTGTAAACGGAAATAAATTTGAAAAAGTTGCTATTCAGGGAGACTTCTTCTTCCACCCTGAAGAAAAATTACAATTGTTTGAGGAAGCAGTTGCAAAAACGAATGTTGATTTGCTGCATCAAAAGTTGCAGAAAATAGTCGAGGAAAACAACATTAAGTTGGTTGGCGTCACAATTGAAGCTGTTGTTGAGCTTGCGCATTTGATTCATTCGGAGATTGGAAAATGAAATGGCGACTTATTCCTTTTTCAGAGCAAAGTGCAGCGCTTAACATGGCGATTGATGAGAGCGTGATGGAACACGTGCGCGAAGGCAAAAGCCCGCCAACAATGCGGCTTTACACCTGGAATCCGACAGCAGTAACAATTGGAACATTCCAGTGCAGGGCTGATGAAGTGGATTTAAATGAAGCAAAAAAGCTGGGCGTTGATGTTGTACGGAGAATGACTGGAGGGGGCGCCGTCTACCACGACAGGCAAGGCGAAATTACTTACAGCATAATAGCGCCTGAAGAATTGTTCGAGCGCGATATTCAGGAATCATACATGCAAATTTGCAGATTTATCGTCGATGCGCTTAAAGGACTGGGAATAAATGCAATTTTCAAGCCAGTTAATGATATAATTGTTGACTCGAAGAAGATATCAGGGAATGCGCAGACAAGAAGGTCAGGAATTCTAGTCCAGCACGGCACAGTCTTATATGATGTTGATGTCGACAGGATGTTTTCGCTGCTGAAAGTTGACAAGGTAAAGGTTTCTGATAAATTCGTGCAGTCAGTCAAAAAAGCCGTCACATCTGTAAAGCAGCAAAATCCCGGCGTTACGAAGCAGCAAGTTATTGACGCAATGACAAAATCATTTACTGCGGGGAAGGATTTTGAAATGGGAAAGCTTTCCGAATATGAGCTGGAAAGGGCGGCGATATTAGCGAAGGAAAAGTATTCTTCAGAAGAATGGAATAACTGCAGGCTGCTTTAGAGAAGACAACAACCGATTAATTTACTATAATTACACCGTGAAAGGAAATAGGATTCATATCGTCATGATAACCCCAAGTTCCGGATTCTGAAAAGATATATGAGAAAGAATCGTCTGGCTCAAGCGCCCTACCCGAATCAAAACCCGGAAGCAGATTATGCGTTGGATGGGAATCCGAGGCAATCCAATGCAG
This sequence comes from Nanobdellota archaeon, assembly GCA_038046545.1. Classification (GTDB taxonomy): domain Archaea; phylum Nanobdellota; class Nanobdellia; order Woesearchaeales; family JBBSVZ01; genus JBBSVZ01. Next base: position 6,599 of record JBBSVZ010000161.1, on the reverse strand, counting down.
CCCATCTAAATTCTCAAAAACAACCAATGTTCCTTTCTGAACCGTAATGCTGCTTGGCGAAAAACCCGAAGATGAAACCGTCACCTTCACAACATGAAAAGTTCCTGCATTTTCTAACACCGGCTCCTCGACAGCGACCTGGTCCTCAAGAATTGGAGGCTTAGATCCAATTTCAAAGTTCGGCCTTGCGCTAAAAAAATATGCAAGAGATATAAGGAGCAGAATATAGAACAGCAACTTCCAAATTTCGCCTTTTTTGTTCATTTTCATCTAGGCTTCCCCCTTACCTGCGGATCAAGAAGAAAGTTTTGAATAAGCACAACATTCGATTGGATGGTTATTTGCCCACTTTTAGCGACATAGCCTGAAGCAGAAGACTCGATAGTATACGCCCCAGGCGGCAAAACAACAGCATAATCACCCTGACTATTAGCACTCGCAGTCGCAACAACAGACTTCTTCCCAGTCAAACTTGGATTCTTAATCGTAATCTTAGCACCAGAAATGCCCGCACCAGTAATTGATGCCGAAACTTTCCCAGCCACTGTACCAGGCAACAAAACAGGAGTCACAGGTGGAGTGGTAACTGACAAAGTATTCGACCTTGGAGATTCCAAACCTGCACCATCATAGGAAGACACTTGATATTGATAAGACGAATCAGGACTAACAGTCCCATCACCATAAGACGTCGAACCAACAGTAGCGATTAGCACACCACCCCTAAATACTTTGTAACCAACAACACCAACATTATCAGAACTCGGATTCCACAGGATGTTAACCTGTGTCGAAGACACGCTAGACAACCTCAAATTCGAAGGCGCACTTGGAGGCTGAGTATCAGGAGCTGCTGGCGTATTAACAAAAGCGACATTCGAACCCGCAGAAGGATTACCAGAAGTATCAACAGCAACAACCTGGTAACTATACGCAGTTGAGGGACTCACAGAATAATCAGTAAACAACGTCGAAGTAGAAGACCCAATAGTAACTCCATTTCTTATAATCCAGTATTCCTGCACCCCAATATTATCAACCGAAGCAGACCACGCAAGAGTAACATAACTTGAAGCCAGGTCAACAACCTGCAAATTCGAAGGAGCTGATGGCGGAGTCGAGTCACCATTATTGACACTTACCAAAACCGAAGGGGATATTGCAGCATTACCTGCAGCATCATTAGCTACTGCAACTATTTCATGCAAACCATTTGACTCAATCAAAGTATCCCATGAATAAGAATAAGGGCTCGAAGTATCAGTGAAAACAAGTGCATCATCGATATAAAACTCAACAGATGATACACCTACATTATCACTTGCTAAAGCATCAATACTCACGATATTCTGAACTACAGAGCTATTAACAGGATAGGATATTAACACAGTTGGAGGGGAGGTGTCGCCAAACGAATTATTGCCAACAATTAGTCTCCCTGTTCTTGCAGGATCATGACCCATCATCGGCCACTCGTATTTAGCTGGGCTTCCGGATGAGGGAATGCTCCATAAAACCAATAGCCCCGGCTCGACTACATCACTTGGACGAATATTATACCCCAAAAGCTCCATATTTCCATCATTATCTAAATCTGAAACTAATAAGGGCCTTAAGAATTGGGGAACCCCGTTTTTCGTCCAATAACGGGTTCCATCATCATTAAAACTGTTAACAGATTCAAGAGAGTTGGATTCTGACTTAGCTAGCACATATTCTAATTTATTATCGCCATCTACATCGCTCAATACAGTCGATGCAATGATTGTAATAGTATTAATTACTTTAAAAGAATCGGTTGAATAATCGTAGGTGAACAATTTGTTAAACCCTGCAATTATTTCGTCTTTACCGTCACCATTGAGGTCTGCCAGCAGTGGAGAACGGAACGGTTGAGTCAAATACCAGATATAATCATCCCTGGTGCCATTATCTTTTGAAACTTTTTTTGGGAACCCTGGTAAAAGATTACCATTTTTATTAAATGCAAACCACCTTGCAGGACAGGTTGGACATTGTGCCTGAGCCTCGCCAAAAGCCAATAGCTCTAAGTTTCCATCACCGTTAATATCGCCAAAAGCCAGATTATTACTGACTTTCACCGGTAAAGGCCCGATTGTTGTAGCCTGATCCGCGGTTGTGTAAGGCCAACCCGGAGTTATATTACCAATATTATCTAACAAATATATTCGATTATCAAACCCCATGGCCATTTCGGGTTTTCCGTCCTTATCCATGTCAGCTATCGAAAAGGAAGTGAAAGTTGGAAAAGTGTTGCTTTTGGAAAAGTTGACTAATTTTGGAAATGGCGGAATTTCAATCCCTGTAGGCCCATAAGCATGCAAAATATAAAGATAGCCTATTGTAGGACTGCCCATCATCCAATCTTCCAGAGCAACAATTTCCTTCTTCCCATCCCCATTAAGATCGGCAATTGTTGGTGAATTGAAATACCATACAAATCTACCTTTTTTTGGCCAACCAGGCATCATCGTGCCATCAAATCGATAAACATTAATATATGCGTTAGATTCGCCATCAAGAGAAAGATTAGTATTGAAATATTGGGCGACAATTTCCTTCTTTCCATCACCATCTAAATCTTCAACATTAATGGCACCTGCATATAAGAACTCAGAAAGCGTCAATGCAGGAAATCCTGGGAAATTGGTTCCATCTTTTCTGAAGACATAAACCTTATTTTTAACTCCAACTATAATTTCTTTGGTTCCATCGCCGTCAAGGTCAGCTATGGCTGGCAATGACTTGGAAAAGTCTCCACCTCCAACAGGATCTTGATCAATTATTTTGGGCCAGCCATCCAGGACATCTGTATCCAGTGTGACAGTGGTAAAAGTTGTCTCATTTGAAAGCACAGAATTGACTGTCAGCCTAAGGGAATAAATCTGGTTTGGTGTGAGTGTGGTTGTATCCCAAGTGCCAAGCTGATTGTCGCTAACAGGCTGTAAACCGCCGTTATTCAGCGTTATTCCTGATGTGGACCAAGATGTTGGTGAAGTGCCAAACCCCCAGTCTAGGTTATATTTTGAAAAAGCAACACCGTTTTTGGACAGAGCAGTTCCAAGTATTTTGATGTTGCCCACGGTTATTAATCTGTTTGGAGAACTTATAACTGCATCAACATTATCAACATCTAAATCATGGACTTGAAATTGGTAATCCTTATTATTTGTATCAGTTGCTGTCAATCGCAGAATATTATGCCCGTCTGGAACTTGGTTTGGATTAAATGTTCCAAGCACGCCATTGATGACTTGTGTTGTGGAATTAACTATCAAAATCCAGCTTGTCGGTTGGCGCCCAATCCCTAATTCTAATTTATAATTTTTAAAGTTTGGCCCTGGCACGCTACCAGTTATTTGAAAAATTTCGCTCATTTGAGTTCGGCTACTAGGGCTAGTTATGACAGGAGTCAAAGGATGAGTGTTAGAAAGTAATAGCGCGTTATTGGCATTAATTCTTCCATATCCATAATCCCTGTCCTTACCTGAAGCACCCAAATCATCTGTACTACCTCTTATTATTTGTCGGACTTCCTCATTCGATAAACTAGGATTTTTTGAAAGGAGCAAAGCTGCGAGACCAGCTACATGAGGTGTTGCCATTGACGTTCCTGAAACAACACAGTAAATACTCCCAATCGTTCTGCTTGCATCACACATGCCATTTACAGAAGCTCTAGTCGAGAGAATATAAACTCCGGGTGCTGCCACATCAATTTTTTCCCCCCAATTAGAAAAGCTTGCCTTGAGGTCAGTTGGATCAGAAGCAGCAACTGTAACAGAATAATCTGAATCAGCGGGAGAAAAATCAATGGCATCAGCATTGTCGTTGCCTGCAGCTACAACTGTGACCATGCCCCTGTCATGCTCATATTTAACTGCATCATCCATGGCAGAGTTTGCACAGTCACATCCCCATGAATTCGAAGAAATCCTCGCGCCCATATCTGCAGCGTATTGCAATGCTCTGATTCCTGCGGCAAGGTCACCGCTTCCGCCAGCAGACAAAAACTTCAAGGCCATAATTTTAGCATTCCAATTAACACCAACAACACCAAGGGCATTATTGCCCACTGCAGCTATTGTTCCAACTGTGTGAGTGCCGTGGCCGTGGTCATCCATCGGGTCATTATCATCGTTAGCATAATCCCAACCATAATAATCATCAATATAGCCATTATTATCGTCATCAACCCCATTATTTGGAATCTCCTCAGTGTTAACCCACATATTTCCAACTAAGTCAGGATGATTTCTGTCAACACCAGTATCAATATCAGCAACAATTATCGAGGCTGAACCCGTACTTTGATCCCATGCTGCTTCCGCATTGATTTTTTTCATACCCCACAGGTCAGGATATGACATACTCAAAGATCCCGTACTATTGAAGTAAGGGTCATTTGGAGTTAAAGTGGTATGGACTATGTGGTTTGGCTCGGCAGCTTCAATATTCGGATCAGTTTTGAATTTCGCAATAACTTTTTGCAATTCATCTCTTGCAGGGTTATATTCACCAATGACACTAATCGCTTTTTGAGGCCCTTTTGGAGTAAAGTTTATCAGGTACCAACCGAATATTTCAGCACCAGTGTCAGAGTTTTTTCCAGGCTTGGCCAATCGCTCAAGTTTAGTAACGCCAAATTCTTTATTAAGGCTATTTAACGACGCTAGACCAGTATCAGTTGGCTTGCCACTTCGAACCGTGTTTCTTCTATTCTGTTTGATTTTAACAAGAAGCTGATTCGGAACAAAATCCTCTGGAGGTATTGCTTCAACAGTAATAACCTCATCCTGCCCGTCAACCTGAGCTTCAAAAATTTCAGATGCTATCGCGGCCGTAGGCTCTGAAATGCTTTGCTGCATCTTAAGAATATTAAGAACAATAAACAAGGCAAGCAATGCAAGAAGAACTAAATACAAAGCAATTCTGGTCTTAGTAAAAATAGGTGGACGTGGCTCTGGCGGAGGATTCAATTGCGAAGCAGATTGTTTTTTTCGCACAAATCTTATTTGAGGGAAAGCGATATATAAAGGTTATGAAAAAAATCCTGAAGTTTCCAAAGGTATTTTTACTCAATTTCAAGTCTTGGCGCCTTGGATAAATTGCCTGCAGCTAATGCGCCTTCTCTGGAATAATAAATAACGTCACCATTGGCTGACTCATTCTTTATTTTGATCATCCACCCATAAGATGCACCGTCTCTTATGTCCTGAGTCACATCCCACTTGACTTCTCCCTTGATGCTATTAGTGTGTAGCACGCCAGGCGCACTTGGCAATGCGACAACTCCACCATCCCAAGTCGGTTTACAGTCTGCCTTGTTGTTTGATATATCCGTATCTATCGCGCAGCTCCAAGTTATGCCACTTCCAATTCCTCTTAAACTGGGATTTTTGCCTGTAATCCATCCATTCCCTTCTACCCAACTCTGGTTCACTCTTTGGGCCGTCACCAATTCTCCTGCGCCCCAGTTTTTGCCGCTATCTGTAATAGTTAGGACAAGGTAAGCTTTGGTTATGCTTGCCCTTACAGAATTGTTGATGTCGAAATTTATGAATACGTAACTACCTCCTGATTTTTGCAGGTACAGCTTTTGGTTTCCACCTTCATTAAAATTCTTAGCGCCAGTCCTGATGAAGCTGTCAGCTGAAGCGCTCAATTTCGCGGTTGTCTTGATTATTCTTATCTGCGTGGATTTTGTATCATTTAGAGACCCGTCTGAAGCAGTGAATGAAATGTTGTAAACTCCCGATGCATTTTGAGGCACTAACCACTTGAACAGGCCGGATGATGAATTTAAGATTGGTGGTGTAGGCAAATTTGCATCAAGTTTAAATGTCAGGTTGTCGCCATCCGGGTCTGTTGCATTTAGCTGGATAATCGCAGTCTCGTTTATTCTAACCGCAACATCTGCCATTTGTGAAAGTATTGGCGCTCTGTTCACATTCAAAACAGTTATTCCTACAGCCTGCGACTGCGTGAACTGGCCATCACTCACTGATATGCTAATTGAATGCAATCCTGCATCCTGATAAGTTGTCTGCCAGCTGAACACATTGGAAACCTGAACAAACCTTGAATCATTAATACTAAATAATAATGAATCATTGTCTGGATCAGAGGCAAAAGCTGTAATTATTACTAAACTCGTTTCATTAACCGTAATATTTGGCATGAATTGTAAAGTTGGTGGCCTGTTTCCTAAACCAACAGAAATAGTTATGGTTTCAGAATCGTTCAAGAATCCATCGTTCGCGATGAACTCCACCTGATAATTGCCATCCTGCCCAGGAGTCCAATTGAAAACACCAGCAACAAAAACAGCGCCAACAGGCAAATTATTAGCAATTAACTGCACAGAATCATTATCTGGATCAGACGCAGAAACAATAAAGGTTAAAGTTTGAGAGACGTTGATGATTTTATTACCAATCGAATCAAGCACAGGCGCTCTGTTCACATTCAAAACTGTTATTTGAATTGCTTGCTCATCATAACCTCCTTTTCCGTCAGTTACGAAGAACAAAACATTGTATATTCCTGATTCATCGTATGTGGGCGTCCAATTGAAG
>JBBSVZ010000160.1:3514-4808 GCA_038046545.1 Nanobdellota archaeon | reverse complement strand
ATTAAAACCTTCATATTAAAACGTACTATATTAGGCTATTTAAAGCTTATCTCATAGATTATAGTGTATAATGTCGTGACATATACCACAGTCCTACACATGTTTTGTCTCCCAAGAAAGTTTTATATATGCCTATCAGTTGCGCTAAGCGAATGAAAACAGTAACTATTGTGGGCCTGGGTTATGTCGGCTTGCCTTTGGCATGCCTTTGCGCTGAAAAAGGCCACAAGGTGTATGGCTATGATATTGACAAAAATAAAATTGAGAGCATAAATGATGGATTAAGCCCCATTGAAGATGAAGCTTTAAGCGAGAAATTAAAGAATCTGAAAGGAAAAATAAGGGCAACTTCCAATCCTGACGAGTGCATTCTAAATTCTGATGTTGTAATTGTTTGTGTTCCGACCCCTGTTGACAGAAATAACGCCCCTGACTTGACTGCTTTGATGGAATCGGCAGCGACAGTGTCAAAGCACATAAAGCAAGGCACTTTGCTTGTTATAGAATCAACTATTTACCCCGGAACAGTCAAAGAAATTATAGTTCCAATATTGGAAAAGCAGAAATTCAACGTCCAAAAAAATGACATTTTTGTAGCCCACTGCCCTGAGAGGATAGACCCAGGCAACAGGAAATGGACAATTGAAATGCTTCCAAGAGTTGTTGGCGGAGTTACAAAAGAAGCAACAAAAAAAGCGGCTGAATTCTACAGGAGCGTGATTGATGCCAATGTCCTCGAGCTTAGCAGTGTCAAAGCTGCAGAAGCGACAAAAATCATGGAGAATACTTTTAGGGACGTGAATATTGCTTTCGTTAATGAAATGGCTCAAAGCTTTGACAAGGCAGGAATCGATATCCTTGAAGTCATAAGAGGCGCTTCAACAAAGCCATTTGCTTTCATACCCCACTATCCTGGAGCCGGGGTGGGGGGCCACTGTATAAGTATTGATCCTTATTATCTGATAGAAAAAGCAAAACAGCTCGGTTTCACCCATAAATTCCTGATGCTCGCGCGTGAAATTAACAATCACATGCCGCATTACGCAGTTGAGTTGCTTGAAAACGAATTGAAAAAATTAAAGAAAGCAATCAAAGGCGCAAAAGTCGGAGTTCTTGGACTGGCTTACAAGGCAAATGTTGATGATATTCGTGAAAGCCCTGCGCATGAAGTCCTTAATTTATTAAAAACAAAAGGCGCAGACGTTTATGTTTACGATCCCCACGTAAAAACAGGAAGCAACGTAAAAGATTTAGATGAATTACTGAACAAAAGCGATTATGTTATTTTAGTCAC
>JBBSVZ010000160.1:0-3414 GCA_038046545.1 Nanobdellota archaeon | reverse complement strand
AAGCACCTTGTCTGGTTTCCTTGTCCAAATACTGTTATCGGCTCGTTTCTCAGAGCTTTGTTAATAAAAATAGGCACAACCCAGTTATTTTCCTGTCCAGGACCGTAAACATTAAAGAATCTTACAATCTTTATGTCAGCTCCTTTCTCTTGATTAAACGCTTTTGCATAAATTTCAGATGCAAGTTTTGAAACGCCGTAAGTTGAAACCGGCCCTTTCACGCTGTCCTCCTTTATCGGCAGCTCCCTTGGCTCGCCGTAAACTTCTGAAGATGACGAGAAAATCATTCTTTTAACTCCTGCTTCAAGTGCAGATTTAAAAACATTTACAGAGCCTTCAAGATTAACTTTCATCGTATCAAGCGGTCTTCTGTCTGAGTTGTCAACTCCAAGAATTGCGGCAAAATGAAAAACTGCATCGCATCCTTTAATATCTTCCACAAGCCCATTCAAAATTGACTTATTCACAAACTCAAGATTTTTGTGTTTTATATGCGGCTCTTTCAAATCTATTACTTTAATTTTATGACCTTTCTCAAGAAGATGCTTAACCAAATGAGTCGCTATGAATCCGGAACCTCCTGTAACAAGTATTTTCATTTTATGCCGTGTATTCAATATCAGTTTTTAAATTATTTGTTTATTGGGATAGCAAAGTTTAAAATCACTCATTGTTTTTCATCAGATATGAGAATTGTGCATATAATGGGCTATTTTGTGCCGGAGTTCGGCTATCAGGAATATTACCTTTCAAAAGAACACGTAAAGATGGGGCATGACGTGCATGTAATAGCGTCTGACATGCTCTACCCTTTCAGGAACATAGAAAAAATGTTCAAGGACGCTGGCTTGAGATTCACTTCAAGGAAAAGAAAGAAAAGTTTCTCTGTCATAGATGGCATAAAAGTGCACTGGCTGCCGCACTGGATTGAATACAATGATTTTATTTTATGCGCAAAGGTAAAGGAAACTCTTGAAAAAATTTATCCTGACATTGTGTTTGCACACGAGAGCAGGCAGGGATTGTCTTGCCAGGCAGCATTCTACAAGGACGAGCTTGGCTTCAAGCTGATTGTTGACCAGCATGATTTCTACCACAACATTCCTGGGAAAATAAAAACGCTCCTTAGAAACATAGAGTATTTTGGCTTCAGGAGATTCCTCATAGATTACAATTTCTGGAAAGCTGACAAGATAATAGCCGTGACAAAAAACACAAAAGAATTTTTGGTAAAGGCCCATAAGATAAGCCCAAAAAGAATTGCACTGGTTGAGCTTGGAGTTGACACGGACACTTATTATTACAAGGAAAAGGAAGCAAGTGAGCTAAGAAAAAAATTAGGTTTTGTGAAGGATGAAGTAATTCTTATTTTTGTGGGCACGATTTTCAGGAGAAAAAACATAGAACTCCTGATGGACGCTTTCAATGACATTTGCAACAAATACAAAACGCGTCTTTTGATAGTAGGCGAGGGCGAGAAAGACTACATGGACGAGCTGAGAGCGCATGCCAAGGAATTAAAAGCAGGCAAGAAAATCCTGTTCAATGGCTTTGCAAGAAGGGATGACCTTCCGGTGTATTACAGCATAGCTGACATTGGAGTTTGGCCCGCAAATAATTCAGTCTCGATAATCGAAGCGATGGCCTGCAAGCTGCCAATTGTCATGGTTGACTGGCAGATGCCCCATCTTGTCTCGCACCATAACGGCTTCAAGTTTGCTTTCAACGACAAGGAAAAGCTTAAGTTTTATCTCGAAAAACTTATAAAAAGCAGGAACTTGCGGGAAAAGATGGGAGAAAATTCTTTCAGGGCTGCGCATGAATTGTACAGCTACTCAACAATAGCCCAAAAATTCCTTGATGTCGCTAAATAAAATGGAAGAAGCAAACACAAGCAAGCAGATGCTTGCCAAGAGGATAGAAGTGCACGACAAATACTCAAAGCACGACATAGACGACTGGATTTTTGGTATAATCAAACTTAAAAACAAGGAGTCAGTGCTTGACGTTGGTTGCGGAACAGGAAAGCAGCTTATCCCAATTTCTGACAAAACGAAAGGCCTTGTTATTGGAATTGATATAAGCAGCGAATCCCTCGATTTAATCAGGGAAAAGACAAAGGGAAAAGATAATGTAAAATTAATTTTGTCATCAATTGAGGAAATACACGACAAACTCTCTGGACACCATTTTGACCTGATAATATCGTGCTTTGCAATTTATTACAGCAAAAATCCCGAGGAAACATTGCTGCAATTGAAAGCCTTGCTGGAAGAGCACGGAAGATTGTTCTTGTGCGGGCCAAGCCTGGAAAACAACAAGGAATTGCTTGAATTGCATTCGCAAATTGCAGAACTGCCAAAAATGCACAAGGGATTTTTTGAGAATTTTGCTATTAATTTTCTGAAAAAAAATTTCAAGAAAGTTGAGGTTTTCAGGTTCACAAACCCAATTGATTTTCCTGATGTTAATTCTCTGGTTGATTATTGGCTTTCCTACAAGATAGGCGACAAGAGCAAGGTTGAAGTGTTCAGGAAAGCAGCAATTTCCAAATTCAAGAACGGTAAGTTTAGGACGGTGAAGGAAGTGATTGGGGTGCTGGCTTTTAAATAATTAGATTAGCTCTTCAATTATGCTGACCAATGACGTTGTCGTGTCAGACCACCAGATTGGGTGCGTCAAAATATAGAGCCTTGGCCACTTTCCTATGTGTTGGCACATGCAGCCTTCCTTCCAATGGCGGGCACTGTCTGATATATATTTCAGCTGCTTGAAAAATTTTTCAGAATACGCATCATATTCAAGACCAAGCTCGCCCAAAAAGCCCTCGATGAAATTAAGAGTCTCTATATTTTTTGCACCAAGCTTTTTTACCCTATGCAATGCAGCTCCATAAACTTTAGAGCCTGAAGCAATCTCAAGCTTTTTCTTCTTGTCCAACAAGTATTCTTTAAAATCATCAAGGCTTATCACATCAGAATCGTAATGAAGCCCTATCTCGTGCCCCATCTTCGCGATTTTCCTGAGCATTTCTGAATTTTTCCCGGAAAATGGGTTAACAATCTCGTTGACCCTGAAAAAGTAAGTTGAATTTATGCCAAGCATTCTCTCCGTCTCGGCCATCTTGAGCGCATGTTTCATGGATAAGTCAACGTCATGCCTCAGCACAATTATTTTCCCGGACGGCTTTTTGATGAGAACATCGTGCATTGTGAAAAAAGAAAATCCAGAGTCTTTTGCAATTCCGATTGCTTCCCTGAAATGATTATAGGTAAAATTGCATTCCATTTTTATGATTGCTTTGATATTATTTCAACTATTTTTCTGCCTGCATCTCCATTTCCATACAGCTGGATGCTTTTTTTGTTTCCTTCAAAACTTTTTATTGCGTCACTGATTTTTCTGGCATCAGTC
>JBBSVZ010000159.1:0-5785 GCA_038046545.1 Nanobdellota archaeon | reverse complement strand
GAAGCAATCCAAGTAAGATGCAAAGTCCTTGAAGGAAGAGACGCAAACAAAACCCTAAGAAGAAACGTCAAAGGGCCAATAAGAATAGGCGATATGCTCATGCTAAGGGAAACTGAAATGGAAGCTCACAAGCTCAACCAAAAGAGGAAGTAAAATGAAGTGCACTTTTTGCAACACACAGCCGCAGCGAGGCACAGGAAAGTTTTATGTGCGAAAGAGCGGCAAAGTTCTTTTCTTTTGCTCGACAAAATGCGAGCGCAACTTGCTAAGACTCAATAGGGTTGGCAGGGAACAGAAATGGACGGAAGCTCAATGATTGAGAGAACTCTTGTATTGCTTAAACCAGATGCAGTCCAGCGGGGCTTGATGGGCGAGATAATAAGCAGGTTTGAACGAGTCGGCCTCAAAGTTGTAGGGTGCAAATTATCATGGATTGACAGGGAGCACTCGAAGCAACACTATGTTGCGCACATCGGAAAAAAGTTTTACAAGCCGCTTGAAGACTACATAATATCTGGGCCGGTCCTCGCCATGGTCTTTGAAGGAGTCCATGCAGTAGAAAATGTCAGGAAAATAGTCGGGGCAACAGAACCATTCAGGGCAGCACCAGGAACGATAAGGGGAGACTTTGCCCATGTCTCGATGGCGCACGCTGACGCAACCAATAAATCTGTTGCAAACTTGATCCATGCATCTGGCACAAAAGTTGAAGCGGACATCGAAGTGAAGCTTTGGTTCAATGATAACGAATTACATTCATACAAGACTGTGCACGAGGAGCACGTCTTTTAAGGTGAACAAATGGCAGAAAAAATGATTGACCGCGTCATGCGGCTGATGAAAAAGCAGACAAATATCAGGAATATTTGTACTTCTGCCCACATCGACCACGGAAAAACAACCTTCTCAGACAATCTCCTTGCAGGCGCTGGAATGATCTCAAACGAACTGGCAGGACAACAGCTGGTTCTTGATTTTCACGAGGACGAAATAGCCAGAGGAATAACCATAGATGCAGCAAATGTGTCGATGGTCCACACATCTAATAATGAGGAATTCCTAATCAACTTAATCGACACTCCTGGTCACGTAGATTTTGGTGGTGACGTAACAAGAGCGATGAGAGCAATCGACGGTTCAATCCTGCTTTGTGATGCCGTTGAGGGAGTCATGCCGCAGACAGAAACAGTCCTAAGGCAGGCGTTGAAAGAAAGAGTCAAACCTGTACTTTTCATCAATAAGGTAGACAGGCTCATCAAAGAGCTCAAGCTGAATCCGCAGCAAATGCAGGAAAGGTTGCTTGGAATTATTACTCATGTTAACAAGCTAATCGGGCAGATTGCAGAGCCAGAATTCAAGCAAAAATGGCAAGTAGATGTCAACAACGGCTCAGTTGCATTCGGCTCAGCAATCCACAAGTGGGCATTATCATTTCCTTACATGAAAAAGTCAGGGCTAAGTTTTAAAGACGTAATAGACGCGTATAGCTCAGCAGATGCAGAGAAAATAAAAGAACTCGCAAAAAAAGCCCCGCTCCACGCAATCGTACTTGACATGTCAATACAGCATCATCCAAATCCAGTACAAGCTCAGGCTTACAGAATTCCTAAAATCTGGCACGGCGACCCTGACTCAGAAATAGGAAAATCACTTTTATCATGCGACCCAAACGGTCCTGTCGCTTTTGTTTGCACAAAAATAGTTTTTGACAAGCACGCAGGCGAAGTTGCAGCAGGAAGGCTTTTTTCCGGAACAGTCAAGCAAGGCAACGACGTCTATATGATAGGTGGCAAGAAGCTCGTGCGGCTGCAGCAAGTATCTGTATACAACGGTCCGAAACGAGAATCTGTCGACGAGGTGCCATCAGGAAACATCGTTGGTCTTGTCGGACTAAAAGACGTTTTTTCAGGCGAAACAATATCATCAATAGAAGACTTTGAGCCATTCGAACGCATCAAGCACATATTCGAGCCAGTCATAACAAAGGCAATCGAGGCAAAAAAGCCATCAGACCTTCCGAAACTAATTGAAGTTTTAAGGCAGGTAAACAAGGAAGACCCAACTATTAAAATAGAAATCAATGAGGCAACAGGCGAGAATCTTATTTCTGGGATGGGAGAGCTCCACCTTGAAGTCATAGAGAACAGGATAAGAACTGAAAAAGGAGTAGAGGTAACAACATCACCGCCTATAGTAGTTTACCGCGAAACAATTTCAAAAGACTCGGTCGAAGCCGAAGGAAAATCACCAAACAAGCACAACAAATTCTATGTAAAAGTTACGCCGATGCCAGATGCGATTTACGAGGCGATAAAGGCAGGAACAATCCACGACGGAAGAGTCAAGAAAAAGGACGATTCGCTTTGGAAAGGCCTTGAAGATGCAGGTATGGACAGCAAGACAAGCAGGAAAGTCAGGGAAGTATTCAACGCAAACATGCTAATAGATAACACCAGAGGAATCGTGCACATAGGGGAAGTAATAGAAATGTTAATGGATGGATTTGAAGACGTCATGACTTACGGACCTCTCGCAAGAGAACCATCTGCAAAAATCATGGTCTGGATTAATGATGTCAAGCTGCACGAGGATGCAATCCATAGGGGCCCTGCACAAGTTCTTCCAGCAGTGAGAGACTCAATAAGAGGAGCTTATATGTCTGCAGGACCAGTGATATTCGAGCCAGTTCAAGTGCTTCAGTTCGAAGCCCCTCTCGAATACATGGGAGAAATCTCAAAACTAATCCAGAACAAGCGCGGACAATTACTCGACATGCAACAGGAAGGCGAAACAATAACTGTAAAAGCAAAGCTGCCAGTCGGAGAAATGTTCGGCTTGTCATCAGCATTAAGATCAGCAACTTCAGGCAGAGGAACACAGTATCTTGTCGACCAAATGTTTGAGAAAATGCCCTTCGAATTGCAGGGCAAGATAATTGGCCAGATAAGACAACGCAAAGGCCTTAAGGAAGGCGAAGGAGGTATAGCCGTACAGGCTTAATCACAATGGCAGAAATAAAAGCATTCAACAGGTGGAGCGTCGAAGGAATTCAAGTGCACGATGAGGGCTTAAAGGAGCATATGACAATAACGCCCAGAATAGTGCCAAGGTCAGGAGCGAGGTTCTCAAAGTTCAAGTTCCACAAGACCAAGACATTTGTCATAGAAAGACTCATGAATAAAATAATGATACCTGGACATAAGGCAAAGAAGCACAAAATATCTTCTTACACGGCTACAGGCAAATCATTGACTGCATATAAACTGACTGAGCAAACGCTTGAGATTATCGAGAAGCAAACCAAGCACAACCCGATTAAAGTCGTAGTTGAGGCAATTGAAAACGCAGCGCCCCGCGAAGAAATAATCTCAATAGAGTACGGCGGAGCAAGGTATCCAAAAGCAGTTGAGTGCGCACCGCAAAGAAGAATAGATGTTGCGCTTCGTCACATGACGCAAGGCGCGTTCGGCAAGAGCTTTAACAGCAAAAGAAAGTATGTTGACTGTTTAGCTGAAGAAATAATCAACGCCTGGCAGAAAAGCAGCGCATCACACGCAATTTCAAAGAAGCTTGAGTTGGAAAGGCAGGCGGACGCGTCACGATAAGGATTAATTGTTTTTTTATTATTCTTTCTAAAGTACAAAACTTTGCATCTAGACGCGAAATATCGTGATTGTTTTTTATATTCATTAGAAAAACTAATATATGGAAGAAGAGAATATGCTTAACTATGAAAAAATACTTGTTCATCATTATGATATTGTTAATTAGCGGCTGCTTTCGTGGCGCGAATATTCAAGAAAATCTTCAAAATCAAGAAAATAATCTAAATTCAAAAAATGAAAGCCTGCAAAATGATACTCCACGTGTTCTTCCTCAGGAAATAAACCAGCAAGAAAGCCTTGATGCAACTTATGAGGCGATTAAGAGTCAGCTAAATATTGCATTAAAAAGCGGCGGAATAACTCCTGAAGCTTATGGAAATATGGAAAATCAAATTGGCCAGCTTGGAAACCAAGGCTATGACGCTGCAAGAATCATCGAGTTAAGAAGTATGCTTTCGCGGTTAAGTGTTGGCGGCCAGCCACAAACAAATCTTAATCCAAACAACTATTCAAAACCAATAGAAAAAACTTCTGCCATTATTCTATGGGGTTTCAATGGCAACAAATGGGTGTCAAATGGAGTGCCTCCGGCATGCCCTGACCCGTTTGTATTTCAGTCGCCAGTTGATTTAAATTTGGTTTCGTCCATTCTTTATCCAGGCCAGGTAAGGGGAGGAGATTTCAAGCCCCATGGCGGATTTAGGACTGATGGGGCATTAGGCCCAATAGAAGTCAAGGCACCCTTGGATGGCTATATCGTGGATGTCGCAAAATTTAATGACGAGAATGGAATCAATTATGTGTTTGATGTGCAGCATCCTTGCGGGATAATGTATAGATTTGGCCACCTTGGAGCTGTGCCTCCAAAACTTGAAGCAATATTTAATAATGCTCCAAAGCGGGAGTTTGGGGATTCAAGGACTTTTGCTGTGGAGCCGGTATTTGTTAAAACGGGAGAAACGATTGCTACAAACACCCAAAAGGGAACTGGCTTTGATTGGGGAGTTTACGATCTAAGAAAGGAAAACGATGCTTCTAAAGACCCACAATTCAGGGAGGCGCACAAAGACGAAATCTCGCAGGCTTACTATGCTTTTTGCTGGTTTGATTACCTTCCTTCAGAACAAGAAAATATAGTAAGAGGCCTGCCTGCAGCTGATGGCAAGTCAGGAAAGAATAGCGATTATTGCAAGTGATTTCTAGAATATGTTGCTATCTTCACCATTAGATTTGTTGATAAGAAAAATCTAATTAAAAGTTACGTCATCGCGGGGAATTCCAACCAGCCGGTCTACAGGCCTACCTGATTAGCCTACGCTGGCGTGATTATTTTCTACGACAGCTTATTCTTATCTCTATATGGTAAATTTCCGTAAAAAATTTTTGATTTAGTTAGAGAAACATTATTAAAGTTTTAAATTCATAAATATGATAAATGAGTTTGCCTAAAGAAAAAGCAGAATATTACGATTCTCAAATAAAAAAAATAAATGAAAAATTAAACCAAGCCTTAAGAATTAGATATGAATTGGTTCAAAGGAAAATAAAGATCTGGGAAGTTTTTGATTACTATGCGGAAAATCCAGGAAAAATTCCATCAAATGAGAAATCTGCTTTTGAAAGCATAATCAGGGATTTGAACAATTGTATAAAAAAAGAATTAACCTTAATTAAGATTATTGAGCCAGGATTAAACGCCACATTGGCTATACTTGAAGAGATAATTAATGAATTCAAAAAAACTAAAGAAAAAAAATTAAGCAATTTGTTGAATCAAGTAAATTTGTTTAGCGAGATTTTTAAAAAGTTTAAAAAACACATAAATAAATATAAAGGGAGTATAGAGAAAGAAAACAAACTTCTATCAAAAGTTAATGCTGAAAAATTCTCAGATTTCAAACACGCAGTTGAATTAAGAATTACATTTTTAGAAGAAATATTTTCGGAGTTAAATCAATTAGAAGATCTCAAAAAATCCACTCCCGAAATAGAAAATATAAATAAAGATTTAAAATTTATAAATACTCGAAAACTTATTGGTGCGGGAGCTCTTGCAACGATTCCTTCATCTACATATATGTATTTATCAGTTGGCTCAGAAATTCGAGGAGGAGGTAGTTTAAATTTTGAAGTAAATCATTTTTTAATTGCTTTAGGAATCGGGGCTATTTTTGCATTTT
>JBBSVZ010000158.1:0-2104 GCA_038046545.1 Nanobdellota archaeon | reverse complement strand
AGCAATCTTAAAAACTTCACCTACTCCTTCAATATCACCTAAAGAAGTATATGCTTGAGCAAGTGAAAAGAGAACTTCAGAAAGGTAAGATTCATTAGTTATCTTTTCATTAGCAATAATTAAGACATCATTTAGAATTTCCATTGCTTTTTCTTCCATACCTAAAGAAGCATATACTTGAGCAAGTGAAGGAAGAACTTTTGAAAGCCAATATTTATCGGTTATCTTTTCATTAGCAATCTTAAAAACTTCACCTACTCCTTCAATATCACCTAAAGAAGCATATACTTGAGCAAGTGAAGGAAGAACTTCATAAAGATGAGCTTCATTGGTTATCTTTTTATTAACAATAGTTAAGGCATCATTTAGAGTTTTCACTGCTTCTTTTCTCATACCTAAAGAAGCATATGCTTGAGATTTTGAAATAAGAGATTTACAAAGATAATTCTCATCTCCTACATTGTTAAAAGCCCAATCTGCCATTCTAAAACAAAACTTCCCGTAGATTGTTTTCTTTAACAACTCTTTTCCTTTTGCAGAAGAACCATCATCAATCATAGCAAAAGGTCGTTTAATCAATTTCAGCAAATCCTTGTTTAAAGTGAACTTATATTCTTTCTCACTCAATCCACCAACTTCAACTACCGGCTCAAGCAGTTTTTCAACTCTACTGAACTTACGCACACTGAACCACGCTAATGAAATAATAACCGAAATTGGAACAAGGACGAGCCAACTGATAGTTACTCCTAACACTGCTAACACACTACTCATCACTACTGCTGCCATAACGGTTGCTTTCTTTGCTGCTCTTAACCCTTCCTGACTTAATGGTGGCTTTCCGCTTCTATCACCTTCCAGGTCCACATTTTTCACTTCTGCGCCCTGATCACCGACCCCTGTCCCCTGTCCCCTGCCAATATAGGTATTATGTGCAAAGATGTTGTTGCCGATGAAGTTGTGCGTACCTTCTACTTCAATATCATAGACATGCTCGTAACCAACATATTCAATAGAGACGATTTTGTCCCAAATGACAGGAGAGACGGGATAGTGGACGATGGATGGTGGATGATGGATGGTGGAGAAGGCAGGGCTAAAGCCCTTTCTACTTGACATTTGAATAAATTTGTGGTAGAATTCATTTAGATGGTAAAATAATGCTATATTGGAGGTCCAAAAATGAACAACGGAATTATGGGAACTCTGGAAACTCTTGAAGAAAAGATAGAAAATATAAAATGGTTGATAACACCATATTCTTATTCCAGAAGAAAAATTGTTCCCGATGGTGTCGGTCACATAAGAAGAACTGCGGGAATACTGGGTAAAAGTTTTATCAGTGGGATCGTCTACGAAAATAGAATCCGTAAGGAATGGGGAAATAATACTCGTAAACGGATTTGATTTATGCGATATCTCATTGACACTAATATTATTATAGACCATTTTCGGGGAGATGAAATCGCTACCTCTTTTTTTGAAGAAATTGAAAATAGTCGGATTAAAGCAAGCATTTCTGTAATTACCGAATATGAACTCCTTGCCTGCTCCAAACTTACTCCCCAACAGGAGAAACAAATTATTTCTTTTGTCAAAGTTTTTGCCACCCTCAATATAACCTCTAACATTGTCAAAATTGCTGCTCGTTTCAGAAGGATTTACAACACTGATGTCGTGGATTCTCTTATCGCTGCCACTGCCTACAAAAGCAACTCTATCCTCATTACCCGAAACACTAAACATTTTATTAACATTAAAGAAATACGGATAAAGTCCGTCTAACAGCGGGGAAGCGTGAAGCCCGCCTTGCCGCCCACTTCGTCCGCCTATCGTCGAGGCTGGCAGCGAGGCGAGTCGTCGGGCAGGCGTGAAGCGTGAAGCGGAAACCACTGCAATTTCGTCGCCTACTTTAATCTCGCTTACCTTGACCCATTGTGAGTGATGGATGATGGATCTTGGATCTTGGATGGTGGAAGTAAAATTCCCCTTTCGTAAAGGGGTGGCTCCGACGCCAGTCGGAGACGGGGTATTAAAGACGGTGGATGGTGGATCTTGGATGGTGGAAGTAAAATTCCCCTTTCGTAAAGGGGTGGCTCCGACG
>JBBSVZ010000157.1:0-1008 GCA_038046545.1 Nanobdellota archaeon | reverse complement strand
AGGCATGGCTGGAAACTGTTTTTAAAGAGTATATGGAATCCTTGATAGACAAGAATGGTGCATCAAATGTTGCCCTTTCCGGAGGCATTTTTGGCAATGTAAAACTTAACCAGAGAATCCACGAGGTCAAAGGCGTAAAAAACATTTTCATACATCCACATATGGGGGATGGAGGCTTAGGAATGGGTGGTGCCTTATACATCCATAATCAGGAAAGGCCAATGAATGTTAGTTTGAAGGATGTTTACCTAGGCCCGGAATATTCAAACAAGAAAATAAAGAAAGAGCTTGATAAAAGTAGGCTAAAATATACTTACTACAAAGACCCTGCTGGCGCTGCAGCTGATCTTCTTGCAAAGGGCCAGATAGTTGCGAGGTTTGACGGCAGGATGGAATACGGCCCAAGGGCTCTTGGCAACAGGACTATAATGTACCAGACTACAGACAAAAGCGTGAATGACTGGCTCAATAAGGATCTAAAAAGAACGGAGTTCATGCCATTTGCCCCTGTTGTCTTGTCAAAATATGCAAAAAAATGCTTTAATAACATAAAAGGCGCGGAGTATGCCGCAAAATTCATGACCATAACTTTTGACTGCACAGAATGGATGAAAAAAAGCTGCCCCGGAGTTGTGCACCTTGATAACACAGCAAGACCACAACTGATAGATAGAGATGCAAATCCGGGTTATTTCAAAATATTGGATGAGTATAGAAAGCTGACAGGAATCCCGGCACTAATAAACACTAGCTACAACATGCACGAAGAGCCGATTGTATGTAGCCCGTATGATGCTATAAGGGCCTTCAAGCAAGGGCATCTGAAGAACCTGTTGAGTGAAAATTATATTGTAAATCAAAAGTAAGCGTGCTTCATAAACAAGACAAATCTTTAAATATTCTCTTCTAATTCTAAAGGCAGCATGAACAGCTTAAAGAGCAAAAAAATATTGCTTGTAGGTGGTGCAGGTTTTATCGGCTTGCATTTAGCCCAAAGGCTATTGGAGC
>JBBSVZ010000156.1:0-3581 GCA_038046545.1 Nanobdellota archaeon | reverse complement strand
TTTTCTGCGAGGAAGCGTGGGAGTCAATAGGAGAAAAAGGCAACGCATCAAAAGCAGAATGGCCATCCATCGACGAGAATTCAATAAAGCCAGAGCTTGACGAGCTTGAGGAGACAGTCGAAAAAACCATGGATGACATAAAAACGATTCTTAAGCTGATAAAAGTCGAGAAGCCACAAAAAATAGATGTATTTGCGGCTGAAAGATGGAAGTTCGAGCTATTCAAGGAAATCGAAAAAATCTTTGAAGAAACAAGAAATTATCCTGACATACTTAAAAAAATAATGAGCCATGAAAAGTTCAAGGCACATGGAAAAACAATTCCTGCCTTAGTGCAAAAAATAGCGAAGAATGGCCTGCCAAGCAAGCTGCCAAGCTATGACAGCGAAATGGCAATGATCTCGGACTCGAAAGAATTCCTCTCACACGAATTCAGCTGCATCGTTGAAGTGCACAGCGCTGATTCTTCCACAGAACCAAAAGCAAAGAATTCCCTGCCTGGAAAGCCAGCGATAAAAGTTGTCTAAGTAACAGAAAAAACTATCGCAATACCTAAAATTGTATAAATTGATAATGCGAAAATACCAGGCTTCAAGGTATAGTGAACGAATTCTCCAATCGATTTAGGATTCTTAGTAAGAGCGTATGCAACTGGAATCTGAGAGGCAACGAAGTTCCCATAAACCAGGTAAATGAGGTGCACAATGAAAAGCTTGAACTGCAAGTCAATACAACCTGCGGCAGTGCAGGGCTGTGATGCATAATAAAGCGACATTGCATAAGCAAAAATACCGAGGAAAATGCCTACAACACCACCGCCAACCATGACGGCAACTCTCGCAGTCTCAATGTAAATAATCAGTAAAGAAAAAAGACTGGCAAGAACAATAATAATCGCATAAGCCAGAAGCAAAGAATAAAGGTCATAAGTGATGTTAACAAAAAGAAGCTGTCTCATGAAACCCTCAAAAGTCTTGTCAGCGCCATACTTCATGAATACAATAAGATTTGTGACTACGTAAGCAGCAAAAAACCAGTACATCGAAAGGAAGAACACAGGAGTCCGAAGCTGAGTCTGATCATACTTGGCCATCAACTGATTTTTAGCTTTCTGTATTTATAAAGATAGTGCAAAGAGTTCAGTCGCATCTGTGTTTGTTTTAGTTTTTGAATAATTTACTATTGCGCTCAGTCGCCGCGCGGGCTTGATTGTGTTGCGCGCTTTATAGTCGCGAAGCGACTTTAGAGCGCTTTAAGTTCATTCATGGCCTGCACGGTCTGGAGTGCTGATTTTTATTTACTCCCCAACTTTGAAATAATAAGGTACAAAGCCATAACATTTAAAACAGCCCCAAAATTACTATTGCCGGCAAGCTAGGTCGGGAGGATAGCCGTCTCCTGCGCTCTAAACCGGCTTCATGAGAGGACTGAAGGCCTGAAGCGGTGAGAGGCGTGCGTGTTGCACCATGCGGGAACGTTGACCTTCTGTCCTTAAGGGCTTTGCGAGCGGGAACTATGTCAGGTCCGGAAGGAAGCAGCATTAACCGTCCGTGTAAGTGTCTTGAGGGTTGCGGAAGCGAGAACTCGCAAGGAATAATGCAGCATTTGCGCTTTTCATCCATTCGGGCCGTGCTTGCCACTTTTATCCAAGAAAATAAATGGGATTTTTTGAAAGCCGAATAGTTATTTTTGCGCCTTTAGGAAACTTCCAGGGCAGGGGATAAGAGTCAATAACAACGATACCATTACTTGTGTCAGAGAGAATAGTAATTATACACTTCTTTGGTAGAATTCCACTTGTCAAACTCATCTTGACAATCCTGCTTTGCACAGGCTCTCTTGTGACAAACTGGAAATCTGAAGAAGTAATTGGAAGCTTTTTTCCACCAGCATTGTAAATCCAGCCATGAGAACCAGCTGCAGTCCCTACTAAAATACCGGATGCTCTCTGGTATTCCGTCTTGCCATTAGTAATCAAAGTGTATTTTGAAACTTGAAATGGTTTGCTGCATCCAATGAACACCTCATTAAGCGCTAGAAAAGGCACAATTTTTTTACCTTTGTAAATGATGACTGACTTAAGACGCTGAAGCTTAATTGGTTTAATTTTGCCTGATTTCCATGCGCGAAATTTACGGATAATGTTTTTGGGGCTTGCCCTGCAGAAAAAGCCAACTCTTCGGTGAGGAGTCGCATTAACTCCAATCATAGGTATGTTCTTTGCAAAATGGGCTGTCTTAAGAAAAGTCCCGTCGCCAGCAAGAACAACTATGAGGTTTTTGTTCTTGAACGCGCCTTCCACGAGCTTGCTACGTTCAACTGCATAAACTTTAGCGCCTTCTTTTTCGAAGTCTTTTTTTAATTTTTTTAGGCAGAATGCGCAGTCTTTCATATAAACTATAAGTATGTTCATGATGATGTGTTGATTATTGGCACTTTATTAAGATTGTGTGGCTAAAATCCATTCATGAAAAGAAAAATGAAATATCCTATAAAAGTCCCAGCCGAAAGAAAGGGCATCGCAGGATAAAACTTACCTTGCTCTCCAAAATACAGCAAACCAAGGAGTGCAATAGCTGTGCAAATTGGAATAACAAACAATAACGGAACGAATCCTGTGGATTTCAGTACAACTCCCGCAAAAAGCAAGGGAAATGCGACATCTCCGCCACCAAGCAATGCGTATGCAGGTGTTTTTTCTGGTACAGCAATTTTTATACGCTTCAGGCTTTTTTTTGGAGACTCCTTAACAACTTTTTCAGATTTAGGAATGAGGAATCCAGCAAATATCTTTGATTCAGCCTGGAACTTAGCCATTGAAACCATGTGCTTGCTCTTCCATACAGCATAAGCATCATAAACTGATATTAACAGCAGAAGAATCACTACAGAAAAAATATTCAAAATGGGAACGAATATTGCAGCAAGACCGCCATAAATGAAGAGCTCAGTCACGTTGTGAATAATGAAATTAGGCCTGAAAACCTTGAAAAAAGAAAGGATTCCAGCAAGAACAATTGCAATCCACTGGTTAATGAACGCTGAAAAAGCAACTCCCATAGTCATCAATGCAGAAAGGAAAAACCAGACTCTCCAGACATTAAACCTTCTGAACTTCATCAACACTAAAACAAGGCCAGTGCCAATTAACACTCCAACAGTTATGAATATCCATCCATAATTCTCATCAATCGGCGGAGGTTCCAAGCCATAAGGCAACGCATTGTAAGTTGGGACGCCAGAAGTCCTGTCGATATAATGCTCGATAACTGAAAGTCCGATGAACTGGGCCAAAAGAAACATACAGACAAGAACCAAAGTAATTTGGAAAGAATGCTTCATCATGCACAACATTAATAATCTGATTTATAAAACTGCGCATCAATGAAAATGGTAACTACTGTACGGCTGTCATTTTTTTGCAAGCCGGAAGAAGACCGCGAATCCTTGATGAAAGCCTTCAAGTCTCTATTTCCATTCAACCTCGAGGATGAAAAATTGCAGATTAAGCGGACAACGGCCGAAGGCTTCAGTGACAGGATTATAGAAGTTTATGAGCTGCTCCTGCAAAAAGACAGGCA
>JBBSVZ010000155.1:0-1117 GCA_038046545.1 Nanobdellota archaeon | reverse complement strand
GTGGGCTTGAGACAGCTTCCTTTTCCGCTTTTAGCTTTTCTTTCTTTTCCCCTGCCTCAGGCACAAAGCCAACTACAGAACCAGTGTACCTTTCCTTTTTCTCCGGAACCTTCTCACCTTTTTCCCCTATTACAGCCAAAACCTCGCCAACATAAATTGTGTCGCCTTCCTTATGGTAAAGCTTCAAGACAGTGCCTTTCCTCGGGCTTGGTATCTCAACAACAGCCTTGTCTGTTTCAACTTCCGCAAGAATCTGGTCAGACTCTACATTGTCGCCTTCCTTGACCTTCCACTTGACAATTGTCCCTTCTGTTATTCCTTCCCCGACATCCGGAAATTTAAACTCAAAAGCCATTTTATTGATATTTTATTTTCTTCTTTTTGAATACGGTAGTGAATTGTTATTTGTTTTTAAGCTTTAATTAATTTATTGGCTCATTACCTTCTCTACTGCTTTTAAAATCCTTTTCTCGCTTGGCAGATAGTAGTTTTCCAGCTTGCCGAAAGGAATCATTGTATCCAAGCCTGTAACACGGGCAATTGGGGCCTCTAAGCTAAAAAAGCATCTTTCATTAATCCTGGCAATTATTTCAGCGGCAAAGCCGCATGTCTTGGGAGCTTCGTGCACAATTACGCATCTTCCTGTTTTTTTAACCGAATTAATTATTGTTTCAGTATCCAAAGGAACAATCGTCCTTACATCAATTATCTCTGCCGAATACTTTGATTTCTGCAAAGCTTCTTTAGTGTATTTCATCATTGCTCCATAGGATAAGACAGTCAAATCCGAGCCTTCCTGCTCTATTTCCGCTTTTCCTATCGGCACTGTATATTCTTTTTCCGGAACATCCTCCTTTATCAGCCTGTAAGTGCGCATTGGCTCATAGAAAATAACAGGATCCGGGTCCCGAATGGCTGAAATTAAAAGCCCTTTTGCATCGTAAGGATGGGAGGGAATAATGACTTTTAGGCCTGTTGCATGCGCAAAAATGCTTTCTCCTGATTCACAATGCATATCCAGGGCCCTTATACCTGCACCGTATGGCGTTCTTATAACTAAAGGAGCGGAAAACCTTCCACGGCGTCTTGTCCTTATCCTTGCAATATGCGAGTAAAT
>JBBSVZ010000154.1:0-1381 GCA_038046545.1 Nanobdellota archaeon | reverse complement strand
ATGGAAAAGAAATCAAGTCACTAGCCTATATCATAGGTATCATGAATATGATTCTACATGGGATAGAAGCTCCAAATATAAGGCATACGAATACCTTGGCAGAAAATCTCAACGATATTCAAGAAAAAGATCGGTACAATATTATTCTCGCAAATCCTCCTTTTGGGGCTGGTATAGGGCGAGAAATCCAACAGAACTTTCCTATTAAAACAGGAGAGACTGCATCTCTCTTTCTTCAGCATTTTATCAAGATGCTGAAGGCTAAGGGTAGGGCAGGTATAGTTATCAAAAATACTTTTCTCTCGAATACTGATAACGCTTCAGTGAGTCTTCGCAAGATGCTTCTGGAGAGTTGTAATTTGCATACGGTACTAGATTTGCCTGGAGGAGCTTTCCAGGGTGCCGGAGTAAAGACAGTAGTTCTTTTCTTTGAGAAAGGGATTCCGACTAAGAAAATCTGGTACTATCAACTCAATCCAGGGCGTAATCTCGGAAAGACTAACTCTCTTAATGAGAAGGATTTGGAGGAATTTGTGACACTTCAGAAAACCAAGGCAGAGAGTGAAAATTCTTGGTCAGTAGATATCGTCGGTATTGATCAGGCTACTTGGGATCTGTCAGTCAAGAATCCTAATAAAGCTGAGGAAGTTGCTTTACGTAGTCCGAAGGAGATCTTGGCAGAGATGAGGAAGGTAGATGAAGAGAGCGAAAGGATACTAAAATGTATTACCAGGCTGATATAAAAGGAATCAAAAAAATACACGTAGTAAGTATGAGGTGTAGTCAATGCCCTAACAATGCTTTTTACCAGGTTGGCCCAGAGCAAAATGTACCACTTTGTTTGAATTGCTATGTTATATTTCAGCAAACACTGGCTATTAGCAATCAAGAATTAAAAGAGCAGATAAATTACTACAGTGATCAAATGGACGCTATGTTCGGTATATCAAGAAATACTCCAAGATACCCAACAAGAGCTCCTGTTGTAGTTTCTGGTGGCACAATCTATAACAATCATATTGCTATAAATAATAGTCAAGTAGGTCTAATAAATACTGGTAATATAGAAAATCTCAATCAAACTATTGATAGCTTGTATACAGCATCACAGAAAGAATTAGCAGATAGTGTAAAGAATTTTTCAGATGTTGTACTGAATGAAGTCACCCTTACGAAAGATCAAAAAGACGAAATCTTTGAAGGTCTAGACTTTATTACTAGGGAGGTGCTGGAGCTACCTGAAAGACGGAAAAAAACTGTAGTAAAAACTTTGATGAGCAGCATATCAAGCATAGCAGGATTCTCAGCAAATTCTCTTGCTATTTGGCAAGTTTTGCATCCATTACTTTTTGATAAAAAGCCTTAAACCATTCCGGATTGC
>JBBSVZ010000153.1:0-31766 GCA_038046545.1 Nanobdellota archaeon | reverse complement strand
CCTGCAAAGAAGGGAGTATTGACCCATATCCCGACATCATAAGACGGATGAACTTCCTTATCGTCGATTATCATGAACATCAGTTCCTTGCCATCAATTATGCAGAATCTTGCTTTCTGGTCCGTGTGCTTTATTTCTGCGATCTCTTCCATTTCTTTGACTGCATCCTTAGTTTCTTTTGAAAGTGGCGCTGCAATCCTGATTTTGACTCCTCTCTTCTTTATTTTCTCAAAAGTTGGCTTCAAGCCTTCTATCTTTCTCATGAGCCCTTGAGAGGTTGTCATTATTGTTACGCTTTTCTCTGCGTTTTTAATCATCAAGTCTAGGTGGTTATACAAGTTATGCCTTCCTTTGAGGCTGCCTGAGAGCTCTGAGGGCTCAACAAGCTCTATTCCCTGTATGTGCAACTGCTTGAGGTCTTCGATTATTTCTGTGCTTTTGATGTCTTCAAGCCTCTTTACTTTCCTGTCAACTTCCATCTTCATGTTTTTCTTTACTCTTTCAACTACTTCAACTGGAGGAACGGCCAGGTATTTTATCGGCTTGCCGAACTTCATTACTACAAAGCCTTTCTTTTCAAGGCTTTCAAGAACATCATATGAGCGGGAGCGCGGGACATTGGCAATGTCAGAAAGCTCTCCTGCAGTAGACACTCCTCTTGAGAGCAGTGCTGTCCAAATCTTTACTTCATAAAGATTGAGGGAGAAATACGTTCTTAGCTTGCTGAGGAACTCTTCTTTAACTATCATTTTTTGTTACCTCGATGGTTTTTTTCACTGGGGAATGAAGATAAAGCTATTACTACTATTAATATATTACGTTTTTGACAATTATCCAGTAGCAAATGGGTTTGACTACGCAAGAAGAGCTCATAAACGGAATCTTAAAATTGCTGCAATTCCTGAAAGTGCATCCAGCTTTTTTCCTGCTTCATTATCTGAATTAATTATGAAAACCTTACCAGTTGCTGAATCAACTTTTTTCATTATATCGTCGAGCAATTCAAAATTTCCTTCTGCCTTCTTGATAGAAATTAGCCCTGATGTCACTAAAAGTGTCTTTATGCCACCCATATCTGCCATTTGCTTGACTTCGTTCAGGCCATAGGCAGCCAATCCGTCGCCTCCTATCGCTTTAAGGAGCTCATCAACTAGCAAAGCCTCCTTTGCCGCCCGGTCCTCTCCTATTACTGCCTTGAGCTCCGGTTTTTTAAGCACTTCTTCAAGTCCAGTCCGATCAATTGTGTTTATTGTTGCTGTCCTTATTTTTTTCATCAGTTTGTCATCCTTTATTTCCTTGATGAGCTCCTCTTTCCAAAATGCTGGGCTCGCTATGATTATGTTTGTAATATGGAACCTTTCATCGTACTCCCTGATTTTTTCAAGAACTTCCGGGTAGAATGCTTTGCTTGACATTTTGCCTTCATATTTTTTAGCGACTTCTCCATGAAGCTCAACTAGAACCTCATATCCATGGCTCTTTAGCATAGCTATTATAGCAGATTCCCTGTCAAGAATACAAATTAGCGTGTCTGAAAAAACTGTTTTTGATGCTTCTTCTATCCTGTCCAGTTGGTAGGAATGCCATTTATGTTTTATTATAGTCATATTTGTTCCAGGCTCTGCCTCTATTGTCTGATGAGAGCCTTTTGGAACGTCTTCATGCTCGCTTGTGGTTACGCCAAGTACCCTCAACTGCTTTGAAGTCTCATCGTAAGTGACTTTTTCAACAAGAATTGAGACAAAAAAATTTTTTTTCACTGACGCCTCTCCTACCTTAATTTTTCTTTGTGTTTCAGCGCCGATATTGTCTCCCTGCTCGACTATTGATGATAGATGCCAAAGGTCATCTGCCCCTTGCACTTGAACGACAATTGTATTTTGCTTTAGGTCCTTTCTGAGAATTTTCATTGACCTTCAAAACAAAAGACATTTATATATAAACCTATTGAGGTAGAGAATGCTTTTTCGTAAGGGCCAAGGAGGAGGAGCTAGTACTGCAGCCTTCGTTGCGCTCATAACGCTATTCATAATCATATGGATACTTTTCTTGCCTCCAGCTGAGAGGGAAAAACTGCTTAATAACGATTCCAATTCGGATATAATTGAGGAGCAAAAAAATACTTTGCTTGATGAATCGCCAAAAACACTTTTTGTTGAAAAGCAGTCAGAGTTTGAGCACAGGGTTAATGCCGTCAACCTTTACACTACGGAAGAGGACCAGGTAATAAAACGAAGAGATGGAGTTCTTGTTCAGTCTGGCTCAGGAGAACAGAACAGCTTTAGAATTGCTTTTCATCTTGATGATCCAAAAAACGTAAAAAACGCTCAGCTTGCATTCACAGTTGCTAGTCATTCAGGCGTGCTAGAAATACTTCTTAACGATGAAGTGATTTTCAGCGGTGAGATAAAAGAGGTCGCCCCTTCGCCAATTACTCTTGACAATCTTGAAAGCGATAATATTCTTGAGTTTAGGGTTACGAGCCCTGGCTGGCAGTTCTGGAAAATTAACTCTTATCAGCTTGAGAATGTCAGGATTATTGCAAGCATACAAAACCTGAACAACAGGGAAGCTTCTACCCAGTTTTCCGTTACTTACACTCCAGAGAATGTTGAAAAAACGACATTAAGGTTTGTATTAGACTGCAACCAAGGGCAGATGGGTGTTTTAACTGCTACAGTTAATGACCGGGTTGTGCTTTCAAAAGTTCCGGAGTGTGGTATCGCTGAAACTGTTGACTTCGACCCCAGGCTTTTGCTTAGAGGAAGCAACGTTCTTACTTTCAGGAGCGAGACCGGAGCAGTTCTTATTGATAACATCGTAATAAGAAGCGTGGTTCAGCAGCCGACTTTCCCAATTTATTATTTTGAGCTTAATGAGAGCAATTTCAATAAAGTGGAACGTGATCTGAAAAACGTCAGGCTCATATTGAAGTTTGCTGGTGATGAGGACAAAACCGGAACTATAAACATCAACAACAGAAAACTGTCATTTAACCAAAATACGAACACTTATTCCAAGGACATAAGCCAGTATGTCATTAATGACAACAATTTCATCCAGATAATCCCTGAAAAGACTCTTGATGTCCAGCAGATTGTAGTCAAGCTTGAGTGAATTCTTTAAATATAATAGAGAAATATTTATAAATATCAATATACAGAAATGTATACTGACATGAGTCTGTACTTCTTAAGGAGCGGCAAGTAGATGGCAGGAGCTGCAGCAGGCACTGCAACTGGAATGGCAATACCGGCAGATTCCAGGCCGACTCTTGAGCAGCAACTTGAAGAAGTTAAAAAGAAGAGTAATAAGGAACAAGCCCAAACAGCGCAACAATTAACCCAAGCTCGAATGAGCGGCAATGAAGCATTTACACATTCTCCTCTTGATAAGGTAAGCAAAGAACAAGCAAGCGCTGCTAAAGAAGAGAAGAAAGCTGCTCATGAATTAGGGGTGGCAGCGAGTGTTTCTGCGACAAATAATTCTGGAACCCACAAAGGTGGAGTTGATATCGGAAGAAATCTTTCAACAACAATCAAAAATGTTTGGGGTTCCCCTAAACCAATTTTAGTTGCTGGTGCAGCAGGAGCTGGTGCCCTTGCAGGTTTCGGTTTGAGAGGATTAGGAAAAGTTGCAGGTGGAACAAAAACTGCAGTGGGACCAATCACTGGTACATTTCCTATACTTGTACTTGTGTTTATTATTCACATTGGTGAAGTTTATTATAATTTTCCGAGAGGCTCGGCAGGCTTTGGCGCAATTCTTGGGGGGTATGCAGCTGTTCTTGTGCTTTCAATGACTTTGTCACATATTCCAGTTAAAGATTTTGCTCCTTATGTTGTCGCCCAGATTTTAGTTCCAATGGCCGTTCAGATGTCGCTTACTAATCCCGCTTTGTCTTTCATATTTCCTTACAGGGAAACTATTGCATCAGTCATGATATTGTGTAATCTTTGCGCAATATACCTTTTGTTCGCAACTGACCAGTCAGATACAATAATGCACTGGTCGAAAAATTTCTATATCATTTTCATAGCAATAATGATTATACCTATATTTGCAACTCTATTTGAAGAAGTTGTTGGTCCGCAGCAACAATCCACAGTAAATTTCGAAACGGTATCAAGAGGATTGCTAAAAGATTGGTGGACTAACGCGCAGACATTTGGAGCTGGAGTAATTAATTTCATTCCGAATCTTATAGATCAAACAAAAAAAGATGTTGATCCTGAACCACCTCCTGGAGCAGCTATCGGAACAAGGCAAGTTATAGGCTGGGAGCCGACGAACGAAGAGCAAATTTTCAGGCCAAATACATTCCAGCGGACAAGCATGAATCTGCACATAGAATCAGGTGATAAAACAACATATCAATTTGAGAATTTTTGCAGGTGTGTGAAAGACAGAGACAAAGACGATAATGTTGATGCTGACGATGATGGGTTTGCTGATATGGGAAGTTGGACTGATAAAATAGGGTTATCACCTAAACTGGCAAGCACAAGAACTTTCTTTTGCCCGATTGACCCTTGGAGCTGTGATGAAGAGGATACGAGAGACAGTGCTGACATACAATTTCTTGCTAAGTATGATGTAAAGATTGTCGGGTCTTACACAACTTATTTCATTGAAGAATCTGTCGATGAGTTCGGGATATTAAAAACTAATTATGAAGGAGAGCTTGACTTCTTCAAGAGAAATTTCGGTCTTGACCAAGCCCCGCTTTCAGAAGCGACTCAATCTCCTTGTTTCATGTCAATTGATACTAATCAAAACAGGCCTCCGATTGGCGTTCGTAAAGACACTCCTGAATGGGCAGATTACAAAGTTCCTTTAGTTATCGGATTCACAGCGCAGAGTTTTTACGGGGATACAATAATCGACAGCATAGGGAGCATGGATATTGAAGTTCCTGAGGGAATAAGTGACCTTGTTTGTGAAGGCTTTCCAGGTCTGCTTGAAAAGAAAGATGCTCGTACTTATTCTCTAAAGACCCAATATGGCAAGGAAGTTCATGGGAAAAAAATAAGGATTGATTGCGAAGCTACTGTAGATCCGAATAAACTAATTTGGAGCGGGGATTATTCTCAAAGCACTTACAGGGTTACTTCTGTGTGCAACATGCTAAATCAGAACAAAGTGAATGCAAGGCTTGTAGCTCGCGTAGGTGGAAGTAGTGGAGGAGGTTTCAGCAGGAGCTGGTCAGCTTGGCCGAAAGAAGGAAGCATTGCTGGAAGCGATGCTTGCTATGGATACACACCAGGCCTTGAAGGTGTAAGAGGTACACCTTGGCATAATGGAGTTGATATTGGAGGGTCAGGCGAAGTTAGGGTTGTAGAACATGGATTTGTAGATAGAATTTGTGCTTACAATAACAGGATTGGAGGAAAAGGAGGCTGTGACGATAATCAAGGTTACGGAAATATTGTAATTGTAAAGCACAGCGATAATTTTTACACTTTTTATGGTCACCTTGCAACATGGGATGTTTCTGAAGGTGATGAGTTGAACGTAGGTGATAAAATAGGAGAGGCTGGAGATTCAGGAGTGTCCACTGGAGTTCATCTGCATTTCGGAATTGCTACACAAGACGGAAAGTTAACTAATCCAGGAAAAGACGTTCCAGAGCAGAATCCGATTTGTAGTTTGCCAGAATCTTCATCCGGGGGAAACACATGGAAAGGTGTCTGCCCTGAACCGGTTGGGTGCAAACCTAGAGGTGGAGGAGTTTCAGGACAAGAAGGTGAGATATTATCAAGATTTGCATCTGAATTGGGCATTCCTGATAATAATGCAAAGGCAATTGCGCTAACTGAGACTGGTGGAGAACATTGGGATGAGAATGGAAATGTTAAAAGAGGAGATGGGGGGGCATCAATTGGTATGATGCAGATTTATACAATTGCACACCCAAAATGTGCTGGAATTATTCAAGGAACTTCTTGCATGGGCGCGCCAACTTGTGATGGGCAAACATTAGAAGATCTCACATGTAATGTTGAAGCTGGACTTATGAATTTTAAAAGTCATTACAATGCACAATGTGCAGGATTCACTGGCTGGGAGGCTGCTGCCGGAAGGTATAATGGTTGCTGCGCTTCTGGTTGTACAACATACTTAGCAGAATACAGGAGAAACGGAGGAACAACATGAGACTAATCATTTTATTTGTTTTATTAACACTACTTATCTCAGGCTGCGATATGATAACAAATATAATCGTTGGCAAACCTCCAACTGTTGATGTGAATTATAACTCTCTCCATTCAGGTGTTCAGGGAATAAGCATGTCTTTTGCCCCTGACAGGCCTCAGACAAATTACATTGTCATGCCAAACGGAAACGATATTACTGTTATAATTGGAATGGAAAACAAGGGAGCTTGGGATGTTCCTGCTGGAAAAGGAATTCTCGCGCTTAATTACGACAGGACATATGTTGATTTTCCAGATAAGAGCAAAGAATTCTCGACTTCTGAATATCCTCTTAACGGAAGAAGCCTGATAAAAGCGAAAGGTGACAAAGTTCAGGTTGACTTCAACGGAAACATTCTTCCATTAAAAGAATTAAAAAAAGACATCACAATAAATGCAGTTGCCTGTTATGAATACGGCACCGAATACATATTTGATGTTTGCATTGATACAGACCCAACAAACACAAGGACAACACCAAAGGCTTGCGACTTATTACAAAACAAGAAAAAATACAATGCAATAGGCTCTGGCCAAGGCGCGCCAGTTGCAATCACTTCTGTCGACCAGGCAATTAGGATAAAGGACGGAAAGCTCGATATTGATTTCATAATAAAGATTAAGAACGTCGGAAACGGCAAGATTTATGATATTGACGCCACTCCAGCAGTTCTTTGCTCAGGGGGGAACAGCCTGGAGGCAGCTGATAAAGTGACAATAAAGGTTGAACTTGCTGATAAGGTTTTAACGTGCGAAAAGATTGATAATAGTATAGATAATAGTAAAATATATGTACGGGAAGGTCTCGAAGGAATAGTTAATTGCAGGGTAACAGGGTATTCAACAGTTAACGATGAGTCATTCCTCAGCAAGCTCAAGGTCACTTTGACATACGACTACACGGACAGCATTGGAAAGATAATTATACTCAAAAAAGCAGGTGCAAGAGTATGAAAAGAATAATTCTTGTAATAATTTTGTTGCTGACTATTGTTGCGTATGGTTGTACACCCTCTGATACCAGTAATACTGACCAGTTCAGGACTGGCACACAAGGATTGGGCATTAGTTTTGTTCAGAATCAGCCACCAAGCAGGATAGTGTTGCAGGATGATGGCCCCCAAGATGTTATGGTTGGCTTAGAGCTGCGCAATCTCGGTGCGCATGACATTACTCACGGTGTTTTGGTGTATTCCGGTTATGACCAGAATCTTGTATCATGGGCATTTTCCAGTCTCTTTCCAACTTTGGAAGGAAAGAGCTTTTCTAACCCTCAAGGAGGAAAGGAAATCAAGGAACATCCAGGAATAATAAACTCAGCTTTGATTGGTGAGATCTACAGGCCCGTCTTTCAGGTTACTGCATGCTATGATTATAGCACAAGAGCTGAAATTCCAATTTGTATTGATCCTGACCCCACTGGGAAATCTGTAAAACCATGTTCTGCATCAAGTTTTAGCGCTTCTGGTGGCCAGGGAGGCCCAATCGCTGTGACTTCTGTCAATCAAGAACCTTCTCCTGGAGAGACTTTATTGAAGATAACAATAAAGAATGCAGGAGGAGGAGATGTGTTTGTTGGTGATATTGGTGTTTGTGGCCATGGAGAAAAAGGGCTCACATATAAGGATCTTGATAGGGTTAAATTTGGAAGTGTAAGCCTTGGAACAACTCCTCTGAACACTTGCAAAGGAATGGATTCGTCTGGCAACATCCCTTTGACTAACGGCCAAGGAGTTATTTTTTGCACAGTAAAAGGGCTTACAAAAGGCTCTTCATACAAGACAACGCTTAATGTTGTGCTTGATTACAGTTACAGAACATCGACATCTAAAAATATCGAGATAGTCAAACTAGTATAGAAAGATTTAATAACAATGCAAGACGAGGGGATAGCATGAATAGGAATATTGTTGTTACTGTTTTACTTTTTGGTATCTTGACTCTTGCATCAGCAGGATGCCAAAATAACACCAGCACAAGTGCGACTTTTGTTGGAGGAGATAAAGGTCTTGCAATATCCTTCCTTCCAGGAAGTCCTCCTGATGAAGCTTTTGACGCTGGCCAGAGACCATTTGACGTTGTTGTACAGCTTAAGAACGTTGGAGAGTATGATGTTGCCGCAGAAAACGTTCTTTTGAAAGTTTCAGGACTTAGCCCTAATGACTTTGGTGTTTTGCCGCAGGATCTGGTCAAGAGACCTTCAGAGCCACTTACTAAAACACAGAAAGACCCAACAGGAGAGACTGTAATTGAGGGCGCAATAACCACTATCGACTTCACAAATCTTAGGTATCTTCCAGTTCTTTCAGGTCCTACTACTTTTCCAATAAGGGTTGATGTTTGTTACAAATACGGTACTGTATCCGAAAGCACTCTTTGCATAAAGGAGAATCCTTTGAATGAAAGAGAGCAGGCTGTTTGCAAAGTCAATGAGGAAAAGCCAGTTGAAAATTCAGGTGCACCTGTAAAGGTGACTAAGCTAAAGGAATTCGCTAAGGGTCGCGACCAAATAGGCTTCACATTCAATATAGAAAAAGTTGGCTCAGGCCAGCTTTTCAGACCGGGCTCTGACTGCAACGCCAACTCAGACAGCATTGTTGATGAAAACAAAGTTTTCATTACAGTTGATAGCAGGCTATCTGGCCTAAGATGCAGCGGCTTGCAGGGCGGCAGCGACACTGCTGGTTATGCTGTTCTTTATGGTGGAACAGAAGGAAGTGGAGGACTGTCAAGGGCAATTACCTGCACGCAGAGCCTACCTCCAAGAGTGACTGCATTCCCTCAGCTTATCAGGATCAATATAGAATATGATTACAAGGAATTCGTCTCAACAGAAATTGTGGTTAAGCACGGATAAAATCTTTTTCTAATAATTAAGCACTACCGGCGTGCAGTCTCAATCATTGTTTCAATACCTGGCCACCGCGGCCTCGAGCGGAAAATTATTTACCCGATAAAATACTTGCCTTAGCCAAGAAAGCTTCTAATTGTACAAACTCATCGCTTCCTTCAACAAGCCTGAACTCTGCTTCGCCGCAGGCAATGTATAGCTCCATCTGCGACTTGTTTGGGATTTTTAAATTAAGCAATTCTCTTTGGAAGAACTTTATCATGTCAAGGCCTGCGAGTCCGTTGTCGTACATGACTTTTTGCATTAGTTTTCTTGCTTCTAAGAAATTATTATCGATTGCAAGCTCGAGTATTTTTCTTACATCTCTTGGCTGTGCTGCAGATGCCATCGCATAAACTAGCTCCAGAATAATATTTTGTGAGCTTGCAGCCGCGCTTTGCAGTATGTTTTCCAATCGCCTGCAGTCTCCCTGCGAAATCTCGAAAAGCGCCTCCTTTGCGTCAGGCATTATTGTCAGCTTCTCGTTTTTTGCTATGGTGTCAATAATTTCAAAAACTTCAGGCTTTGCCATCGGCTTGAACCTGAATATGGCGCATCTTGATTGTATTGGGTCGATTATCTTGCTTGGCGAGTTGCAGCTGAGAATGAACCTGCAAGTCTTGGTGTAGTTCTCCATTGTTCGCCTTAGAGCCTGCTGTGCTTCTCTTGTCAAAGCATCAGATTCGTCAAGGTAGATTATTTTGAAAGGCACGTCTCCCAATGCTTTAGTCCTTGCAAAATCCTTGACTTTGACTCTAACAACATCAATTCCTCTTTCATCCGAGGCATTTAATTCCAGAAAATTGTTGTGCCACTCTTCACCATACAAAGAACGGGCAATAACTAAAGCAAGCGATGTCTTTCCTGTGCCAGCCGGGCCAGCAAAGAGAAGGTGGGGCAGATTCTTATTCTTAACAAACGACTCCACTCTCTTGACTATCTCTGCATGGCCTTTAACATCTTTGAAAGTCTTAGGCCTGTACTTTTCAGTCCAGATTAGTTCTGACATAGCAGATGGGGAATTTGAGAGTAATAAAAAGGTATTGGGAAAAAGTATTTTATTGCATATTTTTAAAATTTTGATAATCAGGTGAATTAATATAAGTTATGCATCCTGAAAAACATAAGAAAATTAATATGATCAAGAGAATTATCATAATTTTATAATTTTTAGATTTGTTGATTATGGATAAGAATAACATTATCATAATAGGATATAAACTCAAAGCAAAAATCCACATAATAGCAGCAATTATAAGAGATATGGGAGAATCTTTTGCAATATTAGGGTTCGAATTTAAAAATAACATTAAGAATTTGAAAAAATAAAGGATATTTAAAGGGAAAAATAAAGTATAAACTATCAGAAAGAAAAAGAAAGATAGTATGGATGTCCAAATCGAAGATGAATTTCCAAGGACTTGCTCTGCATAGAGTTGAGCCATAAATGCAAGCATAATGTAATATATTACCCAAAACTTTACACTTGTCCCCAGATCAAATAACCAATCTAAATCAAGAAGATCTTTGAAAAAAGAAAATTTATTTTCAGCTTTCTTGGACATTACACTATATCTTCCTCAGCAATTACCATGAAGTCGCCGATGGCTATTACTGAGCTGAATGGAATGAGTATCTGTCCGTCCTTGTCTTTTTCAAGGTCCATCTTTTCTGTGTAGGCTGTTGGATTGGCCAGAACCAAATGTATCAATTCGCCTGTCTTGGCTTCGAATATGATATCGCCAACTTCGCCGAAGCGCTTGCCGGTCTTACTAACTACTGTCTTGCCAATTAATTGTCTTGAAGACTTTTTGTCAGAAGAGTTTTTTTGCTGTGTGTCCATTTATGATTCACCCTTTCAGTGTAGCAAATATTGCCCACCCTACTATTTAAATCTTCCTACTTCCAGTCTATACTACCCATATTGTGATGCTAGGTGTTCT
Organism: Nanobdellota archaeon; assembly: GCA_038046545.1. Taxonomy (GTDB): domain Archaea; phylum Nanobdellota; class Nanobdellia; order Woesearchaeales; family JBBSVZ01; genus JBBSVZ01. The sequence goes on along the minus strand of JBBSVZ010000153.1, from coordinate 20,736 downwards.
GGCAAGATTTTTAAACGATTTGTCTGATAAAGGGAGTAATGGACATAGAAGCAAAAATCGGGCTGATAAAAGAGGTTGGTGAAGAAATAATCACTTTAGATGAGCTTAAGGAGCTTTTTGACAAGAAACCTCATCCTATCGCATATGATGGGTTTGAACCATCAGGCCAGATGCATATAGCACAGGGTTTGATGCGCGCAATTAACGTAAATAAGATGATTAAGGCTGGCTGCAAATTCAAGATGCTTGTTGCAGACTGGCACGCATGGGCTAACAACAAAATGGATGGAGACTTAGAAAAAATCCAGGTTGTTGGAAAGTATATGATTGAAGTCTGGCGAGCTTCAGGCATGGATGTAGATAACATTGAGTTTGTATGGGCGAACGACCACGTGAAGGATTTGGAATACCATAAGTTAGTCATGCAGGTCGCGAGGAATTCAACCCTAAACAGGATAATCAGGACTGGGCAGATAATGGGAAGGAAGGAAAGCGACTTGCAGCAGGCTTCGCAGATTCTTTACGCCTGTATGCAGTGCGCTGATATTTTCCATCTAAAAGCAGACATTACACAGCTCGGCATGGACCAAAGAAAGGTAAACGTTCTCGCAAGGGAATTAGCGCCAACTTTGGGGTTGCGAAAGCCTGTTGTGATAAGCCACCACATGCTGATGGGTTTAGGCGAACCGGTAAAGACAGATGATACAGAACAGAAAGCCCTTGAAATGAAGATGTCAAAATCCAATCCTTCAAGCGCTATCTTCATGACTGACTCTGATGAGCTAGTAAAAAGCAAGATAATGAAAGCTTACTGCCCTGCAAAAACTGTTGAGAACAATCCTCTTGCCGAATACCTCAGATACATCATATTCCAGAAAAAAGAATCAATAACTATCAAGCGACCGGAAAAATACGGTGGCGATTTAGTTATCGAAGGCTATGATGATTTTGTGAAGAAATATGAGGAAGGTAAAATACACCCAGCAGATTTGAAAACTGCTGTTGCTGAATCGCTTAACGAGCTTTTGGAGCCCGTGCGCGAGCACTTCAAGAAAAATGAGAGGGCAAGGGAATTGCTGGAAAAAGTTTCTTCTTACAAGGTAACGAGATGAGATTAGAGGAATTGAAAATAATTCTTGCAAACAAAGGCTTAGATTCGTTATTTCTTTATGGTAGAGATGGTGTAAAAGAATACAATATTGAGTATTTTGCTGATGCATATCCGTTAAGCGCTTGCAAACTCGTAATCACAAATAACTCTTCAACTCTTTTCGTTCCTGATTTAGAGTTTCAAAGGATGAAAAAAATATCGAAAATTACTGTGAGAACTTTCGACAAGAGAAAACTTTCTGGCAAAGTCGGTTTCAATGGAAATTATCTGTCAGTCAACGAGTTGAAGAGAATAAAAAAGGATAATCCGAGAGCAAATTTTGTTGACATAAGTGATGAAATTGTTAAACTCAGAAGCGTAAAATCTTCAGAAGAGATAAGTAGGATAAAAGAAGCTTGTAAAATAACTGACAAGATACTTGCAGATCTTTCCAAAAAAATAAAAGCTTGCAAAACAGAAAAAGATGTTGAAAATTTCATTCTTGAAAAAACAAAAGAACTCTGTTTAGAGCCTGCTTTTCCACCAATCGTTGCCGCCGGAAGTAACGCTGCAAACCCACACCATACACCAACAAATACCAGATTAAAGGGTTGGTGTATAATTGATATGGGTGTAAAGTACAAAGGCTATTGCTCAGATATTACAAGAACGTGGTTTTTTGGAAAGCCGACAAATAAAAATTTGAATATTTATGATGAAGTTCTCGAAGCACAAAAACTCGGAATTAAAATGGCTGCCGGCAAGTCTGCTGCAAAAAACATTGATATCACGATAAGGAAAAAACTTGGAAAAGAATCAAGCCATTTCATCCACAGCACAGGCCATTCAGTTGGAAGAGAAGTCCACGACCCTGGAATAAGCATAAGCTCAAAGTCAAAAACAGTTCTGAAGGAAGGTATGATTGTCACAATCGAACCTGGCCTTTATTGGAATGGTATGGGAGGGCTAAGAATAGAAGATACTGTTCTTGTTACTAAATCAGGCGGAAAACCGTTAACAAATTTCACAAAGGAATTGCTTGTTTACGAATAATATTCAACCCGTGGAATTGAAGAAGTAAACTTTCATTTCAATATTTTTTGGCATTTGTTTTCAATACACTTTATACTACTAAAATCTCCTCCTATACCACCAATACATGCAGGGCAGAATCCGGATCCTTTGGGTTTGGTAAATGGACAGAAAGTATTCCAATATTTGTTGATGGCAATCACTTCATTGTCATTAATATCATATAGTTTACAACTTCCACATCCTGACTTACATGAATTCCACTCTTGAACATATGGTTTGCAATCTGAATCAATCCTGCAAAAAGTATTTGGATTTTGCGGAAAAATATTGTTTAATGGATATAATATTCCAAGAAAATTCAAAACTAATACAGCAAGAATAGGAACGATAATAAAAATAGCAATTATTTTCCTGTCCATAGTCTATTACTGGAATTAATCTATAAAAATCTTCTTGTAGAGGAATACAACTAAACACTCCACACTTAACTGCCATGTACTACATCCCTAAGAGAACCGATATATTATTTTCGAATAGTTTAAAAACAACCGTAAAGCCTCATCATTATGCAACAGCTAGCAGACAGTGTAATCAGTGCAGCAAAAATAAAAGGTGTATCATATACAGAGGCCAGAATTGAGAGCTCTAAAAGCAGCGGATTTGTCCTAAAGAACGGTATTCCCCACGTTTCTGGTTATGACGTAAGCAAAGGCCTTGCGGTAAGACTGATATTTAATGGTGCCATGGCTTTTGGAAGCACAAATATCTTGGATAAAGCTTCAGTAACAAAACTTGTTGACTCAGTTATAAAGTCAGCCAAAGCCAGCGCTCCCTCTGCCCTAAAAACTGAGTTTTCGCAAGAGAATCCTGAAAAAGCAAGCTATCAAGTAAAACAGAAAATTGATGTCAGGACTGTATCTCCTGAAAAAAAGCTATCTCTTTTGCAGGATATTGACAAAGCCATTTTGTCAACAAAAAAATCAGTTCCAGGAAGATACTTAATCCTCGGGGATGATTATGTTGAGAAATTTTTTGTTAATTCAGAAGGCACAAGAATTAACTCCATTATTCCAAAAACTAATTTCACTTACTTTACAACACTAAAAGAAAAAGGCTCGCTTATCCAGCGATACTGGCAGTATGGTGCTTCGGGAGGATTCGAAACCTTAACTGCACTAAATCTTCAGAAAGTGCTTCATGACGAGATACTTACCCTCAGCAAGAACACAAGAGAAGGAGTAAAGGCACCGACAGGCAAAATAGATATGGTTTTAGGGCCTCAGATTGTCGGCATAGTGGTTCACGAAAGTGCAGGGCACCCAGGAGAAGCTGACAGGATTTTAGGCAGAGAAGCTGCGCAAGCAGGCGAGTCTTTTCTCAGCATTGATTCTGCCGGGAAAAAAATTGGGAGCGATAAAGTCACAATAATAGACGACCCTTCGATAAAAAACAGCTTCGGATATTACGAGTTTGATGATGAAGGAGTTAAGGCAAGAAAAAGATATCTTTACAAAAATGGGAAAATAACAGAGTTTCTGCACAGCAGGCAAACCGCAGCTCAGACAAGCACAATAAGCAATGCTTCTGCAAGATCCAGCTCTTTTGATAGGGAGCCATTAGTGAGGATGGCCAACACGTACTTCGAGTGTGGAGAGTATTCTGAAGAGGAATTGATAGAGGGAGTGAAAAAAGGAGTTTTGATGAGAACATTCATGGAGTGGAATATTGATGACAAGAGGTTCAACCAGAAATATGTTGGAGCTGAAGCTTATTTGATTGAGAATGGAAAAATTACAAAGCCCGTTAGGCAGCCTGTTCTGGAAATAACAACTCCGAAGCTTTACAGCTCTGTCGATGCTGCAGCCAACAACATCGAATTCCATGCAGGCAGCTGCGGTAAAGGAGAGCCTATGCAGGGAATGCCTGTATGGTTCGGCGGGCCTTCAATTAGAATTAGAAAAGTGAGGCTTGGGAAATGATTCTGCCAAAAAAAGTTCTTATGGAATGTAAGAAGCTTGGTGCAGAAGATGCCGTTGTAAGTCTCGAGAGACTTAGTACTTCGCAAGTTAAATTTTCTAACAGCAAAATAATTACAACTGAAAACAATGATAATATCGGGCTTTCTATTTTTCTTTCATTAAAAAAAAGAGTTGTTGTAACAACCCTAAGGGAACTCTCTGTGACTTCAGCTTTGAAGTCGGTCAAGGAGCTCATTTCTTTTGCAAAAACCCTTCCTGAAAACAAGGATTATAATGGAATAGCAGAAGGGCCGTTTAAGTACAGGAAAAAATCAAAATACAGCATAGGAATAGACGAAGCAGGCACTAAAGGCATAATGCAAGTATCAGAAGCAATAAAAAAGGCAAAAAATTTGGGCATTCCAAAAACTGCCGGAGTTTGGGAAGCAAATTACGCTACTTCAGAACTTCACACTTCTGGAAATGTGGCAGCTAGTGAAGAAGGCTATTCTTTTTATTTTTCATTAAGAGCATTCACAGACAAGAATGCATCAGGGCATAGTGTTTGCTCTTCCACAAAACTAGAAGATCTGCACGTTGACAAGAGTGTTGATGAGGCTTCTGGAATAGCAAAGCTTTACACAAACCCGGTAAAAATAATGCCCGGAAAATATAATGTGCTTTTTTATCCTTTGGCAGCTGCAAACTTGATAGATAATGCTGCCCAATCCGCATCAATTTTTTCTGTTGAGTCAGGAATGTCTTTTTGGGCGAACAAACTTGGCAAGAAAGTTGCGAATAATAATTTCACTCTTTATGATGATGCGACTGATGATACTGGCGTTGGGTCCTGCAGATTTGATGCTGAGGGAGTGCCAACAAAAAAAGTGGAGATAATTGGTAATGGACTTCTGAAAACTTACCTTCACAACACTTCAACTGCGAAAAAATACGGCACGAAAACAACTGCAAATGCAGGCCTTGTCTCTCCGGAGCCCAGAAACCTCGTCGTGGAAGGGGGAAACGTTAATAAAGAGAATATCATTAGCCAGATGGATAAAGGCCTTGTGGTAACGAACCTCTGGTACACGCGTTTCCAAAACAATGCTACTGGAGAGTTTTCAACCGTTCCTCGAGACGGGCTTTTCCTAGTAAAGAAAGGAAAGCTCTTTCCAGTGAGGGATGCGCGCATAAGCGACAACCTTGCAAACATGTTAATGCAAGTGGAAAAGGCTTGCAACGACCAGCGCTGGATTGTTAGCTGGGAAGTTTCGGTGCCGACAAAAACACCTTCGCTATTGATAAATAACGTTAGGGTTTCGCGTTCGGTAGACTAGGTAGGAAAAATGAGAATAGACCAGAAAAACAACGGAGAGCCATTTAGCTACTCTGGAACAGCAAACAACACTGAGGATGAAAACAGGATTCTTAGAGAGACCATTAATCAGCTTCGGTATGAACTTGATAGGTACAGGCGCACTCCATTGATGATTTGCGAGGTCAGGGAAATTTTCGGAAAAAATGCAATAATCAAGATTCCAAATGGTAACCAGTTCTTTGTTGAAGTATCAGATGAGTGCGAGGTTCTAAAGCCAGGAGACACTATTTATGTTGAACAAAAGAACCTTACCATCATAAAGAAAGCTAGACTTATGAGAAGGTATAATGTTGAGAAATTCATCAACATGCAGCGCCCTGATGCCACCTGGGAAGATATTGGTGGCCTTGAGGACCAAGTAAGGGAAATAAAGGAGGTCATCGAACTTCCTCTTAAGAAACCTCAGCTTTTCAAGAAAGTTGGCATTACACCCCCTAAGGGAGTGCTTCTTTATGGCGCTCCAGGAACAGGAAAAACTCTTTTGGCAAAAGCAGTTGCGTCATCAACTAACTCGACTTTCATCCAGATAGTTGCCTCGGAGTTGGTTCAGAAATTTATAGGAGAAGGAGCAAAGCTTGTCAAAGAAGTATTCCATCTTGCAAGGGAGAAAGCGCCTTCGATAGTTTTCATTGATGAGCTGGATGCGCTCGCAGCAAAGCGAATCGAGCTTGGAACTTCTGGAGAGAGAGAAGTGCAAAGGACATTCATGCAGCTTCTTTCTGAGATAGACGGATTCAAGAATCTTGACAACGTCAAAGTAATAGGCTGCACAAACAGGAAAGACATTCTTGACCCTGCAATCCTGCGGCCAGGAAGGCTTGATAGGCTGATATTTGTGCCTTTGCCCAACAGAAAAGGCAGGGAAGAAATATTCAGGATACATTCAAAAGACATGAACCTTAAAATAAGCTCTCAATCTAAGATGGTTGAGGAAATGGATGAGTTTACTGGAGCAGAGATAAAGGCTGCTTGCACAGAAGCAGGCTATTTTGCGATCAGGGATAATAGGACACACATAACTGACTCCGACTTTTTCAGCGCAATTAAGAAAGTGAAGCTGTCTGAAGAAATTGAAGGAAAAGAACATTTAAGTATGTTTGGCTAGCCAAAAATATTTTTAGTATCAAGCACTTTATTAATATACGGTTTTAAAAGCTTACGATAACAATTATCCTTAGTTAGGACAATTATCTTGTCAACGGATGAAAAATCCTTTACCTGTGAAATATCAAACTCTGCTCTTATCTCTTGGCCTGATAGTAATGAGTCGTATCCAACAACTATTGCGTGCTTCTTCTTGAGCTCTTCAATAAGAGCAAATGCCCTACTATTATAGGTTGCTTTAACACCTTCTCGATATGTTAAACCAACAATAGCAACGGTTGTTTTTTTATTATTTCCTTTCATCACGATTGATGCAAAATAAGAAGCCATACTATCATTTACATCACGCGCGAGTTTAGTTATTTGCGCATCAAATTTTTTAATAATGAACCAAGGGTAGACTGGGATGCAGTGGCCACCTGTGCCATTTCCAGCTTCGTGGATATTGCAGAATGTGTGATTTGCAGCAGAACGGACTTCCCAGAAGTCCACTCCAGCTTTTTCGCAAACTTTATACAATTCATTTGCTAATGCCACATTCACATCACGATAAATTCCCTCAAAAACCTTAACAAATTCAGCTACCTTGGGAGATGAAACTACCATAACATTGGAAAAGCCATCATATAGTTTTTTAACTACCCTTGTACTTTGTTCATTAACACCAGATACAATCTTCGGAAATTCGCTGTATCTACTGAGCGCGAAGCCTGACATTGTCCGTTCTGGACTATAAGCAAGGTGGAAGTCGACACCTGCTCTTAATTTTGAATTTTCAAGAATTTGAATTACAACATCATTCATAGTACCTGGTGGAAGTGTAGTTTCAATAACAACTAGGTCATTCCTTTTGAGCCCTTGTGCTATTGTTGTAAGAGCGTTTGTGAGTGGACCATAATTAGGATCATTATTTTCATCTAGGAAAAGTGGCACAAGAACTATGTGTGCTGCAGCATGTTTGACCGCGTATTGGCCATTTAAAGTTGCCGAAAGTTTTTTTTCCGATACAAGTCGCTTGACAAGGTTAGTTACTCCAGGTTCGTCTATATTCGCTATTCCTCTATTGATTGAATCAACTAAGTTCCTATCAATATCAACACCAACCACAGTGTGTCCTGCTTTTGCGATAACACATGCGAAGGGCAAACCAGCTTTTCCAAGTCCAAAAAATGAAATTATCATTGTTCCTCTGCCGCTTTCAAAACTGCGTGCGCCATCTGGAGTGCAACCAAAGCCTCCTTGCCAGTCACTTGTGGTTGCTTACTAGTCCGAACGCCTATGATGAATGTTTCGATTTCTGTTCGCAACGGCTCTTTCTTATTTATTTGGATTTTCACAACATCTCCTGGGCTTACTCCCATGATATGTTGTGTGTAATCAGTCGAATTCTTATCAGCAAATATATTCTTGTACAAGTAAAGATCTTGAAGTAAATAATTGACTTCGAACATACCTTTTTCTCCTGTGACAAAAAGTTGGCGTACTGAAACCGGAGTGAGTCTATCTAAATTCAAAACACCGACGATACCATTTTTAAACCTGAGGGTCGCAATACATATGTCCTCATGCTGCTTATGCAAGTGACGCTCAGTAACCGCCTTGATTGACGACGGTACATCGTCAAGCAAGTAGGAGAATACATCAAGGTCATGAACGGCTAAATCGATAATGACCCCCATGTCGACGATTCGTGTTGGAAATGGTGAAAGTCTTGAAGCTGAAATTTTGTATATCTTACCTATTTCACCCTTAACAAGACGCTGCTTTAGCTCTATAATTGCAGGATTAAACCGCTCTGTATGTCCAACACAAAGAATTACTCTATGTTTTTTCGCAAGACTGATTAACTCTTGCGCCTGTTCAATTGTTGATGCTATTGGTTTCTCGATGAGTACAGAGAATTTTGCTTCGATACATAGTTTGGCAATAGAGTAATGGAGGTGTGTTGGTACAGCTATACTGACAGCATCAGGTTTCTCTTTAGAGAGCAAAACTTCAACTGCTGAATAAAAGGGAACACCATATTTTCCCGCTATATTTTTAGCTGTTTGTTCGTTAGTATCGCAGATTCCAACTAGTGAGACATCATCCATATCCATATAGATACGTGCGTGGTTCCTGCCCATTGAGCCAGCGCCAATTACAGCTACTCGAATTTTATTCATGAAAATGAAGTCACCGCATCAATAACTTCTTGTTGATCTGATTCTGAAAGAGAAGGATAAATCGGAAGCGAGATAACCTCTTGAGCAATTCGCTCTGCAACTGGGCAAAATGAAGTAAAGGGTTTTAGATGTGGATAATCATAGAGTGCTTTTGGATAATAAATTCCATAACCAATGCCTTTATTAGCGAGGTGTTTAGCAAAATCATCACGATTTCTTATTACTAGCGTATATTGGTGATACACGTGATTGTTATTTTTACCAAGAATTGGTGTTCTAAGCCATGAGATTTGTTTGAAGGCGGTGTCATAAAGTCTGGCGATTTTCTGCCGCTTTGTAACAATCTCGTCAAGTTTTGACATCTGAACTACACCTATAGCTGCCTGAACTTCAGTAAGTCTAAAATTATAACCGAGGACAGAGTATTTATAACGTTCGTATTGACCTTGGTTGCGAAGCAGACGCGCAATACGAGCAAACTCATTATTGGACGTAACAATCATACCACCTTCAGCAGAAGTAATGTTTTTTGTCGCGTACATGGAAAACGTTCCCAATTCGCCTAGAGTTCCTGCTGGTTTCCCATTATGTGTTGCCCCGATTGCTTGGCAAGCATCTTCCACGATAGTAAGATCATTCTCGGCAGCTAACTCTCTCACAGGTTCAAATTGATACGTTTGTCCATATAAATCAACTGGTAGAATTGCTTTCGTCTTTTTTGTTATTGCATTTTTGATTTTTTCGGGATCGATTGAAAACGTCTCACTATCAATATCTACGAAAACGGGTATCGCGCCTTGCATGAGAATTGCATTTGCCGTCGATACAAATGTAAATGGTGTCGTGATGACTTCATCACCTTCACTTATCCCTGCAATCTTAAGAGCAAGGTCAAGTGCTGCCGTACCATTGCTAACAGCAATAGCTTGAGCGCCCCTGCACAAGGACGAAATCATTTTCTCAAATTGAAGGACTTGTGATCCCTGAGCCAATATACCTGATCGCAACACCGAAGAAACCGCCTCGATTTCTCTTTCATCGATGTATGGCTTAGCAACAGGAATCATAGTCTTAGAAATGCTTCGTACTATTTAAAATATGGTGGTAAATATGTTTTCGACGAATTCATTCCAAAATACAGACGAGACCGCAATATTTATGAAGTAACTCTTGTCTTGAAAAAAAGATGCGGAATTTTTCAAAGGAAAAAGAATTTTTTTTCGCACTAATCTTGGTTGCATTTTGTTTTTCTCTATTTTTTTTTGTCTTTCTGCATGACAGACTGACGGGTGATCAAGTCGGACTTTGGACCTACATTCTCAAAGATCAATATCGCGAACCATTCTCACTTTGGAATTCCCGTGCGAGTGCTGGCGCTCCCCAGGCACTGAGCCCTGAATTCAGTTATCTTGACATCTCTTATTTTCTTAGCATAACCATCGGCAATGTCGTTCTTCGCTCTAATATAGTCGACGGATTACATCTAGTTCTTTTTTTTATCGGTGTATACCTTTTAACTAAACACATCACGAAAAATAATAATGCTGCTCTTGTTGGTGCCATGGTTGCGACCTTCTCTTGCGGTGCTACAATAGCACGCATCGGCGCAAATCCCTACTTTTTCGGTATTGTCACAATACCTTACATTTTCTACACACTCGTCCTCCTTCTTGAAACACCCACATACAATCATTCATTTTTCCTCGCTCTCTCTTTCACTTATCTTATCATTTCTGGTGGCCTGGCAACATTTGTATGGTTAATTTTTTTCATCTTCTTTTACATTATTGGATATTTGGTACTCTTTTTTGACAGTAAAAAAATAATGAGAATAATCATATTTCTTGCTCTGGCCATGGTTATGTTCACCTCATTTTCTTTTTTCAAAATATGGGCAGGATTTACTTATCTTGATGATACGAATACAAGACCAGGACCGCAGCCCTACGAATACTTCACACAAGGACAGGGAATTCCAAAAGAAATCGGTAGTAGGTTCATTTCCTTTCTCATTAGGCCCGACATCATCGATTATCTAAACCTATGGATTGGACCAGTTGGTATAGGACTTGTGCTCTGTTCAGTTTTAAGCTACAAAAAAAGACATTACCTACTTTCAATACTTCTTATCAGTATCGCTATTCTTGTTGTGTGGGACACTTTTATGACACACTTAGCCCACCAGGTGCCATACCTCAACAGAACAAAAGACGTGGTAAAGAGCTTCTTTCTCTATAGCACGTTTATAGGTGTTGTGTCATCTTTTGGATTCTTGGAACTACAAAAACGGGTAAAAACTAAATGGCTCGTGACATTCATAGTCACCGCTGTTAGTTTGCAATTTTTCTTTTTCTTTATATTAACTTCTGCACAAGGGATGTCCGCCCAAGAAGGTAAAGAACTTGAAAAGACACTTGCTGCTGACACTTTTTTTTTGGACATTCCCAAAGATCAGCTCTTTAGAGTCACATATCAAGACTTTTCTGGAGGACTTATCCAGATTCGTTTCTCAGAAAATAATCTTTACATTGGAGATTGGATTCATGGTAATGGCTTCTCCAGACCATTTCTTATTTTCAAGCAGGCAGCGTATACAAAAAAAACAAATGAGATGCTCGGTATATTAAACATAAAATATATTTACTCAACCACTCAACGAAATAACCTGCCACTCTTCAAATCAGGAAAAAATGAATACCTATATGAAAATCCATTTTTCTTACCACGTTATCGACTTGTAAAGCACGCAATCTTTATCCCGAAAGAAAATTTGGTTGAGTCACCAGTCACCTACGCTATTCTTCTCCAGACACCTGTTGATTTCAATACTACAGTTGTAATTACAGAACCATCCCTACCATCCGATTTAACCAAATTTGATTTACTAGTGCTGGGGAACTATCAATTTACCCAAAATGAGGCAAAAGAGCTCCAAAATTTCGCTGCTCAAGGCGGTCTTGTTTATCCTGACATAAGTGGAATGAACCGTTCGATTGAAACTTTTTTCTCAACTCCGAAAATACAATTTAAAGAAATCACTGGCGCGAAAAAAGGGTTTGACAGTCTTCAATTGCAAATCAATGAAAGCGGTTGGGTTGTCTTGAGCGAAACATTTTCGATTTACTCCGGATGGGAAGCTACATTAAACGGAAAGAGAATCCCCATACACCGTGCTAATGGCATCACTTCAGCCGTTTACATTGATACCCCCGGCACTATTTTGTTTAGGTACAAACCCCAGGCTATGTATCTTGGAGGAATTATTTCTGCCGTAGCAATCATCATTGGTATAGGATTGCTTTTTATTACAAAAAAAATCCGATTCAAGTGAAAATTCAGGTACTTTCAAAAGATTTTATAGCCGCATGATGTTTCAAAAGAAGAAACGTACCGCTCACGACGCCCGTCACAAGTGTAAAAAGTAATTGTATGACATGCAATGAAAAAGCATAAACAATCGCCTGTGAAGTGGAAATACCGAGTGCAATAAGCGCGACTGATACACCTCCTTCGTAAACCCCTATGTTTCCAACTCCTTGAACAGGTATAAGTGAGACAATCGCAAGGCTTACCACAATAAAAAGTGTGTCAGAAAAACCAAGCGTAAGCCCTAGTGATGAAAAAATGAAAAATGTTGAAAGCGTACTGACGATCCATAAGATAATGCTTATAAGAAATGCTTTCGCAATAAGAGATGATTTCTCTCTACCCGGGAAGGAGTCGATACTATCAAGAATCTTATGAGTGAAGTAAGAGATAATTCTGATTGAAATGAATCTGCGATGAAAATTGTTAAGAAAATTATGAGCCCATGATCTACATAAGCTTGCGACAATGATGGAAAAAAAGATACATAAAAAAAGGACAACCACAATTAATAAACCATAAGAAGGTATATCTGTCATAGTTGGCAATAAGAGTATTGACACAATATATAACAAACAGAGTGCAGCGACATCGAGTATACGCGACAAAAACCAGCTTATTATGCGAATCCCTGTCTTGATATGAAGATATTGTTTCGTAAGAAAAATGTAAGAAAGCTCACCAACTTTGAATGGAAGAATGTTGCTGAGTAAATTATAAGTGGATACAATTAGACCCAAATCGAATAAGGAAACCCTTTTATTAAGGAGCACTCGGAACCTGAATGTTCGCGCCATCAACGTCGCTACATAAAAAACTACAGCTACAAACAAAAGAGAGAAATTAACTGTGCGTAGCGTATTAAGAATTGCATACACATCAGTTTTTGAAAATAAGAAAATAGAAAGAAATAAACTAAGAAGTATGCCAATAAAAAGTTTGTTTTTCGAAATCATGAGAGAGCAGGTACCTTGAAAGAATACCCACACTTTTTACAAAGCACGAGTTGAGTTGATTTTGTAATAACAGGCTTACCACATCGACACACTGCACTCACAGACCGCGCTGGAACTCCACGTACTAGCATATGAGAAGGAACATCTCTTGTTACCACCGCACCAGCAGCGACCATCGCATACTCGCCAATGGTGATGCCGCAGATTATGGTCGCATTTGCCCCAATTGAAGCTCCCTTTTTAATAATCGTCGGAGGGGAAACTCGCGATTCGTTCCACAAAAACGCACGAGGATATAAGTCATTTGTAAACGTCACCGCCGGTCCTACAAACACATCGTCCTCGAGTGTAGCTGGAAAGTAAATTGACGCATTATTTTGTATCTTGACACCATTACCGATCACTACTCCTTTGTCGATGTAAACGTTTTTACCAACTATACATTTTTTACCAAGTATCGCATCCTCACGGATTTGAGCTTGATTCCACACTATTGTACCAGCGCCTAAGTGCGCGTGATGGGATACCTCGGCAGTCTTATGAATTTGCAATTTGTCCATGCACCCAAGTAATCCACCTCGTTTATAAAAGTTTTTATAGATGGAAAAAAATATGTCATCATGAAATTTCCATATAAAAAAGCAATTGTCACTGGTGGCGCCGGCTTCATAGGTTCACACATAGTTGAAGCTCTTTTGAAACATGATATTGAGGTCATAAGTGTCGACAATTATGTTGGGGGAAAAGAAGAAAATATTGCTCTATTTAAAAAAAACAAAAAATTCACTGATATTCATGGTGATGTCGCAGACCGCGAGCATATGAAACAGTTGATGCCGGGCGTCGACATTATTTTCCACAATGCAGCCTCGAAAAAAAATGTGTGCATCACAGACCCTAATCGTGATCTTATGACGAACGCACTTGGAACACTAACGCTCCTGCAGCTTTCTCAAGAATATGGAGTGAAAAAATTCGTCCATGCTTCAACTGGTTCTGTCTATGGTGAAGCAGTTGTGCTTCCACAAAGCGAAGACCATCCTCTCAGACCTCGTTCATACTATGGGGTCAGCAAATTAGCTGGCGAGCGGTATGTGGATGTATTCAACAGCCTTCACAGTCTGAACACGACCATCCTCAGGTACTTTCATGTTTACGGTCCTCGACAAGAATCTTCAGATTACGGAGGTGTAATAGCTATATTCAATCGCAATATAATGGCAGGCAAGCAACCAATTATTTTCGGTGATGGAACGCAAGAGCGCTCATTTACGCACGTCCATGACGTCGTCCAGGCAAACATGCTTGCGGCAACGAAGCCCGAGTCAGAAGGAGAAGTTTATAATGTCGCCTCAGGCATCAAAATAACTATAAATGATACCGCACGAATGCTTCTTCACTTCCATGGTTCTATGCTTGAACCAATCTACGATGACTGGTTAGTCGGTGACATAAGGAAATTCGATGTCAAAAACACAAAACTGAAATCCCTTGGTTTAAAATCGTTCATACCTTTCGAAAAAGGTCTTCAAGATACAGCGAAATGGTATAAAAAATATTTTTCTGGTTCTCCCTCCACAAAATAAGACGAAGCTTGACAAGACCGGCAATTGCTTTGAATGTACGAGTAGTGATACTCTTTTTCCTAGCCCTTTTCTCAGTGACAACTATATCTTTCTCAACTATCCTTAAATGTGAACGCTGTGCACGAATGAGAACTTCACTTGGGAACACGGAACCATCCATAACAGTTTTTCTTATTATCGGTTGCATTTTTTTTGTCCTGAATATGTTGATGCTATGCGTATCACTCACACGTAGTCCGAAAAAGATATTGAGCAGAATATGGTATCCTCTACTAATCAGCCGCCTGAAAAAAGGACGGCGATCAAAGCCCTTATTCGCTTTAGTGCCAACAACAATATCTGCCGACTTGAGAAGTGGAATTGCCCTCTTCAAGTGATCAATATCGTACCAGTCAATAGATGCATTTGCCATGAATATTCCCCTTGCAGCGAGAAAGCCTGCTTTCATCGCACCCCCATAATTGGGTTTGTCAAGAGTGATGACGCGTATATATTTTTTTTTTTTTGCGAATGATCTCAGAATATGAACTGTTGAATCAGTACTACCGTTTTCGCAAAAGATGATCTCGAATCGCTTACCGAACGAAAGAGAAAGCGATTTATAGATAGTTCCAACTATTTTTTTGCTATCCCTGCTTCATTATGGATAGGGATGATAAGAGAAATCAAAGGGTTCATCATGAATCAAATCTTCCGGCTCACTTAAATATTTTGTCCGTTAAGATGCCTTTTTAGGCAATAGTTGCACTATGTTTTTTTCATCTGGATTGTAGTGAAGCAATTGGTAAAATTCTCACAAACATATTGCTTGCACAATCTATTTATATCAATAATAATTTTTTATGACATGAATAACAAAACCAATCCAGATAAGGGGGAGGGGGAAAATTCTCTTAAGTCAATCCTCCTTGATATCGGCATCATTGTCTTGATATCTATCATCATATCATTGAACTTTGCTCCTTTTTTTTCGCTAACCAAAATCCCATTTCTCGACCCAACTACAGGACAACTTCCTCGCATCCTGGCGCTTAACGAAGCAGTGACAAAATACGGCGATATATTTCCCATATGGAACCCTTACCTAATGGGAGGAGAGCCATTTACCGATGCGTCATCACAAGGAGTTGACTCAGTTATGTGGGTGCTTATCGTGCTTTTCTCACCCATAACTGGCTTGAGTTTGAGCTATCCAATCGCCATTGTTTTAGCCGGTGTGACGATGTATCTCTTTGCTCGCTATCTTTTTTCTGATCGCCTAGCCTCGGTTGTTACGGCATTACTCTACACATGTACAGGATATCCAGTATACATGCTTGAAACTGGATCACTTCTTCAGCTTTACGGATTTGCGATTGCACCACTGATATTTCTTTTCACAATCAAATCATTCAGAGAAAAAAACTGGGTTGTCCCAGCAATAATTGCTGGCCTCATACTTGGCATCGAAATTCGAATGTCAATTGATATGAAAGTTACACTCTTCCTTACCCTTATAATGGGAATGCTATTTCTCACTCAACTCATTGGGAAGCTTACAACGGAGCAGATTATTAAGCTAACTTTAATTGGAATAATCATCTGCCTCATCGGATTCGGACTGGCTGCGCAAAAAATTTTGCCTGCAAAAGACGTTATATCAGGAGGATCACGCGCAAAACTCACATATGAAGAATCTTCGCTACGTAGCGTCAACATCGACGATTTTTTTCCAATTGCAATCCAGCCATACTCCGCAGGCATATCTATTCGATACCAACGTAGCGAACTTAGCAGTCCCAGACATGGAGCTTTCGCACTTGGGTTCATCGCAACAATGCTCGCTATCATTGGTGTTTTGTATAATCTTAAGAATAGAACCGTTATTTTCCTTGTGTTTGTTGCCATTATATGCGTCCTTGTTGTAACTGCCTCTCCATTCTTTTATTTTCTGTGGAAGTTTATCCCGCCTTGGAACAGTTTCAGGTATGTTGAGAGAGGATTTATTATGTGGTCACTGAGCATATCTCTTCTCGCGGGTTTTGGATTCATCCAAGCTAAAAAAACAATTCATGAAAAAACAAAGATCAACGGAAAATTGGTAACTTCTGCACTCTGCACACTGCTTATAGCCAATGTATTTATCTTCAACATCGCGCCCATACCAGGATACTTCTGCAATTTTGAAAAATTAACGAGAGAAAATCAGGTTACTGCATGGGAAAAACAGCAGTCAGGAATATTCAGAGTCCACGAGTGGGAAACTCGTGGTATTGACTGGCCTACCGACCCTTTTACATCCAGCTCTGGCCTGGAGCATCTCTACGGGTACACTGGAAACTGGATTCCTCAGTACATGAACGAATTTTTGAACGTTGGATTTCAGTCGCCTGCAAAATTCTGGGGAGTTATGAATGTTAAATACATAAGCTCAATGCGGCCTATTAATGTCACTGGGTTGAAGCTTATAAAAACTTTCGAACCACATCAATGGGATGGTGTGTGTCCCCCTAAAGAGGTGCTTAGGGTGTACGGTCCATATTTATATGAGAATGAGGAGTTTGTTAGCCGTGCAATTATTCCATCGAACACCATACTAATTTTAGGCCAGGAAGATGCTGCAAAAAGGTTGATGTATGGCATAATGCTTTCGCCACAGTTTAATGCTTCAAATACAATATTAGTAATGGGGAAAAAAATGCCTATTGAAAGTTATGATCCTGAATTGCTGAAAAAATTTGATGGTATCATCCTTGCATCCCCTGAAGCGATTTCACAACAATCTGGTCCTACTCTCAATATCTTTAAGCAACAAGGCGGGGTGTTGATGCCGGATATATTAAACGACGAATCTTCAATGAATGGATCAGATTTAACGCGAATACTTAGTCTTCAGAGTGAAACCAAGATAATTGCTGATTACTCTATCACAACTTATAGTTTTGAGAAGAAAACCTTTGCTGTACCCGAATCAAAAAAATTTCTTCTTCTAAGCGAACGGTACTTTTATTTCGAAGGATGGGAAGCGAAAGTAAATGGAAAATCGGCACCAATATTTCGCGCAAATGGGTTCGTGTCAGCAATACCTCTTGATGGTAGGGAAGGTAAAGTAGAACTCTCATACGCTCCGAAAAGCTACATCATTGGGAGTTCAATTACAATCCTCTCGATATTTTTCTTATTAATTTATTTTAGTTATATATATTTCTTTAAGCGTCAATTAAGTTCAAATAATCACGAAAAAACTCAAAAAAAACATAGAGATCCATAATTGATACTGATCATTAGAGCCAGAGTATAATTGAAGTTAATTGTTGGGCTGCGTCCTAAGTCTCGTTAATTTGTAAAAGATATTTTTGAGAATGAGTCTGCAATATATTTCCGCCCGCTGTGTGCGGGCGGTGCGGCACTTGACTGAAGTGCCGAATTTGTGTTTGAGTGCTGAAAAGGTGCTCTCTACTATGCTTCTGCGGTGATAGGTACGCTGCCTGAATTTTTGTGCTGATTTGAATCGGAAAAATCCTTCTCGAGCTTTGGCTCGAAGTGGGATCATGGTTTTGATGCCACGATAAAAGCAGTGCTCGTGCACTGCTTCGGAATCGTAGCCTTTGTCGGCTACGACTATTTTTGGCTTGATGCGTTTGAGCAGATGCTTGAAATCTTTGACATCGTGCGCAGCGTTGCTGCGCATCCTTGCTGCAAGCACTTTTTTGGTGCGCGTGTTAATCACAATGCTAAGCTTGACTGGTTTTCTGACGGGAAACTGCAGGTCAATACGATGCAAATAATGAAAACTCGGACAGCTTCGGCTAAATGTTATGCCATCAACAGCTACAATATTAGCTTGCGCCGGTGCCGTGCAAGCTAAAAGCCGCTGCCAAAGAAGAAGCGGCACACGCTTTGTCATGTACTGCAAAGCGCTCTTGCTTGGACAAACGTGTCCAAGCAAATCAAAAAGTTGTTTTACTCGTCTAAATCCAAGTTTAGAGTATTCACGAACAAGTAATGCCCGCAAATGTTGCCACAACTCATAGCGCTTCGGTCCAAACCGATGTAGCCAACGCGGCAAACCCGCAATGCGCAATAATCGCTTAATTTTTCTAGCAAACCTTTCTTTCAGCTCCATGGTGGGGCCTTACTCCCCACCCCCTAAGCGGCCCCTAAAGGCTGCTCAGGGTCTTAAATTTTTAGATTCAGGACGCAGCCGAATTGTTGCAAACTATTAAAAGCAATAAATTTGATCTTTAAAATATTCAACAATTTATAATTAACTTGAAGAAGTAAAACCGCGCGCTCGGCAGTTACTCCCTGTTCTCATCGCTTTCGCTCAAAGGGTGTTCACATCGTCATCGCGCGCATCATAAAGGAAAGCTTTGCCATTAAAATAGTTTGTTAGTTTGGCTTAAAAATATGAAGAGCAATGAAATAAACAAAGAATATTTGCCTTAATGGAAGGATTATAGTGTCTTTTTTTAGGAATGAATACAGAGTCAGGAAGCAGTTGATTATGAACAGGAACAGCCACGGAAACCATGCAATTGAGAATAATACTGCCTCCCCGAGTCGGTCTGCTGTCCAGTCTGCAAGTTTTATTGATTGTTGGTTGACATATTTTTCTGATTTCCTCATCTTTTTAGTTAGCAAATCTGCTGCTAGTGATGCCGCAAACAAAAATACAAAAAATAAAGGATTATCGTAATAAAAAATCACTGAGACAACTGTCAGGATGAGCCCTATTCCTGCAATTGTGTTTGGGTGCAAACTGGGCTTTTTCATCTTTGTACCTGGCTTAAGAAGAATATTCCTCCAAATATTATCGTCATCAATCCTTCAAGAACAAAACGTTGCCTTCTGCTTGTATAGAAATGGATGAATACTTCTGTTTTTGCGTACGGATAGAGCGGCCTTGTCTTCCCTATTATGAAGTCGACAACATAATGAAGAACCATGCACATAAGTGCAATCTGGACTATGCGCTTGTCTTGAATTACCAAAAGTGCAACTGAAAAAAGTAATGAAAACAGGCCAAGGCCGATGAGCTCGTGTGATGACATTCTTGATTCTGAGCCGAAATGCAAGTATCTAACAACCGACTTAAAGTTCTTCAATATGTAAGGAATGTGGTCAAAGTCAAGTATCACTGAGAAAAGGGCAATAACCCAAATATCGCTTTCATTGACTCCAAAAACAAGGCTGACTATTGAGTAATTAAAGAGGATGTGAAAAAGAATATTCATATATGATGTTAACGCAATACATTTAATAAAACTTTAGATGACACTGCCGAAGTCTGGCTCTTGTGTCGAGTCAAGCTCTGTTGAGATTGTTTCTTCAGGAATGTTTATGTCGTTTTCAGGCACTTCTAGATTGTCTTCAAGTGGGTCAACTTCTAGTTTGCTTTGTTTTTGACAACCGACAGCCATGAACAACAATACGACGATGAGTATTAGAGCAATTAACTTCTTCATTTTGACTTCTCCTCTATTGCCTTGTCATGTGTTGACTTAAGCTCATTAAGTGTAGTTCTTGCCGATCTAATGGCATCCTGTGCTGCAACATAATCTCCTGAATCTGCCGATGTTTGAGCATTTGAAAGGAAGTTTTTGTATTCTGAAAGGCGTTTTTCTATTGCTCCTGCTTGTATGCCTGAAGACTTTATTTTTCTTATGTTTGACTCAGCTTCCTTTGCAATCGAATTCCCTCTATCGATTGATCTTTGTATTTTGTTCCCAAGGTGGGCATTAAGGAATGCGTCTCTGATTTTTTTCCATGCATCCTTTATCTGTTTGTTTACACTGTTTATCTCTTCCTTGTTTCGAGTGTTAATTGCACTAACAAGTTTTGGCTTAAGTGATACGAATTCTGCCAAAGCTGTCTTGACTTCTTCCATAGACACATTTTTTTCAAGCGACTTGTTTATTGCATCATTTACGATATCGACATGGTTGTCAAAGAATCTTAGCATGGCAATCTTGCGCGACTCCACTGCTTGTTCAGAATAATATTCAGATTCATTTGCCCTGTTTTCTTCAAGTTGCTTAGTCTTTCCTTTTAGGGCTTCTCCATATGCTCTCAGGCCGATTTCCTTTGCTTTAACTAAAAACTCTTTTGCTAAGTTT
>JBBSVZ010000152.1:0-8232 GCA_038046545.1 Nanobdellota archaeon | reverse complement strand
AAAGCCTGGAAAATATTTCCTTTGTGTTCTTCCTTTGAAAATAAAGGATATTGACGGCTCGCCCGCAAGAGCTGTTTTAATAAGATGAAAGAAACCGTAAGCTACGCTGATTTTGATAAAGTAGACATCAGAGTCGGCAGAATAATAGAAGTTGAAGAATTTCATGAAGCAAGAAAGCCATCTTACAAGCTCACTATTGACTTCGGTCCAGAAATCGGTATCAAAAAGTCAAGCGCGCAACTCAAGCTAGAAAGCAATAAGGATGAATTAAGAAACAGGCTTGTTATTGCCGTAGTCAATTTTCAGCCGAAGAAAATTGGTCCATTCACTTCAGAAGTGCTCACGTTGGGTGTTCCTGGAAGCAATGGTGGCTGGGTTGTTGTTTCTCCGATAAATGATGTCGAAATTGGCGGAAAGCTTACCTAAAAAAAGGACTTAATGCCTTCAACTATTAGCTGCGCTGCGAATCCTGTGAGAAACAGCCCAATGATTCTTGAGAAAACTAGCATCATCTGCCTTCCCATTATTTTCTCTATTTTTTCTCCTGTGATTAAAAAAATCCAAGTGATTCCCAACGACAAAACTGTAGCCACCAATGGTATTAGAAAGCCGTAATTGTCTTTCATCAGCATAAGTGTCGTTGCCACACCAGGTCCTGCGATTAAAGGGGTTCCTATTACAACTGCGATTCCTGACATTTCTTTGGGATTGCCGAATTCTATCCCTAGCACGTTTTGTATGCCAAGTATCAAGATTACAAACCCACCACCTATCTTGAAGGCACCTAGTGAGATGTTGAAGAATGTTAGCAATGAAGTTCCAAGAATGATGAACAAGAGCATGAGCGCACCAGCGATTGCGATTGAAGAAGCAACAGTTCTGCGAATATTGATTTTTTGTGATCGATGAATACTCATAAGGGCAGCAAGGCTGACAAAAGGGTCAATGAACGCAACAAGCAGCAACGTGGAAGAGATTATTTCTGCTAATACCATGTTACAACTAGATTTAAATAAGATTATAAATTTAGTGATTTTAAAAATGGATTTATTCAACACTACAATCTTAGGATTCTATTTTGCTGGCATATATGTAAGAGAAAAGGGGTTTTAGAGTTGAAAAATATTAGAATAATAAAAGCACAAAAAAAAGATGCTCATACTCTTATAGAGCTGACTAAAGAGCTTGCAAAGTTCGAAAAACTAAAGGGTCCAAATGTTCCCGAATCAAGAAGGCTCGCCAAGAATTGTTTTGAAGACAAAATGTTTGATTTCTATTTAGCAAAATTTGGCAATAAAACAGTAGGAGGTATTGTTCTTTACATGACATATTCAACATTTCTGGCGCGACCGACACTATACATCGAAGATTTATTCATTCTTCCAAAATATCGGGGCAAAAGCTTTGGAAAAAACCTTTTTTTATTCGCTAAGCAGCTGGCAAAAAAGCGGGGTTGTGGCAGAATGGAATGGAACGTTCTAAGATGGAACAAAAAAGCAATTGGGTTTTACAAAAAAATGGGCGCAAAGAATCTTGATGAGTGGCAGTGGTACAGGCTTCAGATTAAGTGATGCGGCAGCCGTCCTGCTAATGGCACGTGAGCGGAGCGGTGGGAAAATGGAACGGAAATCGGAGGAATGATGTAAAAAGTCTGAATTGCTGAAATTCGAGGAAAACTATTTATGTAAAATGAATGCTGAGTTCTCATGAAGTTCAAGGAAATTGCCAAAGATAGGTTTCTCATCCTATCTATTGCATATTTGCTAATTGTTGTATTGCCACTTGAGATTTTCTCTTTTTTCAATGTGCATCTGCCTATACTTCTCGAACTATTTGTATTTGTGATAACCCTTATTGCCTTTGGGAAGGAGACGATTTTGAGTGGGCTGCGAAGTCTTCTTCGTTTGAATTTCGCCGACATTAACCTTCTTATGACAATCGCCATTGTCGGCGCGGTTTTTTTAAGGGAATTTGACGAAGCAGCCATCGTTGTGCTTCTCTTTGCCATTGGAAATCGTCTTGAGGATTTCGGTTTTTCGGCTGCCAAAAAAAATATTGAGGAGTTGATCTCGAAAGCGCCAGATATGACGAGGAGAAAAGATGGAAAACGAGTGAGCACTGAGAAAATTCGTGTTGGCGATATCATTGTTATTAAGCCGGGAGAACGAATTCCTCTCGATGGAAAAGTGGTGAAGGGAAGGTCGTTTATTGACGAGTCCATTATCACGGGCGAGTCTCTTCCCAAGGATAAGATAAAAGGGGACATGGTTTTTGCTGGGTCGATGAATGGTACGGGATATCTCGAAGTCAAAGTTTCCAAAATCTTCGGCGAGACAACACTCTCAAAAATCATTGGTTTGACTAAAGCCGCGTCAAAGAACAAATCCCAAGCAGAGCTATTCATTCAGCGCTTCGCGCGCTTCTACACTCCATGTATTATTTTCATAACTCTCATGATGGTTGTCGTGCCAGTCGTTATTTTCAAACAGGATTTCCTCCATTGGTTCAAAAATGCACTCATACTGCTTGTCATTTCGTGTCCTTGCGCGCTTGTGCTCTCAACTCCCGTCACCGTTTTCTCAGCAGTTGGAGCCGCGTCAAAGAAGGGAGTGCTCATTAAAGGTGGACGCTTTATCGAAGAGCTTGCAAAAACAAAAATCATCGCCATGGATAAGACCAGGACGATCACCCAGGGTACTATCGCTGTGACGGATGTCATTGCGCTCAACGGGTTCACTCAAGAAGATGTTCTAGCGTGTGCAGCGGGAATCGAAGCATTTTCAGAGCATCCAATTGCTGAAAGCATAACTCAATCCGCAAAAGAAAAAGGCATTACTGCACATTCCTTCAAATCTGCATCTACCAAACTGGGCAAAGGTATGCAAGGCGAATGCACCGTATGCATAGACAAGCATCACTGTCTCGGCACTCTTAAATTTGTGTCAGAAGAACACCACGTCGACAAAAAAACAATTCGCACGATGGAAGATTTGCAAAAACAAGGTAAAACTGTTATGATTATTACCGACAAGAAGAAGATTAAGGGTTTAATTGCAGTTTCTGATACGATTAAAGAAAATAGTAAAGGAACAATAACTGCCCTAAATGAACTTGGCCTGAAGACCATCATGCTTTCAGGCGACAATCAGTTAGCTGCAAATGCAATAGGCGAACGCATCGGCATTAATGAAATCCACGCGGAGCTCCTTCCAGAAGATAAGGCGGCAGTGATAACCCAACTCAGCAAAAAATTCAGGCCAGTCGCGATGGTCGGCGATGGCATAAATGATGCGCCCGCACTCGCCACGGCCGATGTCGGTATCGCAATGGGGGCGGCAGGCTCAGACACTGCTATCGAAACAGCAGATATCGTCATTATGAACGACAAAATAAGCACGTTGCCATTTCTTATCCGACTCAGCAGAGCCTGCGTGCTTAAAATTCGCATAAATGTATTTCTTGCTCTCACCGCGAAACTTGCCATCCTTGTCCTGGCACTTGCAGGCATTGCGAATCTCGGCTTGGCAATTTTTGCAGATGTCGGAATAACAGCAATCGTAATAATTAACGGTCTAAGCATTAATTCATATTCATAAAAAACTTTTCACGGTTAGCTTACTTACTAAGTTGCGTCCTTTTTGGAGCCGTGGAGGGGTTTAGACCCCCTAAAGTTAGCATATTGGGGTTAAGGTGGACTAGCCAAAATAGGATGCGGCAGCCGGGATTCGAACCCGGGTTGCGACCTTGGGAGGGTCGAGTCTTGCCACTGGACCACTACCGCATAAGGATTTAGAATTTTTGTTGCTTTAAATAAATTATTTACTGATCCAGGCCGCGGTGGCCACGCTTTGCTGCCATGATTGAGGCCGCCCGCCGATGAGGGCTAAAAAATAATTGAAAATATTTGATTTATACCAAACCTTTAAATTGCATCCGGATTCCTTCTTGACATGAAAGGAATCGTTGCTAATACCGTTCTTTGGAATAAAGACACAAAAACTTTATTGATAAAACCAGAGCGACATGTTGACTTTATTCCCGGCCAGTTCATGATGGTTAGCTTGGTTGTAAACGAAAAGCTTGAGAGCAGAGCTTTTTCGCTATGCAACACACCAGACGAAGAATTACTTGAAATAACCTTAAAGGTCATTCCTGATGGACGGCTGAGCCCGAAACTTTTCGAGCTTAATGATGGAGATGAAGTGATTCTAGCCGGTCCGTACGGCAACTTCAGGCTTAATTTCGATGATAAGAATGCAGTTTTAATAGCTGGTGGCACTGGAATAGCACCACTTATGAGCATGATCAGGTATAATAAGAATCATGATTGGCCAATGCATTTGACAGTAATCTATTCGGCTAAAAATCCAGAGGGTATTTTATATAGGGCAGAACTTGAAGGATATCATACTGAGAAAAAAATGGATTTTATCCCCATTTCACAGGATGCCACTGCGCTACCTGAAGGCTTCATAACAGGCAGAATAACTAGTGACTTCATAGCAAAGCACGTTAAAAACGTGAGCGAACAAAGGTTTTATCTTTGTGGATCGCCAAAGATGATTACTGAAATAGAAGCGGATCTTAGAAAGTCAGGAGTCGATAAAGCCATGATCAGGACTGACAAATGGTAATCAAAAAAAAGTCCAGGCTTGAAAACGCGCGTAATGCTTTTGAGAAAAAAGATATTTCTGCAACAAAACTTGCCCATACAAAAGGAGCTATTAAGCGGCATTTTCATAATGAGGATACCATTTCTGAAAGAGAGAAGTATGTAAGCGAATTCATTTATGGGGCAGTTGATGGAACAGTAACTACTTTTGCTGTCGTCGCTGGCGCAACTGGGGCTGCACTTGATCCTGTTGTAGTGATAATTCTTGGCTTCGCGAACCTTATTGCTGATGGATTTTCAATGGCATGTGGAAATTTCCTTTCTGAGAAGACACAGATTGACTACATAAAACGCGAGCGCAACCGGGAAGAATGGGAAATAGAAAATGCGCGTGAAGGAGAAGTTGAGGAAGTCAGAGAGATCTATAGAAAGAAGGGATTCAAGGGAAAAGACCTTGATAGGGCAGTAACAATAATTACTTCAGATAAAAAGACTTGGCTTGACACAATGATGGCAGACGAGCTGGGCCTGCTTGAGAGTCCTAAGAGCCCGTTGCTTACAGCTGCTGCGACATTCGTGGGATTTGTTACGATAGGAATTATCCCCTTGAGTGCTTACCTGCTTGCCACTTTCGTCCCTTTTTTTAGTCAGAACACATTTGCAATCGCTTGCCTTTTGACTTTTTTTGGCCTGATTATAGTGGGCATTATAAAAAGTCAAGTTAACAGAACAAGCATCCTTCGCTCAACTATTGAGACTGTTTTCATAGGAGGAGCTGCTGCTGTGCTTGCTTATTTAGTGGGATACTTGCTGCGATTTATCGTCGGAGTTTGACAGCACTTTTTTGAGCTGGCTTATGTTTTGTTCAATTAATTGAATTGGTGAACCAGGCAATAATTTCGCAAACTCGTATTGTTTAATTGATTCCTGAAACTTACTTTGTTGAGCGTAAAGTTGGCCCAATAGCATTCTCGGTCTAATACTTTTTTGGTTGGCTTTTGCCGCTTGTTCCAAAAATTTCTCTGCCTGACCATAGTCTTTCTTGTACCTGAAAGAGAGTAATGCAGCATCGCACAGGAGTTTTTCGTTCTCATTTCCTGAATTTATTTCATTAATGATTGTTTTCAGGTAGCTCAGTTGTTTTTTCTTTACCGATTCCTCGCCTTTAATGTGCTCAAGATGGTGAAAGACAACATCGCTTCTGCCAATTCTTGCTCCTTTCATTGAGTCGTCAAGAAGCTCATGGACTTTTCCTGAATATTTGTAAGAATTGTTGTTTCTAAAAAGCCTGATTACCTCGACATCGAAATAACCTGAAAATCCGTAACGTTTATTCTTGAGCTTGACAAAGGCCAAGTCCACTGAATCGTCAGTATACGTCCTTTGGATTACAGAAAAAGCATCAAATTCGTTATGAGTGACTAGTTTTTTTATTCCTGCCGCATCCTGCGATTCAAGAATTTCGTCAGCGTCAATCACCAGTATCCATTCGTTTGAAGCTTTGCTTAATGAATAGTTTCTTGCCGCACTAAAATCTCCGTTCCATGTAAAATTGTATGTCTTTGATCCGAATTTTTTGGCAATTTGCATGGTTGAGTCTTTTGAGCCTGTGTCAACAATTATTATCTCGTCAGAAATTGATTTTATGCTTGAAAGGCAGCCGGCAAGCATATTTTCTTCGTCCTTAACGATAAGGCAGGCTGATATCATAGAGCTGGTTTTTTTGTTGATTATAAAAAGAATTAGTCGGACAAGTCGATTGCAGTTTGCAGCAGCAATCTAAGCCCAAAGCCTGTGGCGCCTGATGAAAAGTATCCTTTTTCCTGCACTGCCCATGCTGGTCCCGCTATATCGAGGTGTGCCCAGGGAGTACCACCAACGAAAACTTCTAGGAACTTGGCTGCAGTAATTGTGCCAGCTCCTCCACCTGGAGTGTTTGAAACAACATTCTTTACATCTCCGAACTCGCTTTTTATCATCTCATAATAATCATCATCCATCGGAAGCTCCCACACTCTTTCGTATCTTTTTGCTGCTGCATTTTTTATCTTGCTGATTATTTCTTGATTATTTCCCATCAGACCAGCAACACTGTTGCCAAGGGCGACTACACATGCTCCGGTCAGAGTCGCAACATCTACGATATAGTCGGGTTTCTGTTCTGATGCGTAAAAGAGCGCATCTGAAAGAATAACTCTTCCTTCTGCATCCGTATTTAGGATTTCAATTGTTTTCTTTGAGCGGGTGACTATTATTTCTCCTGGCTTGTAGGCAGAGCTGCCTGGCATGTTCTCAACCATTGGCATAATACCGATGAAGTGCCCTTTGAGTCCAAGCTTCGCGCAGCCTGCTATTGTGTGAATTACCGTGCATGCACCAGCCTTGTCCAGCTTCATTGTGTCCATGCCATTTGCAGGCTTAATGTCAAGGCCGCCTGAATCAAAGCATACGCCTTTTCCGACAAAAGCTGTTTTTTTCCCTTTGCCGTTCTTGTATTCTGCGACAACCATGCATGGAGGATTGCTGCCGCCCGCTCCTACATGGAGTATTCCTTGCATGTCCATCTTTTCAAGTTCTTTTTTATCATAAATAGTTACTTTGAATCCGTATTCTTTGCCCAGCTTTTTTGACAGCTCAGCAAAATAATCA
The DNA here is from genome assembly GCA_038046545.1 of Nanobdellota archaeon. Lineage (GTDB taxonomy): Archaea > Nanobdellota > Nanobdellia > Woesearchaeales > JBBSVZ01 > JBBSVZ01. The sequence continues at coordinate 971 of JBBSVZ010000152.1, read as the reverse complement.
GGGGTACAAATATCTGGAGGTGTGTTTACCAGCTCTCTTGTTTCTCTTGCGAGGCTTCCCAGCACGTTTCCAATATTGAGAGCTTCAGTAAGCTGCTTGAATTCATTTTCTGGAGCGTCAGCAAGTACCAAGGATTGTAATTTGAAAGGCTTTTTTTCTGACTTGTACTTGTCAAACCTATAAGTGCAGAGATGCGCAGTTTCTGCAAGTGAAGTAACCACTTCTTGGGCCTGAAGGTCTGGTGCTGTGATGCTTACAGCGAGGTTTTTTACATTTAGATTATTAGCAGCCTTCATCGCTGTCGAGAGTGCAAGCCTCATTCTTTCAAGGTTGAACTTTGCCTTTTCACCGCAGCCAATAAGAAGTATCAGCCTGGGATTAGTCTTTGTGTGCACAGGTATGCACTGGTCAGGTTCGGCAGTGAACTCGCACTCACCTATTACTGCCTGCAGCAGCGTCTTGAGCTCTGGTGGAAATTTTTGCGCCACATTATTGGTTTTTATGTGGTCTTTCAGGAAAAAAATAGCAACGGCATCATCTGTTGATTTCAGCAATGGTTGGGTTGTAAGCTTGACGTCCATTGCCATTCTGCATTGGGGGTTGTTTAAAAATTTAACTGGAACCTTTACGAAGCATAATCAGACTCCATTCGGTTTCCAGGATTCTCTCAATATTTGATTCGTTTATTGGACTTCCATCAGGAAATTCAGGGTGGTCAGAAAGCACAACAAAATCATTTGGACGTCCATATCTTGCAACAACCCAACCTCTACTTTGGATCGGTTCAAGATACATTGAAATTGAATCAGCGTACCACTCTATTAAAGGTTTAATAGTCGGGCTTATGAGCCTGGTTCCTATTTGTTCGAATTCTCCATTCGTTAATCCTTCTGAAACCCTTTTAAGGTAAAAACTCATTGGATTAGTGTAGGTGTAAACAATTGCATTAGCACTTGGGGGTTTTATAGCAT
>JBBSVZ010000151.1:0-1074 GCA_038046545.1 Nanobdellota archaeon | reverse complement strand
GCCCTATTAAAAAGCGTTGTATTTGCAAATTCAGATTCCCAGTCTGCTGTCTCAATAATTCCATTTTGTTGAGATTTGTCTCCGATATGCTTAAATAATATTTTGCGTTGGTCTTTGAATCGTTCAGCTTCTTTCAATATCCATGAAGGAAAACTTGCAAAATATGGTGGTCGGATGGATATTTTTTGTTCATCAAATTTATCAAGGTCATCAACTCTATATGAATATCGTCCAAAATCATTGCATGAACTAATGCTTTTCATCTCAAAGAGACGAAGGATACTACTTATTTCAATCCGGCAAACCGAAGAATCTCCAACCAATACGCTGAAATAATCAATATCTCCCTCTCCGTCTTTCCATCCTTGCGGTGTAGTTCTCCATTCTTCTTTAGCGTATGTTTGGGCAATCTCCAGATAACCAAATGGCAGATTCGGGGCGGTTTTAAGCTTATGCTTTGGCTCAACATCTTCAGTCTGACTCTGCTGGAGATATATCCTTTCAGACAGGGCTTCAATGGCAGAGTTATTTTTACTGGTAATTTCAGTTCCATTTGCATCAAGCCCTACAACCCTGATCTGTACCCATTCAACAATTCCTAAGCTTTCAACATCAATATCAAGTGAAATCTTTCCTGATTTCTGCGTTGCATTCTTTCTGACTTGAGGCAACTCGCCTGAATCCACATCTTCATCATAATCATCTCTTGATGGGATTAATTCTATTTGCCATTTATCTACATTCTTAGCATTTTCCGGTTCTGTAGTCCACGAGACAGAAATTTTTCTTTTTGCCCCGCATTCTGCAATAATAGATGCATCCGGGGCTTCGCATTTTATATCTCCGCATCCTGAGACAAGAGTGCCATCAGGGTTACGCTTGGGTTTGTTCAGGTTAATATTCTCTAAATCAGATGGCAGTATGGAAGGAAATTCCCATTTACTGAAATCAAAATCGCCTTCATTTACAAATCGTTTAAGCCAATTTTTTGCCGGTGGCTCCATCGGTTTTTCGAGCAGAAACTGCTCCAGCCTGTCCATGAACTGCCCTTTTTTCAATTTTGCCGTCTCAAGC